>JALOQS010000457.1 GCA_025459355.1 Pirellula sp.
CGAATCCCAGGACTTGGCTGAACAATAAGCGTTCCCGTTTGTCTCGGCGAATCATTCAACTCTAACCGTGGTATCTCCCATTGGTTCTGATCGATGGGCGACGGTCCAGTCAAAGATAGCGTAAAAGAATGGACGCCAATCGTTTTAGCCTTGAGATGTATGATGACCTGACGTGCATCTCCCTGTGCGATTTCGGACCAATGGTGCATCGAATCGCCCGTTAAAGTTTCGACTTCATATCCGCTCGGCAATGGAAAACTTAGCTGGAACAATCCCGTTCGTGTTATCTCGACCTGAAGATTCGCATTTAGTACAACTCGCTCATCTCCTAGCGAAACGATTTGTTTCGATGTAACACGAACTTCGGGTGCAACGGCTGCGACTTTGACTTGCATGTTACCGAGGCTCTCTCCGTAGCGATAAACGCGGTGCAATGTTGCTGACGGGTTGCTCAGTAACGAGGCATCAAAATCACCAAGGTTCACCAGCGACAGTGTTTCCGACGTCACTAACTCTGGCTGCGCATCTGATCCAAAAGCGATGGCAATCAAACCACTCGAACCGCTTGCCTCTTCCACGGACAGAGGAGATAGTTGCACCGAAGTTGGTAATGCGTCGAGGCTTTGCTGCGTCCGAACGGTCACCGAAAAGTCCGCTGGCGCATTGGGATCGACCGCTACGATGAGTTTGCGTTCGTCTGCATTGAACTGCCAGGAGATAATAGGGCCATCAACGGAACTGACCGTTGCACCCTCCGGAATCGTTATGAGCAATCGCGGAAGACGGCCTTGTGCGACTCTCATTTGAAACCGATGAATGCCTTCGATAACGCCAGGGCTAAGAGTATACAATCCACTACCATCGACAAAGAATTGTGTGACTTCTGACGTCAAATCACGAGCCCGAGGCCGCAAAACAACACTTGCGACACCTGGCTTTAACAAGAGTCGATACGCCTCTCCGTCAGTCGCGTTCTCCTTGGCAATTCTGGCTGCTGCCTCACAATAAACCTCCCAAGCTGGCTCGTCATACCGGAGCGTTAACTCGCGCATGGCCGCCGGTCCCGTCAAGACCTCGATGCCATTGGTCGGCTGCAAACCCGTTAACTCAAAACGAAAGGTCGCAGAATACTGTTTAGCCGTTTCCGCACCGGTCTCCTTCGATTCGGCAGTAATCGTGACAACATAATCTGTCCCGCCGCCATCGGATACTTGTTTACCGAGCCTTAGCCCAGAGCCTGAGAATTCCGTCAATACCGCAGGGGATCGAAGCAAATGGAATTGATCACCAGGCACTCCGGTCACTTTGATTGTGGCCGTCGCTGTAAGTCTCGATTCAGATTTCTTGATTTCCCAAACTTGTGACGAATAGTCCGCGTTCTTGGGAACAACTCGGGCCTCAATCGTTGGATCTTGCCCCATCGCAGGATTACCAAGTCCTAGGAGTAACGATCCACCCATCAGGAACGCAATAGCCGAAATAGCCGAGGGAGTCACTCCGTTCAAAACCCCGCCGTCCGTTGCTGGATCCGTTACTTTCTGTTGGCCCGCAGGGGGAATGGAACGAAACATCGCAATCAACACTGGAATGATCAAGAAAAGGAACACGGCACCAGCCAGTACGCCAAAGAACCAAACGGCTCCATGTGGCTGCAACAAAGCCCCAATACCTAGCAACGCGAATCCAATCCCACTAAGTAGTCGCGCAAAGGGTGAGGTTTGTTGGCGATTGGTCGAATTAACGAAAGTAACTATCACCAATAACAAACCGACGATGCCAAGCCCCACTCCGAGAACATCGAACATGGCGCGCCAATTCGGAATGATATCAACATCCATCGAAAGCGATTCGCCAGTGGCCAAAACCGGTACGTTGATCTGAATTGGCTCCTTGGCTGCAATTTTGTGGTAGGCATGATCGCACGTCATGATGGCGACAACTAACGCACCAACCAAAGCGATCAACTTTAGGGATAGCGTCCCAAATCCCGTCGATGGCAGAGCAGATGCTAGAAGTACAAGAACAATGAAAACCATAAACGGCACTACCCCCTGTCGAACGACCCAACGGAATCCATCTAACTTGCTACCATCGATCGAGGACGAAAGCTCTTGCGGCATTGGCACTAGCGTTTGATTCTCTTCCCCGCCAATCGTCCAACGTGTCTTCAATACGGGCGCCATCACCTTGGGCAAGCTTAACGAAGCGCGATGCTTATCTTCTGTCGGCTTTCCTAGACGAATCGTTACTTCCAAAGGGACGTTTGGATCTGCGTCCCCCGGTAAAGGTATCAATGTTTCCGAACCGGTCTGCCTGGCCGTAACTGGTTTACCATTGATAGAAACCGACCACAACCGAACAGGCTCGCTGGGCAATTGCAATCGTAACGAACTCTGACCACGCGATTTGACGTAATAAACGACATCCGTCACCGTTTCACCATCACCCGAGACACGGCTGTTCGCTTCGGAGAACTCGACCACTTGATCAACGGTCGTTCCGGATGGAAACCAGTTCACCTTAAGCCTCAAATCGATTGGCCTAGCGGTGTATTGCCATGTTCCTAACGAAGGTGCTGAACTTAACAACCGAAACTCGGCCGGCAACTCAAGGGCATCGAGTGCCAATAACTGCGAAGAAGCGACGACATTCTGTACATCAACCTGTATCGGACTAACCACCTCGATGTATCCGCGATCATTTTGAGTTCCTTCGGGA
>JALOQS010000240.1 GCA_025459355.1 Pirellula sp.
AGACAAAGGACGCGGCCATCATAGCGCCTGTTTCTCCTCGTGGATGGCGGGGGCGGGAGTCAAAGGAGGAATCAGCTATGGTACGACTGATGAAATCGGAGCCACCGTGGCTGAGAATCGGGTCCATGTTCATGATTTTCATGCAACGATCCTGCATTTGTTGGGGATCGATCACGAGCGACTCACGTACCGAAGTGCGGGACGGGATTTCCGGTTAACAGATGTGCACGGAAAAGTCGTGCATGAGCTATTGAGCTAAAAGCAAACGAACTAGCACTAAACAATACAAAGGTTTTGTAATGATCATGCAAACGCACCGAATGGTCTTCGGGTCCATGATGGCTTTCATCACGACCAGTATCACTGGTCTAGCAGTTCCACCCAGTTTCGAAGTGAACGACAAGGGCTTTTCGATTGAGCACGTCAGCACGGATTGCCCCATCATCTACGACAATGATTGGTGGACCGATGTACCCGATGCAGTATACCTTTGGGCCAAAGCCAGCCGTAAAGAGTGTTCACTGCGAGGTAACATTGTCAGCAGAGACATGTGGGAATGGCAAAACGGATACACCTTCAAACTTGAAGAGGGCTTAAAAGACTGTCGAGAGTTAATCGCCAACGCACGAGCTAGTGGCCTCAAGAACATCCCGGATCCACTTATTGGTTGCGACAAGGCATTGCTCCGTCCAGAAAGTGGCAAAATCGAGGATACCCTATTCCAAAGAAACGCCGGCAGTGATTTGATTGTTGCGGAAGCGCTGAAAGCAAGTCCAACCAAACCACTTCTGATTTTCTGCGGTGGACCTTGTACAACGGTTGCGACAGCCTATCTAACCAACCCGTCGATTGCAGAGCGAATCATCGTTTTTCAAATCGATGGCGGCGCGTACAACGGCAAGGATAATTGGTCTTGGCAAATCGTGGAGCAACGATGTCGTTTTGCCAATTGGGCACGTGGCTACTTTTGGCCCCAGATTGAAAAGTGGCAGCCAGAAGAATTTAAGAACTTGCCGGATAACCCCGTGTGTGACGCGATGCGTCGCTACGCCTTCGGCGGTTTAGCAAAAGATAATCAGTGGGGAGATGGAGCTTGGATCTTTTGGTTATTTGATCGCAAGTGCCTCACAAAAGTGGAGGGTTACGACGAGACGGGAATAACGATTCCCAGAGAGGGAGTCAATTCTACGGCCATGAACGAGGAATTCTTTCGGACCTTGTTGGCACCTGACACGTTTGTGGAGAATGCTTCCCCTTAGAATGGCATCCGATAATGATAATGTGTTGCAATAAAAAGATCTCATGCCATAAAAAAACCCTGAGCTGCTTTACGCAACTCAGGATTATCATGTTTTCAGACTCGATGGGCTTTGGGTGCTGGCCTAGTATGGGCTAGAGGCACCGGTGTCAGGATCACCACACATGTGGAAGTGATTGTGGTCGATGTAGATGACTTCTACGCACTCATTGTCTTCGAGTGAGTAGGGGACGGGCCATCCGTTGATCATTCGCTCTTCAAAGTACACAGAGCACTTGTAGTGAGCGTGGTGGAGTTGTGCGAAGCCGATGAGAGGCACGAACCGTGGCTCATCAACATAGTCCGCAATCTTTTCCTTTACGATGCGAACGCGATTGCGTTGCTTCTCGTTGAGGAAAGGAATCCCGCCGCGGACTGGGCGAGCTCGCTCCAATGCGTGCATCACTTCGTCATCGCTCGGAGGATCGATCGCCGCATGATAGGCGTCTGTGATTGGCCCCATGATAGGCACCCGAGCATAACGCTCGTGAACGTGGAATTGTAATTCCTCGTTGTCCTGGAGGTAGGGACTAATTGGGATCGGAATCCCAACGGGCCCCAAAGCCATGTTGGTTAAGGAAACGCACCCAACCTGAAAACACATTGTTCCCAGAAGTGCGAGACTAATAAACTTTTTGATCGTAGTGCAGGACATCGATAACACCCTTGTCGAGTCGGTGACGATTCTTTCGTCGAACAACCAATGTTTCGGCCTAACCGATGTTAAAACTTGCGGGTTTTTCCGATCGCACCGAAAATTCCTAAAAGTCGAAATGCTGACATTCCCGAATTCGTTACACTGTAGAGCTCCTTGGGAACACGCTAGATTGCTCAGTTACTCCAACTTGTCATAAAGTGCCTCATGAAAGCCATTTTCCTCAGCCTTGCGATGTTTCTTATCGCTAGCTTTCCGCAGTTCGGCCTCTCGCAACAAACTGGTGAGCCTCGAAATTTTTTTGCTGCGGACTACGAAAAAAAGATCGCCGCTTTGGTAAATGCGGACGGTTCGGTGCGTTGGAGCTTACCGATTCAAGCGATTCACGATGCACAAGAGCTTGAAAACGGACATTGGCTTTTGCAGACTTCGTTTGGAGAAGTTAATGAGGTCGACGCGCAAGGTAAGATCGTTTGGACCTATAAACCGAACAAGCTTGATGGTGCCAAAGGGGTTGAGATTCATGCTTTTCAGAAACTAGCAAGTGGCGAGTTGATGATTGCGGAAAGTGGCAACAAACGGATTCTCTTTCTAGACCAGCAAAAGCGTATCGCTTCCCAGTTTCCCTTAACGGTCAAGGAGTCTGATCCGCATCGAGATACTCGGTTGGTTCGCCAAACACCGCAGGACACGTTTCTCGTATGCCATGAAGCAGAGTTGACCATTCGGGAATACAAACGGGATGGCTCGGTCATTTGGGAATACCCGATCGGCACAAAGGTTTACTCAGCGACGAGGCTTGAGAATGGAAACACATTGATCGGGACGGGCAGCGGGAACAAAGTCGTCGAGGTGAGCCCTGACAAAAAAGTCGTGTGGGAGGTCAACAAAAATGATCTGCCTGGGGTCGAGTTAGCCTGGATTACGATGGTTGAGCGGCTGCCTTCGGGCAACACATGGATTGTGAATTGCCACGCCGGAGCGAAGAATCCGCAAATCATCGAGGTCAACGCTAAGAAAGAGATCGTTTGGTCGTTCAAGGACTTTGAGAGGTTCGGAAACTCTCTGCCCGTGGCTGTGCCAGCTTCCAAGTAGCGATCTGTGCAAGTCCAAAGAGTGACTGACAAGATTTTCCTAATTTTTTGAGGGGGGGCAGCTTGCTGTGCGACTGTTCCTCATTGCATTGAATGGCCCGCACTTAGTTCTTTTCTTTAGGGTTGATTAGATGACTCGTTCTTTCCTTGGTCAGATTGTGTCGGGACGCAAGACTTTCCTACTCGCGACGGCAATCGCGGGCAGTTCGGCCACCATTTGCTATTCTGAGGATTGGAATCGTTTTCGCGGCCCGAATGGAACCGGGGTCGCATCCAAGCTTGAGTTGTCCGTCCCCCTTTCTGCGGAAGGCATTGTTTGGAAGAAGCAGATTCCGAAAGGAACGTCCTCTCCGGTTATCGTTGATGGGAAGATCTACTTAACCTCGTTTGAGTCAGAGTCGGGCAAACCAGTCGGCAAGCGAAGCGTTCATTGTATAGATGCTTCGACGGGGGATATTATCTGGACACAGAGTTTGGAAAGCCTGCGAACGGAAACCGCCACGCCACCCAGTGGACCAGCAACATGCAGCGTGGCGTGCGATGGCGATTCCGTCGTCGCTTTCTTTCCCGATGCAGGAGTTCTCGTCTGTGATCTGGAAGGTAACAAGAAATGGTCTCGTGACTTAGGCCCGTTTAGCAGCATGCATGGCTTGAGTGCGTCTCCCGTGATACATGATGGCATGATCGTTCTGGTTGTTGACCAGCTCACCGATGCGTATCTCACGGCATTGAAACTTGAGACTGGCGCAGAGGTTTGGAAAACAGAACGTCTCTTGGGTGTTACGGGTGGTTACGCAACTCCCGCTGTGATGGAAATCGACTCTGAGTCCTATCTAGTAAGCCCAGCCCCCGGTGAGTTAGTTCTCTACGACTTGAAAACCGGAGAGAAAAAGGCGACAGTCGAGGGGCTTGCTAACGCTCCCGTGGCAACACCAGTCGTATATGGCAACAAAGTCTTTTATTCCGAATCGGCGGGTCAGCCGCTCCCCATGTCTGCTCTGGGGAATGCGGATCGGGACGGTAATGGCTCCATTGAATATACCGAAGTGGAAAAGTCGCTTTCAACCCTTCGGCTGATTCAGAGAATTGACACAGGCTTTGGAGATAGCGATGGCAAGGTTACGAACGCCGAGTGGGATAAAGCGTTTGCAACCTTTGTTGGCAAGGGAGGTTTCACCTGTGTGGAGTTCACCAAAAGCGGAGCGGAGTTGACCGGCAAGGTGGTTTGGAACTATCAAAAATCGGTTCCTTATATCCCTTCGTCGTTGGTTCACAATGGAACAGCTTATCTGATCAACGACCCAGGCATCTTGCTCAGCTTTAATGCAGAGTCTGGCGAGCTACTCAAACGAGAGCGACTCAAGAATGGCAGTGGATCCTACTACGCATCTCCGGTAGCTGGAAAAAGCGAAGATGGGGGCGACTTGATCGTGCTTGCGAGCTTAGACGGAAAACTATCCGTTGTGCAACTGGGTGAGACAATAACGGTTCATGAATCTTATCCGCTCGATGAGACAGTCGTAGCCACACCATCGATCTACAACGGACGATTGTTTGTTCGTTCGGAAGAGCACCTCTATTGTTTTGGGAAGAGCGGGTCGTAAATACGGTAATAGCTACGGTTTTTTGCGATTCTCAGCGTCTCAGGTTAATGGGCAAAAGTCTTGTGAGTAGTTGTTCATTTCAAACAACCGTTTGAAATGGGATGAATTTCTGGTGTATAATTCGAAGCGGCTTACAGTCCAACAGTTAACAAGCAAGGTGCTTGAAATGATTCAACCATCGCCAACAACATCTGCAACCATCCTAGCAAGGGCTTTAATGGCGAATCCTCGCGAAATGAGTCCAGAACTAGCAGCTTACATTGATTCGATCGAACTAGACCCCGAGGACTTGAAGCGAGTCAACGAATTGGCAATCAAAGTGCGAGCTGGGTTATTGACGGCAGAGGAGGAACATGAGCTAGATGAGTATCGTCGAATTGGTCGCATTATCGAAACACTGAAGCTTCGGGCTAAGACGATTCTAAATTCTTAAAGATGAACAAAGATCTGATCAACTTTATTTGGATAAGAGCCGGCAACCGATGCGAGTACTGCCACTTACCAACTGATGTTGCTTGGCGTTCCGCGAATCGCTTTTACAAAGCGGGCGTGATCTTTCTTAGTAACAATGCGATGCAAGTTGCTTCACCGATGAACTAAATCGAGATCCACACCACGCAGGGCATTTTCGAGCACTGATTCGTCGGTACCAATCTCTGATGCTAATTGCCTCAAGAACTGAATCATGAAATCGACTCGCGATTGAGCTATTCTCAAGCCCGTGTCGGTTTCCATAGTCTTGGGCAGTTTGAATAGCTTGGCAAAGAAGTGGTCGATGGATTGCACCGTATCTTCAGGCTCTCGCGATGTTGGAAACGGATCGGTGGGATGATAAAGTCGCTGCTTCATCGCACCTCCCGTCATCAGGCAACGCGCAATGCCGATGGCCCCTAACGCTTCGAGTCGATCGGCATCTTGCACAACCATCGCTTCGAGGGATTGGCATGGCACATTGGCAGAAAAGCTGTGGGCTACGATGCAATGATGGATCTCCGCAATAAGTGGTGCGGGGTACGATATCGAAGTCAGAAATTCCGAGGCGGCTTCTGCTGCGATTCGGGATGCTTGGGAACGCAATGGAGAGTTCTTTGGAATAAACACGCAATCATGTAGCCAAGCAGCCGGCATGACGACATCGAGTTTCGCTTTTTCCGAGGCGGCTAATTGAGCTGCATTGACCACAACTCTTTTTACGTGATCCATACCGTGCCCGGAGTCAGCATCAGCCATTGATCGTTCTGCCCAATTGACAACCTGAGCTTCCCAGGTCTCATTCCATACGTGATTCAAGCGAACACCTCGCAATCAAAGTAATTTTTGTATCGATTCCTGTCGACTGCCCCTAGTT
>JALOQS010000241.1 GCA_025459355.1 Pirellula sp.
CACAAGACCAAGTGCAAGACTACGCAAGACGCAAAGGGATGTCGATCCGCGAGATTGAACGCTGGCTAGCACCTAATCTCGGCTACGAAACGGCTTGATAATTTCCCTGTGAACCAGTGGGAGCCGCCCGTGAAAGCTACATGCGGGGCGGCTCGAAAAAACAGGGCGGGAACGACCGGTTAGATCGTTCCGGTTTACTCTCGATTGCTGCCGGACGAGGTCAGCATCATGAATTGAAGCACGTAGTAAGCCAGCGTCGCAACGGATTGCAACGTCGCAGCAACGTAGGTCATTGCGGCGGCACTCAATACCTTGCTAACGTAGGGCAATTCGGCAGGACTCACGATGCCAAGGCCTACGAGCTCATTCTTTGCCCGAGTGCTTGCGTTGAACTCAACCGGCAAATTTACCACTTGAAAGAAAACGATCGCACCAAAGCAAACAATCGCCGCCAGCATCGCGTAGGCACCAAGTTGAGATAGACCGGCGAAAACCAAACCGAACGCGGCCAACAACAGGATCGAGGACAGTCCACTGCCAAAGCTGGCCGCAGGCACGGCGAGATTGCGAATCACCAGCGGTGCATATTGTTTGGCGTCTTGAATCGCATGTCCGACTTCGTGGGCCGCGATTCCCACTGCCGACATCGTATAGCCTTGGAACACTTCAGGACTCAGTCTCACCACCTTGGAGGATGGGTCATAATGGTCCGACAAATGTCCCGGTGTTTGCTCGATTGGAACATTGTAAAGACCGTTGGAGTCCAAAATGCGACGTGCGGCCTCTGCCCCTGACATGCGAGCAGGAATCTGATTCATTTTACGATACGCCGAATGAACCATCCATTGTGCGAGCAAAGCTAGCAACATCGGAGGAACCAAAAACAGTAGGTAAGTAAGCATCGATTTCCCTTTCGTAGCGACGAAGCATATATTCCGAATCTGACAGTCTAAACCTATCCGACCATCCCTATTTCCGCAACTCACGTGCCAATCGCCTTGGCATTTGGTGGAGATTCCCATCAACACAGGCCTTGTCACGTTCACCGGGATCGGTCAAGCTTTCTAGGACAGGAGTCTTGCGAAGCCAACTGCCAAATGGCTATTTTCTTCGAAAAACTGGGCGCTCAATTTTTTTGAAGCAGCTCCTACGTCTTTGATACGTAAATCCGACACTAAAGGTAATGACTCGTGAAAAGAAAATTTAACTATCGCCATTGTCTATCGCTTAGAACACTTCTGATTGCTGCGGTACCGGTGTTCGGATTTGTTGGCTGCGATTCCCCAGAAACCAAAGAAAAATCCGCCGAGACGACGGGATACAAACCAGCGGATGCCACCAAAAAGGATTCTTCGAACAATTTGGCAGGCAAAGATGCCATAGCCGAGAAGGCGGCAACCCCAGCAGCCCAGGCTCCGCTCGTTGCGCCCGCGAAGGACGCGGAAACCAAACTGAGCGTGCCTGTAGCTCCAACTCCGCCAGACATTCAGTTGGGCAAGACGGACGCCGAGGCCGCGAAAAAAGATTATATGACCCTCGAGTTGCCAAAGACCGAGGACCCCGTGCAATTGATCGAGTACATTCGCGCCAATGCGAAAGCGGTTCAATCTGTCTTGCAGGATGCATCCAAACAGAACCTGACTCGCGAAACAGCACTCAAACGGGCCATGACACTCGGTCGTGACATGGTAACGGCCTCCAAGTTATTGGCTCAGAACGCAACCACCGATGAGCAGAGAGTCACGGCGGCTCTCTCCAAACTTCAGGCTCTCGCGCAGATGATGGGTATGGGTGATGTGGCTTCGGCGGACGACCTGAGAGAGGCGGCGTTTGAAGAAACGAAGAGCGAAATACCGGAAGTTGCGGAACAAGCGACATCTATAATTTTGGCACTCGCCCTTGGCGACTACGAGAAAGGGGCATTGTCCAAAGAAGAACTGGTTTCGCAAATTGAAAAAGCGCTAAAACTTAAGAGCGTCGGACAACCAACCCTCGAAGCCACCTCGGCTGCCATTCAGTTGATCGAAAGCAAAACGAACGAAAAAGAGTTTCCTCTCGCTCAAAAACTTGCTCTGGCGTTTCGAGATAACCCGGAGCCGAGACTCGCACTGACAGCTTGGAACCAAGCAGCCCAACGTTCGGCCGCCATGGCGAAACTACAAGAGCTGTTCCAAAAACAGGAACTCGAAGACACCAAACCTATGGAAGACGCGATCGATGCGTTGGTGTCGGAGTTGGATTCACCATGGACAGCCGCTTTTCTTGCCGACATCACCACCCAGTTCGAATACTCCGGTAAGACAGAATTCGCCGCTAAGTTAGTTAAGAAAGCGGAGGAACTGGCAGCCGGCTTGAAATCAGAAGTTGCCAAACAAGAAATCGCCGAAAGCTGTGCCAAATTTTGGAAACGTGCGAGTGTTTTGGGATCCGAAATTCCATGGGACGGCCTCAGCGATCTGGATGGCAAGCCATTTCAGTTCCAAGAGTATCAGGGCAAGATTGTGATCCTCGATATCTGGGCGACTTGGTGCGGCCCCTGCATCAAAGAACTGCCGAACATCAAAGAAGTCTACGCAAAGTACCAATCGTCAGGAGTCGAAGTCATCGGCATTAACATCGACGAAAATCCAGACGACCTAAAAGAGTTTCTCGCCAAGGAACAGCTACCTTGGAAAATGGTTGTGTCAAACGATCCATCAAAGAAAGGCTTCGAAACCCAACTCGTTGAGAGCTTGGGGATCACGGGCATTCCCTTTATCGCAGTTATTGGGCGTGACGGTAAAGTGGCTGCGTTGCACACGCGGGGCGAAGCACTAACCAAGAAGATTGATGAGCTTTTGGCAGCCTCAGCCAGCAAGTAAATCTTAACTCGATCATCGACCACTTCTTTGAAACAGCAGACCGCAATCGGTCTGCTGTTTCCTTTTTGGTTTGATGCATTCTCGACGGCTCTTTTCGTCAAGAAGCCTAGCTCGGACTATTTTGGTTCGCGACGATCGGTCATTTCATGGACCATATCCACGAGAGCAATCACGTTGTCAACTGGTGTGCCAGGCATGATGCCATGTCCTAGATTGAAGATATGTCCGGGCTTACCGGCCGCTTGGGAGAGAACATAATGCACCGCATCTTTGATGGCGTCGAGTTCTGCAAATAGGATCGCAGGATCCATGTTCCCTTGAACGGCGCGATCGCTTCCTGCCATATCCCAACCAACATCGAGTGGTACGCGCCAATCCAGCCCCACTACGGTTCTGCTGTCACCTCGAAGAAGTGACGTGAGCATGGGATTACCGGTTGCAAAATTGATGACAGGTACAGTTGGCGAGATGGATTCCAAAAGTCTAGCCATGTGCGGCAGGACGTGGATTCGATAATCGTTTGGCGACAAACAGCCCGCCCAGGAATCGAAAAGCTGGACACATTGAGCTCCCGCGGCAATCTGCGAATTCAGATACAAGCTGATCGACTCAACAAGCTTCTCCATTAGAACATTCCAAGCGACCGGATCACCGAGCATCAGAGTCTTGGTGTGGATGTAGTTTCTGGAGCCGCCTCCCTCGATCATGTAGCTGGCCAAGGTAAAGGGTGAACCCGCAAAGCCGATGACAGGGATGGACGGTGGCAACGCGGCCCTAGTCATACGAACCGTGTCCGCCACAAACTGGAGTGGGGTCATCTCTGTCAGCGCAGTGACCCGATCTATATCGCGGCTCGTTCGAATGGGGTTGTGAATGACGGGTCCATCGCCAGCCGCGAACTCCAAGTCAAAGCCCATGGGCTCCAAAATGGGAAGCAAATCGGAGAATATGATCGCTGCGTCAACACCGAGCTTCTCGACAGCGGTGACCATGACCTCTGCACACAAGGCCGGATTCTTGCAAAGCTCAAGAAAGGAATGCTTCTCTCTAACGGCTCTGTACTCAGCCATATACCGCCCAGCTTGCCTCATGAGCCAAATGGGAGTGACATCGGTGGGCAAGCGATAGCAAGCTCGCAGGAAGGGACTATCTTTAAAACTGTTTTGATCTTTCATACTCGGTACTGAACCTTGATTGCTGGTGATACCCATAAATCGCTTTGCCTTGAGGATTCTCGCCGTTTTCTCTGCGGCGGTTTGCACCAAATGCCCCATCTTTGAGTGTTCCGGCTCAATGTCGACAGGTAAATCCAAATGCTGCAACATCTCTGACGTGGTCGGACCAATCGATGCCACCACCGTTTTACGCAATGCCGCTCTCAACTCGTCAACACAAGCCATTTCTTCGGCAAGCTTGAGCATATTGACCGCTTGATTCGCACTGGTAAACATCAAACAGTCTCGCTCGCCAGCGCAAATCGCTTTGATGTTTTCTCGAAGCGGATTCGTGTCTTCCGGTAGCTCCCATTGATACACCTTGACATTGACGACGCTGGCACCACGCGCCTCGAGACCTGCGATAAGGGATCGATTCGTTACGCCATACTCCTGCAAGCCAACTGATTGATTGGCAATAGGAACGTGCTGATCTATCACTTGAAGCAATTCACGCCATGTGTTCGGCTCGGGAGCACGATGAGTTGGCTGCAAACCGACTTCACGCATCGCCACAACCGGCTTGGGACCTCGTGCAATGGTGATGATATCGGAGAGCGAATCGAGGAAACGCTGCTTGTCAACATGCGGTTCAATGGCTGCTAGTAGATGCCGAAATCCGACCCCTGTCAAAAAGATGACGACCCCAATCTCACCGGTCATGACTCGATAGGCAAAATCGATCGCCGACTTGTTCTTTTCAATGCGGACCTCTCTCATCGAGGGACTAACAAACGGCGTTCCCCCAAATCTTGTAATCAACCGTGCCAGATCATCCCCTCGCCGACTCTCTAAAGCGGCGACTCTTAACCCATCGAACGAAGGGGTTCGAATCGAGGTGGATGACGATTCATCGTTATGTTCCGGCGTGTCGGAAGGGGAGGTGTTGTTAGATGACATAGTTAATTCGTGAACCAGACAAAGAGGGTGATTCTGCGATCCGCGATTCCGCACTCTCGCATTCTTAGGCCCATGATACGAGATGCACTAGCCAGTTTCTAACTCAAGGGATTGGTAGCAAAAATCCATTCGCTGATCGGCTCCCCCTTTACGATTTGACGATCAACAAACTCGGGGATCTTGTCAGCGGTCATCCCAAAGTACCAGTGCCCCTCGGGGTAGACCACCAGGATCGGGCCACCTTTGCAGACTCTAAGGCAGCCGACTTTAGTGCGAAAGCATGCAGAGGGAGAATCGGATAAACTTAGATTTTGTTCCTTAAGGAGATTCTTAAGAGCCTTCCAAGATTTTTCGCCGGCTTCTTGGCTGCAACACGAATCTCCTATGCAAAGAAAGACGTGCCGTTTACACGACGGGATCTGGAGCTTGGAAGCAATCTGAGCCAGTTCCTCTTTTACTGAGTCGTCTGGATTCGTTCGACCGTGATCACTCATTAGAACTTGCCGTCTTGTGTTCCCGCACCAGCAGACAGGGAGTCAACCTTAGGTGGCTCACCCGCTGGCGGTTCAGTCTTGGGAGGCTCGACTACAGGAGGCTCAGTCTTTGGAGGCTCGGTTGCAGGAGGTTCGGTTGCAGGAGGTTCAGTTGCAGGTGGCTCAGTTGCAGGAGGTTCGGTTGCAGGAGGCTCGGTTGCAGGTGGTTCGGTTGCAGGTGGTTCGGTTGAGGGTGGTTCGGTTGAGGGTGGCTCAGTTGCAGGAGGCTCAGTTGCAGGAGGCTCAGTTGCAGGAGGCTCAGTTGCAGGAGGCTCGGTCGCAGGAGGCTCGGTTGCAGGAGGCTCGACTACAGGAGGCTCAGTCTTTGGTGGCTCGGTTGCAGGAGGCTCGGTCGCAGGAGGCTCGGTCGCAGGTGGCTCGGTTGCTGTTTCCGTACCCGGGGCAGCAGGGTTCACCGGTGGAAAACCAAATGTGGCAGCGCCGGGGACTGCTGGTTTTTGATCGGGGAACGCGGGA
>JALOQS010000242.1 GCA_025459355.1 Pirellula sp.
TTGAAGAAGGCGAAACGCCGTTGTTCGGTGATGAGAACGGAAGTATCGGGGTCGATATCACTGATGTCGCCGAAGGCTCGGTCATTCGAGTCGAAATGGAAGGAGACGATTTTCTCCAGGAGTCGGTTTGGGAAGGGGAATGCAGCGATGATTACGAGCTCATTCGGATCATGCCAAAGGCGCTGTGGAATTATGAAGTGCTCCGTGCATGCATTCAACAGAAGCCAGCGAATCTAAAAATCCGAGTCTATATTGATGATGAAGAAGTTGCGGAGCTTAATGAGACCATTCAGTTAAAAGCAGTAAGTGACTGCCCGTTTTATGTGATTTTAGATGAAGAGGGACAGAGCCTAGACGACATCTCCATTACGTTTGCAGCCTATGTCAATGAAAACCATCCATGGATTGACGGCCTACTCAAGGACGCTCTCGATGCCAGCAAAGAACTTGGTTTAACGGGCTTCACCGGTTATCAAATAGGAAGTCAAGACGAAGTTATGCTCCAGGTTTTCGCAGTGTGGAACGCGCTCCAGCGTCGTGGGATCAAATACAGTGACATCTCGACCAATATTCCTAGCAAGCGAGTTTTCAGTCAATCTGTACGAATGGTTGAAGAATCGATTAAAGCCTCGCAAGCGAACTGCGTTGACGGCTCGGTGTTAATGGCAAGCATCCTTCGCAAGATTGGTATGGACGTCGATTTAGTCATGGTTCCCGGGCATTGTTTGTTAGCGTTTACAGACGGCGACAAAGAGAACCCCTCACGATTCTTTCTTGAAACAACAATGCTGGGAAATGATAATTTGCAACCAGTGTCAAAACTTCCGGATCTTCCTGAGTCATCTAGAAAAGGGGAGTTCAAGGCGTCGTACGCTACCTTTGCAGCGGCATTGGAGGCTGGCCTTGAGCACTTCACCAACAACGAAGAAGCTTTTCTATCGCAGGAAGATCCCGATGTTCAACTGATATCGATATCGGCGGCTCGCGAGTTGGGAATCGTTCCACTCAGCGCCGCAAAAGGCTCGCTGAATCAATAAATGATGTTGATCGCTATTCGTGATATCCTCGCCACATCCAAACCAGCGTATCGGCCAGCGTGTGATCATAGACATTGCCATCGCAATGCTTCGAGTCATAACTGAATACGAATCGATAATCATACCCCTTTGCCTTGAGGGCATCAGCCGTTCGCCGGTTGGCCATGACCCAATTGTGGTAGGTTTCTTCAGGATCTTTGGCCCTAAGATCGAATTCGGAAACGTGGGTAAAAATCCGAAGAGGCTTTTTCTCGGACGATTCGATCAGCTTCATGCTTGAGTGATATTCCCACGCACCGAGTGGATAGTCTTTTTCTTCAGCGGCATCGTCGTCTTGTTGATCGACGAAGGTACCCGAGTAAGTGATTATGCGGCGAAATAGATCGGGCCTAAACCACCCCATAGCAAGCGCTGCCGCTCCACCAGAACTGCACCCCATCGCTCCACGCCCCCAGGGGTTATCGGTAAATGCAAGCTTCGGATAGGCCGAACGGATTTCCGCATTGTTAAGAACGGCTGGCAAGACCTCATCATTGATGAATCTCGCCTCGCGATCCGACATGGTGTCGTATTCGAGACCTCGTTGGCTTCCTTTACCGTCATTGCCACCATTCTCCACCGAGATCGCAACAAACGGAGGCAGCTTGCGATTGGGATCTTTGGAAATCGTCAAGTTATCAAGAGCATTTCGCACTAGATTCAGTTGGCTAGGGCCATCGTGCATCACCAGGATGGGAGCTTTCGTGCCATCCTTGTAGGCAGCTGGTACATAAACGAAAATCTTACGTTCTTTGCGTACTTCCTTGCGAGGATCGAGCGTGGAGTCGTCCCCTTTGAAAATCTTGCTATCTGCCAGCGCCATCTTGAACTCGAAGAGTTTCCCTTTCGGATTCCCTTGATCCATCAGATCTTTGTCTTTCTTAAACTCGGGGCCGACTTCGTAGTTTCCGTTCCCTTCGCTGCCTGGATTTTCAGCATAATCGGATTGGGAAAACGCGGAAGAAAAACAAATGAATGCACCGAATAACGGAGCAGTAAGCGGAGTTATAAGTCTGCGAGAGATTGGTCGAGTTAAACTCATGGAGAAGTCCTGTTGCGAAGCTTTAAGGCTTCTATGCCATCTAAGAAAGTGATGTCGTCAAGGTCCCCATTATACACAACCCAGAGATTCGATCACAGAGTGCTAAGACAAACAGATGCTAAGCCTAATCGATGGGGCCCCTGGGATTTAGGGATGATTCTTGCGGTTTTATCTGTGCTACGCTATTGGTGGAACCGACTGGGCCTGTCAATAATCGTGGTATGCTATCAGAGAACATACCCTTCGAATCCTAGTTATAGCCAAAACCAGAGGAGGGCGGTTTATTCGCGATTTCATGGACGAAGATCAAAACGGAACTAGCTCGGGCAATTTTTTAGCGCCATCGGAACAAGCGGTCGTGGAAGCCGATATTCCTGATGACGTTTCCTATCTGGAATTTCATGAAGGGACGTTAACCCTCAATCGATGGAACAAGTCCCAAATCGAACGATTCTTTGGAAATCAAATCTGGAAATGGGATGATCGCTCGCGACTTTGGCGAACGCTTGCCAATCAGTATTCTCGTGTTCAGAAAACGCTACGCGAACGGCTTGTAGAAGCCCCACTGGCTGTAATCGATTGCGTACCACGATGGCAGTCGGTCGTATTTAGTAGAGACGATACGAAAGCCCTTCGCGTGGAGCAACAACAAGCACTTGAATCATGGCTCGAACAACAAAACGGTATCGTGGTCATGCCCACCGGGACTGGCAAAACAGAAGTCGCTCTGCAGGCGATGAAACAGAGCCGATGTAGCACATTGATCGTCGCACCGATTCGTGATCTGATGTATCAATGGCATCGTCGAATTCTGCAAGCCCTCAGCTATGATGCGGGAATCATCGGCGACAATACTTTTCATGTAAAGCCAATATCCGTCACGACGTACGATAGTGCGTGTATCCACATGCCAAAACTCGGAGACCGATTTCAGTTCCTTATCTTCGACGAGTGCCATCACTTGCCAGGCGCAATTCGAGCCGATGCAGCACGAATGTCCATTGCCACAAAGCGACTTGGATTGACGGCGACATTGGATCGTAGCACGGCACGGTTCGAATCATCGCTAGAACTGATCGGGCCTGTGGTCTACGAGTTATCGATTCAAGAGGTGCGAGGAAAGAGCCTTGCAGAGTATGATGTGTTTCGGATTCGGGTACACTTGCAGCAGGAAGAAAGGCGACGATACGACGAGCTAGCAACCACGGTTGCCATGTACGTTTACGAACGACGTCAAGATGACGAGAGCTTTCAATGGCAACAGCTCTATTCTGAAGCGGCGGAAGACTCACGTGCCAATCGCATCTTGATCGCACACCGGGAGAAACAAGCGATTGAAGATCGCGCCGCAGAGAAGCTCCGCGTCATTGACGATCTATTATGCTTGCATCACGGGACACCCATCATCATTTTCGCAGGCTCGAATCGGATGGCTCGCGAAGTGTCTATGCGATTTCTGATACCATGTTTGTTAAGTCATTGTGGCAAGAAAGAACGCTTGGACTATCTTGATGGATTGAGAGACGGCGTTTATCCTGCCATTGTCGCTAATCAAATTTTGGACGAGGGAGTCGATATACCTGCGGTCAAGATCGCGATTGTCATCGGTGGCTTGGCATCAAATCGGCAATCACAGCAAAGGCTGGGACGGATACTCAGGAAAACCGGTGATGAACGAGCGATCCTTTATGAAGTCGTTTGCCAGGACACTAACGAAGTTTTGAAATCCAGGAAGCGCCGAAAGAACGATGCTTACTCGCGAACTCGCCATTTCAAAGATAATTCATCGGGAGATCGTACCTGATCGATTGACTCGGACGACGCACGCCGAGTACGGGCCGCTCGCTAGACGGATGACTGCAGTCTACGAGCAAGGAATAGGCAGAACGAGAAGCGAACTTCATCGACAGATTCGGGACATTCTGGTCGCATTGCCGAGCTGTCCTCCAAAACGCGTTGATGCGTTTTGCAAGCTGCTAGATGAGCGATGCGAATACGTCACTGATTCCAAGGGAACGTCGGCCAAGTTAAGGCGACAAGTATTTCGGCTTGCGTCGCCGTATCAACCCATCACCATCGAGCACCGCGGCAAGACCGGAACCTTAGAAGCAGAGGCCAAATCAAAAATAGCAGCAGTACTTGGACGGCCTTGGCAAGAGATCGCGGAACAAATGTTTCTCGATTTGCCGGAGAATCATCGTTTGAAAGCGTTCCGCAGCTTCGAGGATCCGATCGGTTTACTGGCTCGTTATAACGTCGCTCAAACCCAAGTTGTTTTTTACGACGCGATTAAAATGGAGATTCGTGCACGCGATGATTTGAAAGAGATTATTCGCTTCGCCAAGCTGGCTCGATTGATGCATCGGATCATACAAGAGAGCGATAGCTACCTCATTCAACTCGACGGTCCAGCGTCATTATTACAAAGAACGAGTCGGTATGGCGTAGCTATGGCGCGATTCGTGCCTGGTTTGTTGTCTTGTAAGGGGTGGACTGCTTCCGCTTCCATCAAGAGATCGCGATGGGGGGAATTAAGTTTCCGATTGGATGATAAGTGCGGGCTACAATCCGAGGTTGTCCCCGCCGAGGAGTTTGATTCGAAGCTTGAAGAGGACTTCTATCGCGAATGGGGCGAACAAGATAACCGTGATTGGCAATTACAGCGAGAGACTCGTATTTTGCATTCGGGTCAGCAAGTGTTCATCCCCGATTTTGAGGCGATTCACAAATCGGGTGCACGCGTTTTGATTGAGATCGTGGGATTTTGGACACCGGAGTATTTAAGCCACAAGATGCACGTCTTGGAGCAGTTCAAGGATCAGTCGATTGTGCTCTTGGTGCAGTCCAAAGCCTCCAAAAAGGTCGCGGGCATGGGAAGCCATCGAGTGCTCCATCGAGTAATAGAGTACAAATCGAAGATCGTGCTCAGCAAGCTGTTAGCGATTCTGGAAGAAGCCATTGGATCGGAGAGCTAGGCTCTCTCATCGAGCAGACCAATTCGACACAGCCGACAAAGCGTGGTCGTCGCATTGGAATTGCTAAGCCAACCGAACATTGATGGAGCGTTGGTAAGGGGCGCATCTCTCAAGGCCGAATCGTTCTTGGCTATTGTTAATGCAGCCGCCAGCATAAAGAAATAAAATAGGCCAACGAGCATCTACAACGAAAAGGGGACAGGAGTTTTTCTGCATGTCACCAGAAGGTGTGGCATGAAGATGTGGGCATGAAAATGAAGAGCTCGAAACATCTTCTTGCCCCCATTTTCGTGCCTATTCTCATTCTGTGGGATCTTGGTCAAACCGCTCCAATCAGTGCCACCCAACGTATTTCCCCCGTTCTTAAACATTAAGACATTAAGTGCCAGCCAAGTATTTTGGCGGCGGGGAGTGGGGACGATTTCTGGTTTCCGTGGTTCAGCGCTCTCACTAATCGCGCAGAGATCTGCCTAGATCCAGTTTGAACAGCCAAGATGTGGCGATTTGCGACCATTCAGGGGGATTCATGACAATTTCTTGGCAGTCAAGCCGTGCAGCGATCGCGGCGGACGATTCCTTTAGAGACCGTTCGCTTGGTTTTTCGCTTGTTGAGGTATCGTGGCGATGCCTGGCTGCGATGTGTCGCGGGGATTTGCCGCTGTGATGTTGCTTGACAGCGGGCTGTGGCTAGCCGAAGCAAGCCGCCGCGCTACGCTGGCCTCGGTGCCAACGACGGCCTATTCGCTCCGCGTCACTCGACATCGACTCCGAACCGCCTACACATCGACTAAAGTACTTCTTAAAGTTCCACACCAAGTCCGATAACATCTCCGG
>JALOQS010000243.1 GCA_025459355.1 Pirellula sp.
GAACTAGCCGTCGATTTGATTAACAACCGGGTATCGAGCGAGACCGAAAGAAACAGGTCCCTATCTGTAGGGTTACACGCAAACTAGGCGAGTGGACGAAACGAAACCGAGAAAAATCTCCGCTTTAGATTTACGGGCGCATTGCCAGAATAGGAAACTAAAACGTTAATAGCGCGAGATGCCGAAGCAACATCCCGCCTTTTTCCTGAGCTTCACGCTGCAGTCGGTCTGGAGAAAGCCGAAACACGTCGTAGTAAGCAGTAAAATCAATCAGTCGTGGGGTTCCGTCCTGTTGGATTAAGAAGTTCTTTGGTCGCTGTAGAAAGTAGTGTTTCTGAGGCTCTGTATCGGGAAGCCAAAGCCTTTCTGTCAGCAATCGAATTAATCGTTCACACAAAATCTTCATTTGAGCTGGCGATGCGACTTGATTTGAGTCGTTGATTTTCTCCTGGCGAATAACTCCGTCCTTAAAATGCGTATTGGCAACGTACTCTTCTCCTAAGTAATGCCTCAGAAGGTCGTAGTTTGCCTGAGCATTTGCAAAATACCGAGTGCTGTTAACCTCAGCAAATCTATTGCTTGGTATTTTAATGACATGTTGACCATCGTCAAATACTGAGTATTCCCATCCAGATCCGATGTACTTCATGCCCCGGAATTCGGTAGTTGGTGGAGCATTGGACCTTTGATCACAAGCGTGGAAAAGTCTGTTTTCATCTTGATCCGAATCGCCTTTTAGCAATCGAAACTCAGTTAAACCTGAGCTCCCGTACCATGGTCGATTCTCGGGAGTTAGGTCACTAATTTTGCGACTCGTTCAAAAAGCTGGTTTGATTAAACGTGCTCGATTCAATTTGCTTGATTATATCTTCGGCGGCTCGATTACGTGCACGGTTGGAATTCGTTGCCCCCAAAACTGGAGCCTAAGGGCGTATGATTAAAAAGAGAATCGCCTACTTCGTTTCCTAATTTCCCATAGCCATCACGGGACTTGCATCTCGAAGGTTGCAAAGCGATCTTCCAGCGTTCCTGGCTGAGTACGCCGGCGACACGCTGTGGGCGCTGATGCTGTTTCTGTTGGTCAGCACGCTACTGGCTGGTCGGCCGGTACGGGCGAGGGCGGCGATCTCGCTAGCTCTCGCTTTCCTGGTCGAAATCAGCCAGATCTATCACGCCCCGTGGATCGACTCAATCCGTCAGTCCACGCTGGGTGGGCTGGTGCTGGGGTTCGGATTTCTCTGGACTGATCTCGTTTGCTACACGGTCGGCATTGCGACCGGATCGCTCATAGAGTGGGGGATCAGGCGTTTCGGTGGGCCGAAATTGGAGAAGGTTTCTGGCCGTTAGGATTTGCTACCGCTGTGTTAATCAAAACCATCTTTGGAAACGGAGATCTTGAGAGTTCTCAGTAGAGATCTGGGGTGCCGTAGGGGACGGCTCGCGTTTCTGTCGCGGCCCGAGATCTCTCTTTCCTAACCGAGATACTTGGGGCGGGCGTTGCGGACGCAGAAAAGGCCCAAAACGTTGGGTAGAAACGAAAAACGCCGGGCGTCGATCTCTCGTCGTCCGGCGTTAACTTTTTGGCGTTTCTTCCGTAGAAAAAACTACCTCTTCGTAACAATACTCTCTGCGCTCGAAATTCGTAAAGCCTTGCAACGCAAGGACTTACGAAGTTCGAGACCCGTTTGGTCTGTTTCTTCACGAAGAGGTTCTAACTATGGGTTAACATCCTCTCCGGGTATGATAACGACGACTCACTTTCGCAACAATAGGAAAAAGCGGCTTGTTCGCCATTCGCCGTTCCATCATTCACCGCCTGTCTACACCAGCCCGTTGACGAGCCGACCCGATCAATGCGACGAACTGCATTGCGTTTCTTTCCACAGTTGGGAAGCAAAGCTCGTTCGCAAGCAGCCCGATTCGCGTGCATGTTTCGGCTCCTACACTCTCGTCACCGGGGAGCCAACTGGCATGGATCGAGTGAAACGATGCTAATGAACTAACTGGCACTCGATAGATACTCGGTCGCCGGCTCGCTGCTCCCAAAACACGAAAACTGGCGATTCATTGCCGTCACCAACTGCGACGATTGGATCTCGAGCGTTTTCAGCAATAGTTGTCGAGTTGGGAGTTCCAAGCTTCGCCAGCCGAACTTGGCCATCGCGTTTGGTGAGCCAAACGACATAAGTCCCACTCGGGTTGCTTGCGATCCAAGGTTGTTCACCGTTTTCCAACATGGTATCCGACTTGGCTTTTCCAATGGACGTGAAGACAGTGTTGCCACGACGCCAAGCGGTAACAACTTCGCCATTCGGTGCGATCGCCAACATGCCGCCGTCCATTGGGCAAGCATTTAAGCTCCAATGTTGGATTCCAAGTCGTTCTCCGAGGCCGAATGTCTCGCCTTTATTGTTTGAAGAAACCAGATACATATCACGATTCCCCTTCAATGAGTTTCGAAACAAGACATGCACGGAATCGCCTTCGGTCGCTACCGATGGATGGCAGCACTCACAAATACTTCCATCGGGAGATTGGTAGACCAACTGATTCTTGCTCCAACTGGCCCCTTGATCGATCGATTTAGATGCGAAGAGCTGAGTCCGCTTCGCACGAAGGTCAAGCCAAACGCACCACAATGTTCCATCGTCACTGGCTGTCATTGCGTGCAGGCCCTCCCGCGCCGAGGCCTCAATGTCGTTGACCTTCACTGGGCCAAGCCAGCTCTTTCCGCCGTCCAGTGAGCGGTACGCCAAAACGTCTCCATCAGCACCTTTGCCCTGCGGACCTCCAATCGCAGTGATGACAATAGCGTCGCCGGCATGAGCAATCCGAGGACCTCTTCGCATTCCAAGAGACATGTTAGGTACCTGAAAGGCGACGAGCGGTGAGGGCTTTTCATCAACTCCAGTTCTGCAGTAATAAACGTCAGCTCCAACGCCGAATGTGACATGGGCGACACCCCTCGAGTCAACACACGCTTGGGGTTGTTTCGGTGATCTCTCGCCGCTCCCCGAGATGATGGTGAATGGTTCGGAACCAGAGACGAACGCGGGAAGCAACATCAGAAGAGCTGTCAAAGCAGTCTTAAACATTCGGTGAACTCACTTGGTCTGACACGGGTAGCCCAGAGCCAAAAAGGTAAAAAAGTGCAGGAGTGACGATTTGGTCTAGAACGGTTGATGCAATCATGCCGCCAAACAACACAATGGAAAGCGGGTAAAGGATCTCCTTGCCAGGTTCGCCGTACCCGAACAACAAAGGAAGCAGTCCTACAAAGCTGGTCATGGCTGTCATCATTACGGGCGCGAGGCGTTCAAGGCTGCCGCGAATGATCATTTCCTTTCCAAATGGCATTCCATCAACTTCCATCAAGTGTTGATAATGCGAGATCATCATGATGCCGTTGCGACTAACAATGCCTATGAGCGTGATGAATCCAACCCAGTGCGCCAAAGATAAATGGGTCGCCTGAATCCAGATACCTGGCCAGAGATACCAAGCTTGGCCCACGAACTCAGAAGCTTCAGGTCTATTCACAATCAGGAGCGCAACAATCGCGCCTAGCGCTGCTAATGGCACGTTCACAATCACCTGGAGTGCAGAACGCTGCGAGCCAAGTGCTTTCATCAGCAGCAGGTAGACGCCGACGATACTCAGCAGTGCAAATCCCCATAATCTGTACGTGGCCTGCTGCTGTGCTTCGAATTGTCCACTGTAGTCGAGATAGTACTCACCTGGCAGCTCATGAAGAGATTGTTCAACCGGCTGGAGTGCTAGTTTGATATCGCGTACGACACTTGCCAAGTCGCGCCCCTGGACATTGCAGAAAACGGCAACTCGGCGTTGAACGTTTTCACGATTGAGTACATTGGGGCCGGTCGTATCCAAGATTTCGGCTACTTGCGAAAGTGCGACCTTAGCTCCGGAAGGCGTCTCAAGAATGGTTTCTTCTATGACGTTTGGATCTTTGCGCGCCTCCTCGTCATACCAGACCACTAAGCCGAAGTACTTATCCTCTTCGATAACCTGTGAAACAATTCTGCCTTTGAAAGCCGTCTCCAATACTTCCGCCACGTCACCCGGTGTAAGACCGTATCGTGAAGCCTCGTCACGCTTGACTCGCATCTGCAGTTGCGAAATCTCAATCTGTGGCTCAATCTGCAGGTCGACGACCCCGTCAATCTCTTGCATCCGAGCCTGAATATCGTATGCCGCGGTGCGAAGCTCACGCAGATCAGGACCAAATACCTTCACCGCGATCTGAGCGCGAATGCCGGACATCATGTGATCTAAACGATGGGAGATCGGCTGGCCGATGTTGACGGCCGCACCCGGAATGCTTGAAATCCGATCGCGCAGGTCCGCAATCACCGACTCCTGCGCTCGCCCCTGGTATTCAAAGCTCCAAAGATGCGCGATCGGAATCGCTCGCAGGACAGCATTGTGCCATCCCACTTTCTCGGTCTTATGTTGAGCGAATCGCACTTCGAATTCCGTGTTGTTCACACCTTCTGCATGCTCATCCAACTCGGCACGTCCGGTCCGGCGGGCAACCGAGAGAACCTCTGGCACTTCAAGCAGGATATCTTCAACGCGGCCAGCAATTCTCTGGCTCTCGCCTAGGGAAGTTCCTGGTTCAAGTCGTAGATTGATTGTCGCTGTTCCTTCATTGAATGGCGGCAAGAACTCACCGCCCATCCAAGGAAGGGTCATGCAACTGAGCAGCACTAATACGCTTACTCCAGCGAGGACTGTCCTTGGACGACTAAGCGTCCATCGCAGCAATCGTTCGTCCCAGTACTTCAACCATCGCATGATTAAAGGTTCGCGTCTGTCGGCTAAGAACGGCGCGCGAGGCAGCAATACACTGGCCAGTACAGGTGTAAAGGTTAAGGCGACCACCAACGAACATAGTAAGGCGACGATGTAGGCAATACCCAGCGGTGCGAACAACCGCCCCTCGATTCCGGACATCATGAACAGCGGCAACACAACCAACACGACGATGAGAGTTGCGTAGACGATCGAGTTGCGAATCTCGCTCGATGCTGAGAAGATAACATCCAAGGCAGGCTTCTGAGCTTCAGTTGGCAACTGCTTGTTTTCGCGAAGTCGACGATAAATGTTTTCAACGTCAACGATCGAATCATCGACCAAGTCACCAATGGCAACCGCGATCCCGCCAAGTGTCATCGTGTTTATCGAGATACCAAACAGGTAAAAGACGATGACAGTTAGCAATATTGACAGCGGCATGGATGACAATGAGCTGATGCTTGTACGAAAGTTGCCCATCAAAAGAAACAGAATCACGATGACCCAGATAGCGCCGTCACGTACTGCTTCACTGACGTTGTCAACCGCCGCTTCAATGAAGTGGCTCTGGCGAAAGATTTCGGATTCAAGCTTTACGTCCGCTGGCAACTCACGCTGAACCGAAGCCAGCACATCGTTTATTCTTCGGTCAAGCTTAATCGTGTCCGCGTCAGGCTGCTTTTGCACGGTAAGCATTACCGCCATACCGCCTCTCAACTCGCGGTACGGCCTAGCATGTGGTTGTCCAACGAGATCTCTATCGCTAGCTGCTTGGTGCTCGCCATCGTTCATCTGCGCATATTCCGCAGCTCGATCGACGGCGAAATTTACATCTGGCTCAATCTTCACGACCGCAGAAGCGTCGCCGCGCTTAATCGGTCCGCCCAGTTTGACATCGGCCACATCGCCGATTCGTATGGGTACTTGCTCACGCCAAAGTATAGGAGTTGCGGCGACCTCCTCGAGAGTTAGCGACTGGCCTTGGATACGAAGTAGCGATTCTTTTTCGCCGCGATCCATCACACCACCACCCGCAAGCACATTGGCTTTTGCGGTGGCGTCCGTTAGCTGTGCAAGGGTTACATTGCGAGCCGCCAACCTCGAAGGGGAGGTGAGGACTTGATATTGCTTAAGAATTCCGCCCATCACGGAAACCTGCGATACGCCTTCAACGGCAAGGAGTCGATTGCGCACCGTGAACTCGCCCAGCGTGCGCAGCTCCATCGCTTTCGCGTCCGCCTCAAACTTCGAGCTCGGTTCAATATCGCTACGAAGCGCGAGCAACATGATTTCACCCATGATGGATGAAATAGGCGCGAGCGTCGGGTTGGTACCCGCCGGTAGTTTTGATTGAGCTAGCTGCAACTTCTCATTCACGATCTGTCGATCAATGAAGATGTCGGTTCCCCAGTCAAACTCAACCCAAATGATCGATAGACCAATGGCCGACGATGAGCGAACGCGTTTGACGCCGGTCGCTCCGTTTAAGAGTAATTCGATCGGTCGCGTCACGAGCACTTCGACTTCTTCCGGAGCCAGGCCCGGTGCTTCGGTCATAATCGTCACCGTGGGACGATTAAGGTCGGGAAACACATCGACGGGCATAGTCCGAAGCAAAGATGCTCCGACTAGCATTACGAGCAGTGAGGCAATCGCAACGATCGCCCGGTTGTGCAATGAGAAACGAATGATGCTGTCGAGCAAGGATGCTACCTCAATGATGCAAAGGCCGTCTGTAACTCACGACCACCAACGGTTACGACCAACTCACCCGCTTCGATACCGTCAACAATTTCCGTGTACGCACCGTCAGAGCGACCAATTTTTAGTCGGCGTCGATCGACGTATCCATCGTCCTTTTGAACAAAGCTGAAATAGTGCATCCCCTCGCGAAGGATGGCGGATGAGGGGATCGCAAGAGTCGATGTCGGACTTCCGATCGGCAAGACGACCGTGATCAATGCGCCTGAGCGAAGTTGCGGGACACTGGAGTTAGACTTTGGAGTAAGCCATATCCTCTGTGTGCGGGTCGACTCGTTTACGGTTGGACTGATTCGTGAAACGACGACTGGAAAGCTAATGTCAGGATCGGCAAGTATCGTGGCGATGCCATTCACTTCTCCATTTAGAGAATGGGTCTCGGGCGATCGTACATGCGCCTCAATCCATACGGACTCGAGATTGTGAATTTCGACAAGAGGCTGGCTCGCGGAAACGGTTTCGCCTAATGTGACTACGGACGAGGTAATGCGCCCTGCTATGTTGGAGCGAAGTGGAAGATAGTTGAGGATTCGCCGTTCTTTAACGATTGATTCTATTTCGCTTTCAAGTAATCCCAACGTAGAAAGCTGCCGCCTTAGGCTTTCGGCCCGCGCCTTTAACTGGTCCGCTTCCGAGCGCGTTTCCAATACGATGCGTAGTGAAACCGCATCGCCTTTGACGCCGTCAAGCCGATCAGCGCGACGAAGCGAGAGATCGGCGTCAAGCGACGTGCTGATCAGGTCGAGCTGGAGCTTGTGAAATTCAGGCGAAGCAATCTCCAATAATATTTCACC
>JALOQS010000244.1 GCA_025459355.1 Pirellula sp.
TACATCGGAACCCAAACCTGCCCCCATAATCGCAGAGGTTGGAGTCAACATCTCAGGCATGCCAGGCCCACCCATGGGACCTTCGTAGCGAATCAAGATAACGTCTCCTTTGGCGATCTGCTTGTCTTCCAACGCTTTGAGCATCAACTCTTCGCTGTCGAAGCATTTTGCCGGGCCCACAAACTTGAGTCCCTCTTTGCCGGTAATCTTGGCAACAGATCCTTCGGGAGCGAGATTGCCGAACAAAATTTGAATGTGCCCTGTCGACTTGATCGGAGCAGAGACTGGTTGAACAATCTTTTGGCCTTCCTTAAGACCAGGGAGAGGCTCCAGATTTTCCGCCAGCGTCTTGCCCGTTACGGTCATGCAAGAGCCGTCGATAAAGCCCTCAGCCAGCAAATACTTCAACACGGCTGGCGTTCCACCGATCGAGTGCAAGTCCTCTTGAACAAACTTTCCAGATGGTTTGAGATCTGCCAAGAAAGGAACACGGTCGCTTACCTTTTGAAAGTCGTGAAGCGTAAGATTGATTCCGACACTGCGGGCCATTGCGATCAAATGCAGGACGGCGTTGGTGCTGCCCCCTAACGCGATCACGATGACCATCGCGTTCTCGAACGCTTGTCGAGTCATGATGTCGCGAGGCTTGATATCACGCTCCATCAAGTGTCGGATTGCCTTGGCCGCTCGAACGCATTCGTCGATCTTGGCAGGATCCTCTGCCGGAATAGAAGAGGAGTAAGGAAGAGCCATACCGAGGGCTTCGATAGCCGAGGCCATCGTGTTGGCAGTGTACATGCCGCCACAAGCACCAGCTCCTGGGCAAGAATTTCGCACGATGTTAGCTCGCGTTTCCTCGTCGATTTGCCCGGCTATGTATTGCCCATAGCACTGGAATGCCGAAACGATATCTAGTGAATGGCCATTCCACTTACCGGCGCGAATGGTTCCTCCGTATACCATCAGCGAGGGACGATTCAATCGCCCCATCGCGATCAAACATCCCGGCATGTTTTTGTCGCAACCAGGCAGCGCAATCAACGCGTCATACCATTGGGCCCCCATGATCGTTTCGATGGAATCGGCGATCAAGTCCCGAGATTGAAGCGAAAAGGACATGCCCTCTGTACCCATGCTGATACCGTCGCTAACGCCGACGGTGTTGAACCGCATGCCGACTAACCCTTCTTGGACGACGGCTTTTTTCACCTCCATGGCCAGATCAAGCAGATGCATGTTGCAAGTGTTGCCTTCGTACCAAACGCTACCGATACCGACTTGCCCCTTGTTCATATCCTCTGGAGTCATTCCTGTGCCGTAGAGCATGGCTTGGGACGCACCTTGGCTCTTAGGTTGAGTGATGCGAGAGGAAATCTTGTTGAGAGGTTGCGATTGCATGTTCGTTAATCGATCTGTGGAAGCCTGGGGGGTGATCAAATCATTTTGTGTTATGGCGTAAGCCGAGCGAAAACCCACTCGGCATCCCACCGAATTCAGATTGTAGATTAACTCTGGCCGTCTGATAAGCGTTAACACCCCTCAAGCGAAGATCGCTAAATGCCGCGAGATTAGAGCGTTGGCGGTAATGAGTTGGTGTAGTAAAAAGGCTGCATAATTTGCTAGACTTATAGTCATCGATACTTTACCACCATTTTGTAGTTGGAATTCCCATGACAGCAGCCGATAATCCGAAACGATCCGATGTCCCAGTCGCCGACACATGGGATTTAACGTCACTGTTTCCAAGCGATACTGCGTGGGAAACTGCTCTTGCAGAGTTCGAGTCGTTGATCGCGGGATTCGAATCATTTCGAGGCAAGCTTGGGCAATCGGCGGAGATGATTCGCAATTGCCTCGAATTCGACTGCAAGGTTGACCAGCTTTCGGAAAAAATCGGAGTCTATGCATCGCTAAAGACGAGCGAAGATCAAGGGGATAGCCATTACCAGGGCTACATGGCTCGCTACTACAACATTGCAACCAAAGCTGGTCAAGCCGCCAGTTTCATCCGCCCCGAGATTCTCGCGATTCCACAATCCACGTTAGATACGTTTCTGTCTTCTCCAGTTCTCGCTCCCTTTCGATTAGTGCTGGAACGTATCAATCGATTTCGGGCTCATACCCTCTCGGAGTCGGAAGAGAAGCTGCTGGCCATGCAAGGGGAGATGGCCCAAACAGCGAGCAAAGTCTTTCGCCAACTCAATGATGCTGATTTGAAGTTTGGTAAACTCACGAACGAAAAAGGTATCGAAACCGATCTTACGAACGCATCGTTTAGTTCGTTTTTGGTTTCTCCAAGTCGCGAGGTTCGACGATCCGCTTTTCATCAATACTATTCGCAATTCGCATCGCACGAGAATACCTTAGCCGCCACGCTCACGGGCAGCGTGCATACCGATGTTTATTACGCTCGGGCTCGGAATTATGCGAGTGCCAGAGAATCCTCTCTCTTTGCAGACAACGTTCCAGTTAGCGTCTACGACAATCTAATTGCTGCCGTGCACAAGCATCTGCCGGCGGTTCATCGATACTTCGATATACGCCGACGAAGAATGGGGATTTCTGAGATTCATCACTACGATACCTACGTGCCGATTTTGGCTGATCGCGAGTCCCATTACAATTGGGATCAAGCGGTCGATGTGGTAATGGAGTCACTGGCTCCGATGGGAACGGAATACTGTTCCACACTTGAAAGCGGGCTCCGTGGGCGTTGGTGTGATCGCTACCCGAACCAAGGAAAACGAAGCGGTGCCTTTAGCAGTGGAACGTATCGAGGGGTACCATTCATTTTGATGAACTACAAACCCACGGTGCTAAACGATGTCTTTACGTTGACGCACGAAGCTGGGCATTCGATGCACACGTATTACTCCTCGACATCACAGCCATTCCACTATTACAACTACACGATCTTTGTAGCAGAAGTGGCGTCGACTTTTAATGAACAGCTGCTTGCGAAATATCTGATTGATCGGGCTGAAACCAGAGAGGAAAAGGCGGCTCTCATTAATCATGAGGTCGACAGCATTCGAGCGACTGTGATTCGGCAAACCATGTTCGCCGAGTTCGAAAAGATCGTTCACGAAATGGCGGAAACAGGAGACCCGTTAACCGTTGGATCCATTAAGCAGGTTTACCGAGGACTGCTAGAAGCCTACTTTGGACCAGAATTCGCAATTGATCCCGAGCTTTCGCTCGAGTGTTTTCGCATTCCGCATTTCTATAACGCCTTTTACGTGTACAAGTATGCGACCGGTCTCTCGGCTGCCATCGCATTATCGAGACGTGTTTTAAACGGAGGACCAAGCGAGCTCGATGATTATATGAGTTTTCTAAAAGGTGGATGCTCTAAGGATCCTCTGGATTTGCTGCGCGGCGCAGGGGTCGACATGAGTAGCCCTGAGCCCGTAGAGACCGCTCTCTCAGAGTTTAGTAGATTGGTCGAGGAACTCGATAGCTTGTTGTAGTCAACCATGTAGCCGAAGTCGCCAGACTTTGGATAGCGTGCCGGCAATACATCCAATCTCTTGGCGAGATCGGCTACGGAACTAGGTAGCCGAAGTCGCGAAGACTTTGGATAGCACACCAGCAATGCGTCCAATCTCTGGCGAGATCGGCTACGGAACTAGGTAGCCGAAGTCGCGAAGACTTTGGATAGCGTGCCGGCAATGCTTCCAATCTCTGGCGAGATCGGCTACGGGGAAAACGTCCAATCTGAAATCGGCAATCGGAAATCATAAATACCACCAATCTCTTGGCGAGTTTGGCTACCCCAGCGAGCGAGATTGGCTACCTCAGCGAGCCATCTCGGATTTCGGCGGACTTAAAAGAAAAACAACTCGCACGCTAGCGGTGATTGCAATCTCACCACCAGTGCTGCTGCCTTCACCGCCAACAGGGATTGCAACCTGCATCGCGTTGCCAACAAAAGGATTACTCTGGTTGTTTTGCTCCACGACCAGCTTGACGCCCGCTACTTCCACGCCGAGCTCCTTCGCCATAGCAACAGCTTTTTCCTTTGCGGCTTTGACTGCTTGAGTCCTGGCTTCATCGCGATACTTGCGAAGCTGAGTGGTTCGAAACTGGACTCCATCGATACGATTCACCCCCAACTGCAACATCCCTTTGTACACACTCTCAAACTTCTTTACGTCTCGCACGATAATCGAGAATGATCGAACAGCCGTGTAGCCGATTGGCTGCAAAGACTCGCCGTTTGGAACCGGTGGCGGGAACGCGTTCGAGTTTCCATATCCGCCCGCAGACGTGGGAAATACGGGTCGCAGTGACAGGTATTCGGTCCTAATGTGCCGTTCTTCGATCCCGGACTTCTTTAGAAACTCGGTGACCGATTGAACCAATTTGTCGTTCTGCTCCGAAGCCTCTATCACCGTTTTACCTTTTGTATCGATGCTTGCGGAAACGAGCACTTCGTCGGGGATCGCAAATATCTCAGCTCCGCCGGTGACATCGATTGTCGATTCGGTATCCGCTCGCAACTCGCCAACGGCGCTGACAAATACGGTTGCTAGCACGAGATTCATGAAGCGAGCAAGCATCTTGTGATTCCTTGCATCCCCATGCCTACGGATTACGTTACTGCACATGATTGTTTACTCCTATTTAGTTTGTTGAATTTTTGTAGAACTCTAAACGTAGCAGTGCCCTGCGAACAAGCCGTCCCGATTTACGGTTTTGAATGCCAAGCGGATTTGATTTCAGTGATACGAGCTTGCGAAATCTCTGCAGACTTATCTCCAACGAACGCTTCAATCCATGGCTTTTGATTCGTGGGAAAGATTAGATCGCTTATAACGCCTTCCCCGTCGTTTACAAAAACTTCGACACTTGAACGGTCTACCAATATGCGGACCGAGACCTTTCCGTCTATCAGCCGTGCTGGTGCATCGTGACGTCCTGAAAATGCGGGATGAAAAGACACATTTCCCGATTTGGTTCGGTCGACGTATATGCCTAAAATCTGTTTGTCGTACCCGATCTCAGTGTATTCGTCCTCACCGGTATGTATTCGGAATCCCAATGATCGTGCATATCCCGGCTTCAATTCGGCAGTCAATTCAAATTGCATTTCCTGAATCCCCCCCGGCTCGGTGATTTTCTTGGGGGGCCAACCAAGTTGGCGTGTATCTAATGGGGTCGATTCTCCGTGTAACGTTGAGAGTTCTCTTATCGGCTTTTGGACCAACACGTAGGTCGCGGGTTCCTCACTATTGAAGGCGACCTTTCTTAAGGTCAATTCGCGAGGTACCGACATACTGCCTCGCCATGGCTCTGTCGGTGTTAAGCACGTTTGCCAGTTATTAAACCAACCCAACCAAACACGACGATTGTCTGCAGATGGGAAATTCTCGAAGCTTATTGGGGCGTAGAAATCGCGTCCGTAATCAACCCATTGAGAATGCTGAATTGCGGTAAACCGAACACCATCGAAATGTCCAACAAAGTACTCCCCACCACTCCCGCCCGCGATCGAGCCGTCGCCCATATCCGCTTCCAAAACCCATAGCTTTTTCCCGCTTTCGTTCTCGATGGGCAATTCAAACAAATCAGGGCATTCCCAATTAGATTTGCTCCTAACTCCGGCGGGCCCAAAACGACTAAGCTCCTTCCAGTTCCTCAGATTATCGGACCCAAAAAACGCAATCACGCGTTCGGTCGCCAACGATACAACCATGATCCATTGATTAGTACCCTCGTGCCAAAAAAACTTGGGATCACGAAAGTCGGCTAACCCAAGATCCAATACCGGGTTGCCTTCGTACGATTCCCACGTTCTACCGTCGTCGTTGCTATACGCAAGATTTTGAACTTGCTTTCCCGGCTTGTGTCCCGTGAATATCGC
>JALOQS010000245.1 GCA_025459355.1 Pirellula sp.
TCAGGTGTAAATATGCTCATTACCTCTACAAGATTCTTGTCCCTTCTTGCGACTGCTAAAGCTGTGACCTCGTCCGGCTCTAGCAATACACCATTTTGCCGGCGTGAAAGCATGCTCACAGAGAGATTTCCTCCGGAATCCTTAATGAGCAAACGTAAAGCTTCTCGTTTCTCGACTGACAACTCAATTTCGTTTGCCACTGCGTCCTCGGTCGCAAAGATAGCGATCGAAAGTGGCGAATTGGGATCTGGGACGTAAGACTTGTAGTCGCCAACATAAGAGCCTTCCTCAGCCTCAATGGTTGTACTCTGTGCGTAAGCGTCTGCTGCGATTAAAGCAGACAGCAGAACGATTCGCGAAAGAAATCTGAGATTCTCTTGAATGTCAAGCAATATCCTTACGAGCATGATTTCGGTCTCTTCCAATCCAGCTGCCTCGGGGATCAAAGACGTGAGTTGCAAACGTAACACTCTCATGTTTTTAGTACAACCGAATTCGCAGGAGATGAATGGCCGATTAATAATCTGTTAAAACACGCGTAAGGAGTACGCCCCTCAATACCAGCCCGAATGCGCAAGTGGAGGGATTGCCCTTTTCTAACTCAAGCCTAATCCGCGCGAACCGGGGATACGAACCTTCGCAAGCGATTGGGACCTAGGGGGATTGGCGTTCGGGTTGCTAATGCTTCGGGAACGTTGACTGGCGTGCTGATCCCTTTGCTCGCGCAGCGGGCTGGTATTGATTACAAGTAAGTAACCCTCGGGGTTCGTAGAGTCGGTGTTGATCCAGCCTTGCTCATCATCCGCGAAGCCGATGTTGCCATAAGCCATGAGCGGGAAGTCCTCACCACACATAGTACGCAACTCGTTGAGTGGTTGAGCAATCGTATGGGCTGGCATGCAGTTCACACCCAATGCTTTGACTCCAAGTGGCATGAGCAATTCGGCTGCCTGAGTGATTGACTCTCCGGAGAGGATGCGACCCAAAGTATCACAAACAAACGTAACCCAAACAGGTATGCCAGTCGCCGTAGCAATCTTGGCCGCAATCACCGCTTCGCGAATGGAATTCATGGTCTCGATGAGGAGTAAGTCAACGCCTCCTTCCACGAGATGATCGATGCGCTCGGTGTGCTCGGCGAGGCATTCGTCATCGGACGGCACGAGGTCGGGGCGATAACAATCTTCAAGCGTAGAAAGGGAGCCGGCCACAAGCCCTGACTTTCCAAACTCAGCAACCGCCTCTTTGGCAGTACCTACAGCGCGCAAAGTTAGCTCTCGAGCGGAGAAGCTTTTACCCGCCAGGGCGCGTCGATTGGTGCGAAAGGTATTGGTGGTAATAACGTCCGCGCCAGCGTTGAGGTAATCGAGATGAACTTGCTTCAAAACATTCAGCCCTGAGTCTGTGGTAAGCGCGTTGGCCGACCACAAAGGCAATCCAGTGTCGACGCCACGGCGATTGAGTTCCGTGCCCGTAGCGCCATCGAGTAAAAGCAGTTTCGAGTTCATGATTAGGCCTTATCCATTCGGGAAAACAAACGCTCGAAAACCACATAGCCCGTTTCGATAAAGCCGAGGCGTAGGTAACTTTCTCGAGCGGTATCGTTTTCTCGCTCCATGTAGAGACGGATACCACAGCAATCCCTTTCCGCTTCGCCGAGTTCCTTAATGTGCGAAAAGAGAGCACGGAACACTCCCTGGCCGCGAAAATCGGGATGCACATAAACACTCTGAATCCACCAGAGTTCGCCGTTTCTCCAATCGCTCCATTCGAACGTATGGGCCGCTTGTCCCACGACTTGGCCATCGATCACAGCCACGAAGTATCTACCTCGTTTGGCTTCGGTAACAAAGCGTCTCACGCCTTGATTTACCGTCACCGGATCGAGTTCCCGTCCCTCCGTTTCACGGCAGAGCGCGATGTTGTAGTTGGCGATGGTCTCAACATCGCTTGCTGCTGCCTGTCTGATCTCAATCATAGTTCCCTTATTAGTGTTCGATTAGTGAAGATTAGTGTTCCCAATTGGCTTCCTTCGTACTGACATGCAGATCATCAACGACAAATCGTTTCCATTCAAGCTCCCCCTTCTTCCCAAAATTGATCAGGTATCCCACCTTTTTCCTGGCGATTCGCATATAGTTGAATAGTTGAGCTTCATGGTCCGAGCAAAGTTCCTTCAGAGCTTTTAACTCAACCACAATCTCGCCGAACACCAATAGTTCAGGTCGATACTTAGGTGTAAGCAGATGCCCCTTAAAGAAGACATTCAACTCCGCATGAGCAGCAAACTGAATTCTTCGTAGGCCGAGTTCGACTTCGAGTGCGGCCTGGTAAATATCTTCTGCCATTCCATACCCAAGTTCGTTATAGACCTCGAATACAGCGCCCATCAGTTCGTAACCCTCTTGTTTGAACATTATGGTTTTCCTCCTCAGAGTAGAACGTTGGGAACACTAATCTTCACTAATCAAACACTAATCTTAAAGGACAGCATTGAAGCGTGAAAGCACCTGCGGAATCAGGTCCTACGCTGAGGGATTTGTCATCGAGGTTGACTCATGGGTTTTAAATTCGCTTCGGCAAAGGCTTTGCCCATCTGAGCAAGTATCTTGGTACTGCCAAAATGACTACAAACGGCAATCGATAAACTGCGAGTTCACAAAGCAATTTCGGTGGGGGCGATGAGAACAGCCACACACTGATTCGTTCTCATGAGGATTCGTCTAACAATCTTTAGCCTTCCTGAGGAGCTTACATTGAGCCTCATTTGCCACTCAAACTCTCATCGTCGCCGATCCTCCTGGCAGAACCTCATTCTACATTAGTGTTCGATTAGTGAAGATTAGTGTTCCCAATTGGCTTTCTTTGCTCTGACATGCAGATCATCAACGATGAACCGTTTCCGTCTTGTTGGAACATCATAGCCTTTCTCCCCGGAGTCTAAAGTTTGGAAACACTAGTTACCACGAATCACACACTTACCTTATTGGGCAGAATTGAGACTTGCGAGCACCTGCGGAATGAGGTCCTGCGCATAGGGATTTGCTATCGAGGTTCCTTCATCAGTTTTAGATTCGCTTCTGCAAAGGCTTTGCCCATCTGGGCAAAGATCTTGGCACTGCCAAAGTAGTGGTAGCCGCCATTGGATGCCCCCTTGAGTGCTTCTCGGTCCTTGGGCGAAAGAACTTCTTCCAAGGCGAGCTCGAGCTTCTCCTCGTCCGCTTTGGTGATTCCCTCAATCCATGCATCGAGCGCGGCATAATGTTCCGGGGATTCTGGCGAGTATTGGTCATTGGCATAAACCGCCAAGACGTTTTTCCCTTTCTTCAAATGTCGAGTCTGTTCTTTATCGAGAACGATGGATCGGTAGAACGGCTTATCCTGCCACCAGATGTAGGTGTGAATCTTGTGCCCATTCAAATAAACATGAAATCCCTGTCTCGCCAAAATCGCGATGCGATACGAATCGTAGTCGAGGCTATCTACTTCGAAAGCGGAACGCATGAGCAAGAATTCTTCTTTGCCCCATGTGGATGCATGTTTGTCTAGGTTGATTCCGCTGTGCTTCCATACTCCCTTGCCAATAGGGGCTTTGCCTGCGGTCCATTGGCTGTCATCGAAGTCAGGCTTAAACCAGTTCTCCATTCCAGTTGGCAATTGGATATCGCGGAATCGTCTATCAGTGAACTCTTCTAGTTTATCCTTTGTTTCGGTTGCATCGACTGAGATGTATCGCCAGTTTCTATCCTGGGGCAGAGGCTTGCCAATCGGCTTCCAATACTTGTCCCATTTCCGCTGCGCATCGAGCGTGCCATCTGCCTTCATCGTGTGAGCGGTACCGACAATTTCGTTATACTCGCCTTGCTTGGGTTCTGCGGCTTCGATGTCGCGATCCCAAAAAGGAGCCGTATCGACAGCAACTACGTTCCCGTGGAATTCAGGCATGGCAGCCGGTGCAGCCATGGCTTTGCGGAAGTTAACGACCTTCTCGCCATCGACACCCAACACCCCGATGACGAATGGCATCTTCGGTGCATCAAGGTCATTGCGCACATCGCGGATCAAATGCGCTAAGAGCCGCGAGTATTCATCATAATTGCCGTTCGGATAGGTCTGGCCATCGACGAGATCGTTGAACCCTTGAAGCCATACAAAACCTGCCAACTCATAGCCCTGCTTAGGATCGTAAGCGGGACAAACGCGCGCGGGATCTGCAAGCACCTTTTTCACATGCTCCACCATCATGCGGTAAAACACCCCCGAGGCAGCATCTTTGTCTTCTTGCCATTTCTTGCGATCTTCAAGCTTAGGAATCCCATGAGCCCCCTGCGGATGTTTATCCCACTCCGCTTGAACTTGCTTGGGCAACTGGTATGGACCAGCACTCGGTGGACGAAACTCGGTATTAAGCGACCTGCCCCCCCAAGCGGTCTTGATGATCAGTATAGGTTCCTTGAGCTCTTTCTCCATCGTGATCCCAAAGGTGAACTCAGGGCCGATCTTGTTACTCAATCGAGTTGGGTTGCCTCCGCGTTCGCCAAAGCCAGCGGTTAATTTCCCCAACCCTTCGCCATTTGCACTGCCATCATATGGCCCGGTCAAATAAGACATCCAGACTTGATCACATACGCGAGGCGTTCCATCGGGATTGCGCATCTCCTTGAGCAAAGGAGCTGTGGCCGGATCTTTACCGATGTAGTCAAAGGTCCGGATTTCAGCGTGGCCCTCCATGTTCGATTGGCCCGCGAGGATGAATACCTTCAACGGCTGAGCGAAACTGTTCGGAGAAACGGCGCACAGTAGCACGCCTGCCCAAAGTAGTGGTAATACAGCAACACGTAGTATCTTCATCGCAAATCCAATTCTCTAGACGCACTGGAGCCGTACTTAGTAGACGACTCTTACTACGAACATTGTAAACCGACGAATATGCTCCAGCTTGCATGAAGCGAGCCACTTCTTATGAATTCGCGCACAATGGTCGACGCCTCATGCGTCGAACAAATTGTTTTAGGGGCCATGCCATGCCGATTGCAGCCGATCGCAGAGGCCAAAATTGCGATCGATGGGAAGTAGAGGATGAATTGGCGTAACCATCGATCCATTGCAATAACTCACGCTCCGGATCTGCATGACCAGTGAGAGAGGTTGCAAAGCTCGGTAGATTCAGCGCAAGATCACGACGATAGTCGATCAAATCATCCGCAATTTGGCAAAGCATTGCAATTCTAAAGAGCGAATCAAAATAAAGATGTGATGAGTCCGATCTGCCCCTCGACCAGTCGCGATCACAAAACATGATGGCGAACGAGTGTTTTAGTGCCAGTGCAACAACTTGTTCGCGGTAAGCTTGAATCCCATTGGCATTAAAGCGATCGCTTCCTATTTCGGGTCGATTCGTTTCGATCTCGACGAGTTCTTTTTCATAGGCACTGAAATTCGATTCCGATATGATTCGGATCTGCGGATTCGATTTATTGTCTAGTATTCTGTTTTGCTGCGCTGCAAACAACAGAAAGTCGGCGAGTTGCAGATAAGAGCATCTCGGTATTGGCCTCCCAAACTCCATACGATGCACGAAATCCAATGCCGCCAAACAAAGGCATCGTAGCGGTGTTCCAGGCTTTGAGCGAAACCACCACGGCAGGCTTCGCAGACCGCTTGTTAGACAACAGCTAGTCGCATGCCAACGTCCTGGTGAGAGAACCTCTCGACGATACAGACGCTTGGCAATCGATATCGTTTTCATGATTTGCCTTCCATGTTGTTCCTGCTATCTAAACCGAGCACACTACGACCTCACGCGGACAATTCCAACGAATAGGTATTAGATCAGAAACACCACGACTGACGATCAGTCGCGATGAAGCCACTTGATGGTTCAAGTAGCAATAGGGATAGAACCAAGCACCCGGATAAAGTCGATTCTTGTAAGAAAAGCTAACCCATTGGCATCCATGTAAATGTCCTGCAAGCACTAAATCGTAGCCTCGGTGTTTTGCTTTCTTCCAAATTCGCGGGTTGTGTCCGCAGAGTATTCGAACGTCCGCATTGATTTCCTGAGGATGCTTGGGTCCTGCCAACGCAATAACACGCCCATCATGCTCTATGATATTCGCCCCTTCTTCGATCCAGATTCCGTGCCCTGACTCAATGGTCTTTTGTACTCGGTCTAAACCGATGGAAACGTCATGATTGCCCGCGATAGCCACGACCGGTGCGAGGCTGTTGAGTTGCTGGCACAAGTCACCAAAGATTGCTAGTTCAGAACGATGGTCCACATAGTCGCCACCGAGCACGATCGCGTCCGGCTGAGCTGTGTTGCAAGCCTCGAAGACTTGTTGACATAGATGGTTGGACCGCTTGCGACGAAGATGCAAATCGCTGACGAAGGCTAACCGCAAAGCGTTCGGGC
>JALOQS010000246.1 GCA_025459355.1 Pirellula sp.
GGTATCAGCTACAAACAAACATTGGTTTCTGCCGTTTGATTTCGTAGAGCTTCGATGAGAATATCGTAGCCGATTCGCAGATGACGTTCGCTAAGATATCGAGCTCTATCCCCATCCCCTTGACGAACCGCTTCGATAATTTGCCGATGCTCCTTGATACTTTCGCTGATACGAGTTGGCACCGTCGAAAAGACGCAACTGATCACGTGCACCATGCGAGAGGAAAACTGTCGCATCGTATCGATAATCAATCGGTTACCCAAGAATTCGCAGGGCAGAAGATGGAACTCAGCATCCAACTCCACTGCCCTATGACGCATGGCATCGGAGCTGTCCAATGTCGCGTACTCGGCCAAGTTCCGTTCCCATTGCTCCCATTGATTCGCAGTTAATCGCCCCACAATGGAGCGTAAAACGAACCCTTCTAAAGCGACACGAATCTCGTAAATTTCGGTCATTTCCTCAATCGTAAGCCGCCTTACAACAATTCCCGATTGAGGAGATACGATGATAAAACGCTCCATCTCAAGCCGTTCTAACGCAGCTTTGACCGGCGTTTTGCTCATCCCCAAATCTTCGGCCAGTTGCCGCTCAGACAAATGCATCCCCGGTTTGTATTGGCCACTGTTGAGTCGATTGCGAAGTATTTCATAGGCCTTGTTTTTGAATAGCTCCCGAGAACCGGTCCCACTCTGAGAACCCTTCACGGACCTGATTTGCCTAGGCGAACCCGAATTGGTCATAGAATTTCACTAGCTAGTAAGGTACAAGCGTGAGCCAACTGATTCGCCTATTAAGACCGGCAGAGGATACGCTATTAATTCAACAAATACAGTGGTGCAATTACTATTGCGCCGAAGGTTCGCTCTGTCTAGTGGATAATGTGTGCTTTTTGACCATCTTCGCTTTTATCGGCCAGTCCATGGCTCCGAGCCGCCAGCTTGGGGGGGTGGCAGAAAACGTTTTCTACACAAATACCCCTCAAAATGATGGTTTGAGACCATCTGACGATTGGCCTTTCCAATTGCGATAGGTCGATTAGACTCCATGGGCCTAGCGGTGGTTGTAATCGGTATTTGGGCGGAACGAAGTTATTAGTAATTGAAGCCCTTGGCATCGTCTTCTCAACCTAGCTCTGACGCGAATTTAAACCTCGGCAAACAAACGAGCGAAACTCAGCCTCTAGCACGCTCCAAAACAAGACGTGACTCCCTACAGGAAAATTCAAAAGTATGACCAAGCCTGACCACTTCTTTACCGGTTGCATGCCGGCCCTCATGACTCCGTGCACTTCCGATCGTAGGCCTGACTTCGATGCATTGGTCAAGAAGGGAAAAGACCTCATATCAGCCGGCATGAAAGCGGTTATCTATTGCGGCTCGATGGGTGATTGGCCCCTTTTGACCGACTCGCAACGGCAAGAAGGAGTTAAGCGTTTGGTTGAAGCAGGTATTCCAGTCGTGGTGGGAACAGGTGCCCAAAACACCTCCATTGCAGCCGCACATGCCGAACACGCGAAACGTGTTGGTGCAGTTGGCTTGATGGTGATCCCGAGAGTGTTGTCGCGAGGCATCTCCGCCGCGGCGCAATACGATCACTTTTGCAAAGTTCTCGCCGCCGGCGGTGACTTGCCATCTGTCATCTACAACAGTCCTTACTATGGCTACCAAACGCGGGCAGAGCTTTTTTTCAAGCTGCGAGAGAAGCACAAAAATCTAGTGGGCTTCAAAGAGTTCGGTGGAGCGGATTCACTCAATTACGCATGCGAACACATTACGAGCGGCGATCCCGAATTGTCCTTGATGGTGGGTGTCGATACACAAGTCGTGCATGGCTTTCTGTATTGCGGTGCTGCGGGCGCCATCACTGGTGTTGGCAATGCTCTCCCCAAAGAAGTGCTGCGTCTGGTTGAGTTGTGCCAAAAGGCCGTTCAAGGTGACTCGCAGGCCAAAGCTTGGGCGATGGAGCTGAGCGATTCCTTGCGAGTCCTATCCACCTTTGACGAAGGCCCAGATCTGGTCCTCTACTACAAGCGACTGATGGTCCTGGAGGGCAATCCAGAATACGAACTCCAGCTGATGGAGTCCGATCGACTCAGCGAAAGCCAATTAGGTTTCCTAGATCAACAGTGGAACCAATTTCGCACATGGTGGAAGAATTGGCCCGGTGCCTAGTGCTTAGTGCTTAAGAATATCGCCCTGCTAACTCGGTCGCGTGTTGCACGCGAGAAATCGCCAACATAAAGGCAGCGGTCCGCAATGAAACGTCATTGTTCGCCGATAGCTGCCATACGTTTTCGAAAGCATCAGACATTGTTCGATCGAGCTCTTGTCGGACTCGATCGAGGCTCCAACGGTAATGCTGACGATTCTGCACCCACTCGAAGTAGCTAACCGTAACGCCTCCCGCGTTAGCTAGAATGTCTGGCAAGATAAGAATCTTTTTGGCTTCTAGAATATCGTCAGCCTCTGGATCCACGGGACCATTGGCAGCTTCGATGATAGTCTTCGCTTTAATCCGAGGTGCATTCTCTTTGGTGATCACATCGCCGAGCGCGGCGGGAATGAGCAAATCCACATCGAGCTCGAGGATCGCTTCCGAAGGAATCTTGTCCGCACCAGTGTATCCATTGAGCTGATTACCATTCTTGATGGCGTAGCTGAACATGTCTGCAATGTTCAGCCCCTTAGGGTTGTAGTAGGTTCCGCTCAAGTCGCCGATCGCCACAACGGGGAAAGCAGATTCGAACAGAAACTTGGCAGCATGCGACCCCACGTTTCCGAATCCTTGCAGGGCAACCCGACAATCTGACGGGCTAACCTTAAGTCGCTTCATTAGTTTGACAGCCAACGTACCCACACCTCGACCTGTTGCCTCTTCACGACCCTTTGCGCCATATTCTTCGACTGGCTTTCCGGTGATGACGGCTGGGTTGAACCCATGATACTTTTCCCATTGATTTCGAAACCAAGACATGACCTCGAAATTGGTTCCCATGTCAGGAGCGATTGGTTCCCATGTCAGGAGCGGGAATGTCGGTGTCAGGCCCGACAATATCGTGAATCTCATCTACAAAGACTCGCGTGAGCCGCTCCTTTTCTTTACGAGAGAGAGTCTTTGGATCGATCGCGATTCCCCCTTTTGCACCACCATACGGCAAATCAACCACAGCGGTCTTCCATGTCATAAGGGAGGCTAACGAGCGGACTTCGTCCAAATCAACAGCCGGATGATAACGCAATCCGCCCTTCATCGGACCCCTGGCATTATCATGCTGCACTCGGTAACCCAAGACCGTTTCTATTTCGCCATTGTCTCGCTCAAAAGCGACTTGAACTGTAACCTCTCGCTTAGGAGTTACCAAAATCTTTCGCATCCATTCCGACATTTGCAAACGATCGGCCGCGCGTTGAAAATAAATATTGGTGGCTTCGCTAGCTCGCATGAGAGATAACTTTCTTCGAAATGGTTGAGAGGCGGCACCGGTCGAAAGTCAGCGGACCGACGCGTTAGAAGTATAGCATTATCTTTTTGTAGAAAAGCCTAAGCCCGGTGCAAGATTTTCAATTCGACCGGCCAGAACGCTTTTTCGCAAACCGCAAGGATCGTGTCTTTACAAAGCGAAATGCCCGTTGCAGTTCATTTGCATCCCGGTAACGGTGAGACGGGCGTGGTTCCAGACACTTCTTTACAACAATTATCAACGCCGGATGGGCTTTGCGTCTCAGCGTGGCAACACCAGGTTGCGGCCAATCAAAAGGCCATTCAGGTAGATGCCCCGTCAAAATTTTGTACATGATCAAACCGATCGCAAACACATCGGATCGTGCACTGGGCCGCCCCATTGCTTGCTCCGGAGCCATATAACCCACCGTGCCAGAACCAGAACCGACCATGGTTTTAACAATGGTATGCTGCGCTACTTTTGCGATGCCAAAGTCACTCAGCAGCAGTCTTCCATCTGGGAGCAATATCATGTTATCCGGTTTGATATCGCAATGAATAATCTTGTTGCGGTGAGCATAGGCCACTGCATCAATCATTTGATCGATGTACTGAATGGCCGTGTCAAACGAAATTCGATTTCGCAATCGATCAGCCAAGGTCTTGGCCCCGAGTTTGCATGCGATAACGAACCGGCCATCGATAAAACTGGCATCTTTCAGCGGTAAGATGTTCGGATGATCCAACTTGGCCACTAAACGCGCTTCACGCTGGAATGTATCCAACATGGATGCGGTGACGTTGAATTGATGCGGCATCTTGAGAGCGACTCGAACTCCCTCGATGGTATCGAGCGCCTGATAGACGTGGGCAAAACCACCTTGGGCGATGCGACGCTCGATCCTGTATTTACCAAGACGCTGTCTCGCACGAATCACGTTCGGTTCGTTTTGCGGCTTTGGCATCGCGCTGAAGCTCAGTGCAATCATATGTGGCTGACAACGCAGTAAAGCTTCGCTGACATCGCGAATCTTGCGTTGATGGTCCTCCCTATTCTATTTCAATCTAGCTTACGAAGTGGATATTTCCCTCGGGAAAATTAGACTCTTCAGCAAGGTTCTACCACGCTCTACTATCGTGATTATCGGCAAGGATGCCCAGGAACTTAGTCCTAGGACAAAAAACGCTTAAAAGAATCAAGATGCAAAATCGAGTGCGAAACCGGCCGCGATGTATCGGTTGTAACACATAGGAGACGGAAAGAGCAACATAGGTTGCTGCAACCAGAACCACTTGGACCTGATTTTGTTTCCCTTCTGAACAAGAGCCATATCGCGAGAATCAGAGCACTGGCCCCGCAGTCTGCGAGCTCCACCGGCAGAATCATGGAACGAAAAAAGCCCCTCGTTGCTGAGGGGCTTTCTGCATAATGATCATTGTACTCGGACGGTAAATTATGGGTTACCACCGCCACGACGGCCACCGCCGCCACCACCTCCGGGTCCGCCAGCACCGCCGCCGAAACCGCCAAAACCAAATCCACGCCCTTCAGGGAATTCGAACTTTTCCCCCTTCAGCTTTTCTAGCTTGTCCTTTTGATCAGCGGACAACAGCCCCAGAATCTTATCCTCGGATTCCTTGCGAGCTTGTTGCATCTTCTCCCGCATTTCTTCCATTCGCTTCTGCATTTCTTCGCGATTTCCACCACCACCGAAGCCGCCCCCTTGGCCGCCTTCAGGTCTCTGGAAAACATTTCGCATGGCGGCATTCGACTCTTCTTCAACCTTTCGAATGCTGCCGAGCGTGTCCTGGCTTAGTTCGAGTCGCTCGCCAATCGCTTTATGTGTCAACGCTTGAACCAGTCCACGCTGAGCGAAGAGCCCTAGCAGTCGGTCGAATTGATCGGGGTCCAGAATTTCCTCAATCTTGGAATCCAACTTGGACATGAATTCCCGCATCTTCTCTTGCATCACTGAGAAATCACCGCCAGCCTCGCGCATGTCAGTGAACATCTTGCGCATGTCCTCGGCAGCGGACTCTTGCAGAGTTTTGAGCTCCCCCTTCTGCGCCTCGTCGAGCTTGAGATGGGTTTGGACCTGCTCCATCATGAGCAAACCAGCCAACCCCTGGCCTCCCATCATCCCCATCCCTGCACCACGACCGCCACCACCCCCTTGGGCTCCGCCTCGCTGGCGGCGACCTTCGTCCTGACCAAACACAGGGACAGCGACGCTAGCCACAAAACCACACAAAAACAAACCTGTGATGGCCTTAGAAATTCTCATTTTGACCTCGAACTGACAATAAAGTGATTAGAGAGGGACCATTAGAACGTGGCCTTCTCTTCAGTAAACACGGTCAAATGCGATTCGTTTCGAATTTCTAAGAAGTTTTTAGGACCAAACGAAGTGGTTACCGGCCACTGTTTCCACTGCTAACCGTGCCGGCTTGCTGGGCGCTCGGAGCCACCGTTTGCTGAGACGGTGCATTGATTCCCCCCCCGAATGGCGGGAGCCTCGGATTGGGTGTGCTCCGTATCAATGCTCGGTGCACCAGAGTCTGGTAGGAACCGGACGAGGTGGGAGGCTCAAGATCCGTGACTAAAATCTGCGGAAGCGGCCCGGTCGGAACGAGTTCTGACACTGCAAGCTGGACGCTTTCAACGCGTGCGGAGGTCACATCTTGAGTCGGCCCCGACTTGACGTAGATCACTCTTTGGCTTTGCGGTGCCAAGGTTACGATCCATTGAACCTTGAGGGTGCCTGCTTTACTCAACGCGTTGTCCGTGCCAAAAAGCGGGCTTCCCAGAGTATTATTCTCTCGCCAGCCATTGCTCTTCATGACCTCAAACGGGGCCACCACGGATTGAGCATCAGCCGCCCGAAATGGCTGTGGCCAAGTATTGTTCCGGGCGTAGAGGACTTTGTGACCGGGAGACTGCGAATACGCCGACGATCCACTGGAAGCCACAATCGCGACCACAAACAATTTTGTCAACCAACGCATGGCAACTCCCTTTACCCTGCACCAACGGAACCTGTAATCGCGACCGAGCCGCCACCACGTTACGTCATAGCGATCCGTACACGAACTTGGAGGGAAGATCGGCCATAGGGCATCGTTAACTCCCGTTCCTCCGCTCTACACTGCACAGTTTCTACAGTCCTCAGAATCAGCAGCGTTTGCTTGCAATCCTCTTCACCGTGCAAGCCGTTAAATTCCGCCAGGTTTACTTAATCTTCCCACGCGGAACTTCCGATTCAATCCGATAAGACCAACCTAATCGACAAGGTTTAACATTTTCTCGAGGGCAGCATGCCAGCAAAACGAATCCGCAAGTCGTCACTTTCCGCCCTTATCGCTTCGTGTTTGGCATTCGCCGCTGTGCCAACATTCGGTCAAGAAAAAGAAACTCTAGAACCTGTTAAAGTCACCAAGCGCAGTGGGGGAGCGAACGTCAAAACGAACTCCCCCACCAAGGCATCAGTCGTCACCCAAGGCGAAGTTGTCACCCAAGGTGAAGTTGTCACCCAAGGTGAAAGAGTGTCGCTTTCGAAAACAACGAAGCCGACCGGTACACGGCTAAAAAAGAGGACCGATAACTCGGTCGTTCCGGCTTCCAGCTTGGACGATACCGAACCGATGCGATTGCCGGCCAATGAGAGTGTGGTAGTCACCGAGGAACCGTCTCCCATGGTGTCTCAGGAGGCGTGGTCTTATCCCTCCGCATACGATAACTCCGGTATGAGCTATCCCGGTATGGGGGCACCTCGGACTCAAGTCTACATCGACACTGGTATTCTCGGCAGCATACTGAGCCGTGCCAAAGTTCGTGTCGAAGGTGCAACGTTCTGGGGCAGCGGATATGCAATAGACCCCATCGTAACGACTGGGCCTGCGAACGCACCGATTAACACAGTTGGAACGATTGGCGGTGCCGGCACCGCCAATCTGTTCGGTGGCTCTGAAGTTCTGCAGGATACTTCGCAAGGGCTTCGATTCTCAACTGACCTCAGTTTTGATCGCACCGGCACAAGAGGTCTGCTCTTTCGAATGTTCTACGCATCCGAGATCGGTGAGAGCTACACGAACGCAGGAGGCCCTAACATATTCGTTACGCGTCCGTTTACGTCTGTCCCATCAACCGCCTCAACGATTGTAATAAATTCCCCCAATGCAGCCCAAGGAGTTGCTGGCACGATCAATGCTTCAGTAACGAGCAAGGTGTCCGGTGGCGATTTGCTCTTTCGTAACACGATTGGACGTGATCGTTACGGTACGTTTGATTTATTGCTCGGTTATCAACACATGCGGCTTGATGAAGGACTTTCCGTTGTTTCCAACACCGTCCAAGATGGCACACCCAACGATTTGATTCTAGACTTGTCAGACCGCTTTGGTACGTCGAATCGTTTCCATGGTTTCGCTATTGGATTTGATTCCATGGTACGTGGTGGCAACTGGAGCTTTGGCACCATGTTCAAATTGGGCATGGGAAATGTCGAGCGCGAAATTGACATAAACGGCTTCCGACGCATAACGGTCACGGACCAAGCTCGAAACCCGTTGAGTACATCGGAAACTATGGATGGCCTACTCGCTCGAAGTTCGAACAACGGATCGTACCGAAGCGACCGATTCGTCGTGTCGCCCGAAGTAGCGTTGACACTTGGCTATCGATTCAGTCAGCGTATGGATGCCACGCTTACGTACACTTACCTAGGGCTTCCGTCTGTAGCGAGAGCCGGTGAGCAGCTGGATCCAAATCTATTGGTTAACCTAAGCAATCCACCGACTGGAGTTGTGGCGCCGCGATTTGCAGAGGTTAACAGCAATTATTCCTTGCATAGCTTGAGCTACGGTATCCAGTGGCGATTCTAAATTCCTGGGTTAACAAACCTTGGGAATGAGGCATCCAGGCGAGAAATCGCTCGAATTGGATAGAATGAGGATTGCCCAAACTCATGATCGGCCGATAATGCGTTAGTGGGTGAGCGTGATCTTTCGGGATCGTGTTTGTCCATACGGATACCGGGGGCGATCTGGAATCGACCGGGTAAATTGAGGATAGAGGTGGCATGTCGTGGTTGGTCGGCTAGCCACGTATAAAAGCCGATCACAACAATAACTGCTGAGGAAAACCTCGCACTGGCTGCCTAATACTGGCAACCCGGTTACCTGATGCCCGTCGGAGGCGTTAGAGTGACCGTCGCAATTCCGAATCGCATCGTCGCGTGTCTCGCACCGGCGGTGTTAAAAAAGCTCGAGGCTGGCGCACCGCACCGAGGTCGACAACGAACGCGGTGGGCGAGACAACTAAAAGTTGGCTAAGCA
>JALOQS010000247.1 GCA_025459355.1 Pirellula sp.
AATCCGAACTACGAGAAGGATTTTGCGATCCAATCCAAGTCACTTCAAAGCAATGGGACGACGCCGCCTTTTTTGTTGAATTCGAAAAACGAGGCCCTAGTGTCCCATTTCGACTCGGTGTTTACGCGGACAAACAAGTCTGGAATCCCCAAGGCACAGATTTTGCAGCCATTCCACCTGAAAAGCGACCTCTCGCAAGCGTCGAGCAACCACCGTTCCGAAAAAACCAATGGACCCATGTTGCGTTCACCTTTGCGAATTTCAACAATAACCAAACCAATGGAATCTCGGACCTCTATCTAGACGGATCGCTGGTCGCATCCCTCTCGCCGCGTCTCCAAACGTTTACCTGGAACGTTGACAATGCAGCCATTATGCTTGGCCTGAGTTATGTCGGATCGATGGATGACTTGGCCATTTTCAATCGGGCATTATCCGCAGAAGAAATCGAATCCCTTTATAAACTACCTGGCGGTGTAAGCGATCTTAAGCCAGCGAAAAACCAATAGTTGCACCTGACGAATCTTCTTACAATTCATTCACTAACGCAAAAACCGAGTGCCATGAACTCTGACAATTGGTGGCCAATCCAAAACGCTGATGACATACCGACTCCCTGCCTCTTGCTCTATCCTGATCGCATTGCCGAGAACCTAGATCGCATGATTGCTTGGACGGGCAACCCTTCCTTGTTGCGGCCTCATGTGAAGACCCACAAGCTTTCCGAAATCATCAAGATGAAGCTCGCCAAGGGAATCACAAAATTCAAAGCAGCTACGATTGCGGAATGCGAAATGGTCGCTTCTGCCGGTGGACAAGATGTTCTGCTGTCGATGCAGCTAGTCGGACAAAATCTCCATCGATTCTTAAAGTTGATGGCAGCGTTTCCTGACGTCAAGTTCTCGTCGATCGTCGATGATTTGCCTCACGTCAATTGGATGATGCAACAATTGGTCTCCAGCAGTGGTAGCCTCTCCGTATTCGTCGACTTAAACGTGGGGATGAACCGAACTGGTATCGCGATCGGTGAGCCCGCCATGAATCTATGCCGGCATCTGAACCGACTTTCGCTAGGCCAAAAGCGAATCAAATTCGAAGGGATTCACGCGTATGACGGGCACTTAGGTATTCCCGACATGAACGAACTCATGCCCAAATCGCACTCGGTATTGGAGTCGGTTCTTCAGTTTCGTGATCAATTGCTTGCCGAGAAAATTCCCGTCGGCAGCATAGTCATGTCAGGCACTCCGACCTCTCATCTGGTTGCAGCCCAACGATCGGAGAACATCGAGGTGAGTGCTGGCACTACCGTACTATGGGACTTTGGACAGCCGTTGACTTGCCCAACACTGCCGTTCCTCAACGCAGCCGTGCTCATGGCCCGAGTCGTCAGTCGACCAACTTCGGACCGCATTTGCTTAGACCTAGGTCACAAAGCGGTTGCATCGGAAATGCCACACCCACGGGTTCAGTTCTTGGGACTGGAGGATGCGATTCCCGTGATTCACAGCGAAGAGCACCTTGTCTTGCAAACCCCTAAAGCCGCAGAGATTCCTATCGGGACTGTTTTTTACGGAATCCCAAAACACATATGTCCCACCGTAGCGCTCCACAGCCACGCTTGGATTGTGGAAAACAATCGAGTGATCAATTTTTGGCGTGTCCAGGCTCGCGACCGAGTGCTTACGATCTAAATCTTTGCAAGCCTCTCTGTTTAACCTTCCCTCATCGTGGCGATCTCAAGTCGAGCGTTAGCGATTTGTTGATCGCTCGATGTAAAGGGAGGAAGAATGAATGGAAAAATACGTTACCATTTGTTATGTTCCCTGTTTTCATGTCCGATTCGGCCTTCAAAATCACCTCAACATATAGAGCTTATCCCTATGGCTTCTGGTTTACTTGCTTTACTAGACGATGTCGCAGCCATTGTCAAAGTTACCGCTGCATCCCTTGATGACGTGGCAGCCCAAGCGGTCAAGGCCAGCAGCAAAGCAGCCGGAGTTGTCATTGATGACGCAGCAGTAACGCCAAAGTATGTCGTAGGATTATCACCAGCTCGCGAACTTCCCATCGTTTGGAATATTGCAAAGGGATCTTTGCGCAACAAACTGTTTATCCTACTTCCAGCAATCATGGCTCTCGGGGCTCTTGCTCCCAAAGCTTTGGGACCACTATTGGCATTGGGTGGGTTGTTCCTTTGTTTTGAAGGCTACGAAAAACTGCATCATGCCTTTCACAGTTTTATGCACCCATCCAAAACGCCAGTGGATGAGCTTCCCCAAATGAATCCCGAAGAGTTAGAAAAAGTACGCACCAGCAGCGCCATTCGAACCGACTTTATTCTCTCGGCAGAAATCATGGCCATCTCCTACAACGAAGTAAAAGATGAACCTTGGTGGATGCTAACCATCACGCTCATCGTGGTCGCATTGCTTATCACGATTGGTGTTTATGGATTCGTTGGACTCATTCTTAAAGCCGACGACTTTGGGCTGCGACTCGCTCGCCAAGAGAATCATTCCTCTGTAAAGTGGTTTGGCAGGCTATTGATTACAGGTATGCCAAAGTTTCTTGTTTTCTTGGCGGCAGTTGGGACTGCGGCCATGTTATGGGTGGGTGGCGGCATCATTATTCATAACAGCTTTCACGTCCTGCATGAAATCGTTCTTGGAATAGTCGAGAAAGTGCCAAACCATGCCGTACTCCGGTGGTTTACAGAAGCACTTATTAGCTTGGTCTTCGCTATCGTCGTTGGCTTTTTCGTCGTAATGATTGTGAATGGAGTCAAAATGCTCATGGCAAAAAAGAACAATGACTCTGTGACTCAGAACCACTAAGAGCGCATTACAGTTAAGAGCGCATTACAGTGCTGAGCCGCTACGCTCCCGATCTACAAATTGGGATTGATCGGAGCTTGCGGTGGCTCCTCGTCCGTATGCAGACCGCACTCCTTTTTTTCCGTACCGCTCCAGCGTCCCGCTCTCTCATCTTCGCCATCGGCCGTAGCGCGCGTGCACGGCCAACAGCCAATACTCTTGTAGTCTTGGTCGTGCAGCGGGTTGTACGGAATTCCTCGATCGATAATTCGGTTCCAAACTAGCTTCTTGGTCCAATTAGCCAACGGACTGATCTTAACTAAATGAAACTTGCGATCCCAGCCGACAATCGGTGCTCGTGCTCGATCAGGACTTTGATCGCGGCGAATCGCGCTCGCCCAAGCGTGTCGACCTAAAGCAGCGTTGCTTAACACCTTGAGCTTGCGATCAAAACAGCATTGATTGGGATTCGACTTGTAAACTGGCCCACCATGAATTCGCTCGTACTCCTCGACGGAATGCTCTGGCTTTAACAAATCGACCGCGATGCCGTATCGCTCGAGGACCTTGTCTCGCAGTTCAAGAGTCTCTCGGAATTGATAGCCAGTATCTAGGTTAAACACATAAGTCGATGGAGAGATTCTCGAAAGCATTTCGAGGATAACCATCCCTTCGGGCCCAAATGCGGTCGCCATCGTGAACTTATCACCGAATCGCTCAATGGCCCATGTTAAAATCTCCTCAGGCTTCGCCGTCTCCAGCCGATCACTCATTTGCTTGAGATCATCTAGTAATTCTGGAGTTGGAAACAGGGGAGGATCCGCTGCCTGCGATCCCCGCGGCCCACTCGGTTCTTCCCAATCTCCTGAACCATGAAGTAAGCGGGGACGATCGGTCAAAATCTGTTACCAGTCAATTTAGCGTATCGAAACGAATCAGGAGGATTTAGTAGGATGATGTCAAAATCCACGCAAAAATATACCGGTTTCGAGGTTGATGGGTCAAGCGAGCTAGCCCACACATCAATCCGACACCAGCATTTTACCAAGCGCCTGCATGGCGATATGCCACTCTGGCCGGGTGGTCAAATAGGTTTCCCACCAGTCCAACAATGTCGGAACGAGCCTTTCGTGCAAATCCCAGCCTTGTGGTATAGGAATGTGCCAATTCTCAATCGCTAACGCGACGTTTTCTTCCGTGCACGCACTTAATTCGATTACCTGAGCCGCTGCTAACACCGGTGGCAACATGGCAAATGGCGCGACTTTATGCAATTGAGTCACCCCCAATAGCTCACTAAATCGCGGCAGCTCCAACTGCACTTGTGACGCTAACCAACCCAACCGCACGACCTCGGGAATCTCGACCATGGGATTGGTGAGCATTGCTTCGATTCGCACCATATTGGTTTCAATATGCGTCCAACCATATCCACCAATTGCCGGTTGAACTGGTATTACCTTAACCTCTTCAGGAATCAAACTCTTGTCCGCGAGCCGACCGAGATGAGCCATCAACCCCTGACCATAACCTAACCACTGTTCTTGCAAGGGTCGAACACGTAACCGCACTTGCTCGTCATGCTTAGGAAACATCTGATTGAACGCGGCTTCAATGTCGGTAATGTGTCCAGCCAATGTGTTTACAACCGACGCATTGGCGAAGACACCACATTTGAGCAATGAGGTTTGAGCGAGCTCAAAATTAGGGCCAATCTCCGCAGCTGTGGCGATAAGACGATACCAAAAGGGTCGGGTGTCCGCCAACTTGGACTGCAACAATTGCTCAACACTCGCCACGTAGCTGCCCAGATTTTCTATCAACCCAGGATCGATGACCTGCGATGGAAACTGTGCGCACATCTCACCCGCATGAAGAGCACTGACAGAGGCATTCGGTACCCAGTTTAGTCGCATGGGGCTATTCCGCAAATCTTTCCTGGAGTGACAAAACTTCCATTGGCTTATGCCGTGCTGCGGACATCGCTTCAATGGCGATCCTCGCTGCCGAAACCGTCGTAATGCACGGAACACCGAACTGCACCGCTGCGGCACGAATGCGACCTTCGTCGGTCCTAGCACCTTTGCCGTTCGGAGTATTGATGATCAAGGAGACTTCGCCATTCTTCAAATAGTCGATCAAGTTCGGATTGCCTTCAGCCAATTTCTTAATGGGAGTAATCGGAATCCCACCTCGGTGCACCTCGGCGCTTGTACCAGCAGTCCCGAGCAGCTTGTACCCCATCTCATGTAGCTGTCGAGCCATATCGACCACACCTTGACGATGCCGGGATGACAAGCTCAGGAAAACATTTCCCGAGGTAGGTAGTACGACACCAGCTGCAACTTGACTCTTGTTAAAGGCGACGGCAAAGTCATCACTAACCCCCATCACCTCACCGGTACTGCGCATCTCTGGTCCGAGAACGATGTCAACTCCCGCGAACTTGCGAAACGGAAAGACGGCTTCTTTAACCGAAACACTTCTAGGAATCGGTTCCGAGAGGATTCCCAATTCACGAAGGGTTACTCCCACCATCACCTTGGCGGCAATCTTAGCCACTGGTGTCCCGGTCGCCTTGGCCACAAACGGAACGGTTCGACTAGCACGTGGATTGACCTCCAAGACGTAAACCACCGACACGCCATTCTCTTCTTTTATGGCGAATTGAACGTTCATCAATCCGACGACGTTGAGGCGTTTCGCCATGGCAACCGTCGCTTCACGAATCTCATTCAACACGGAGTCTGCAAGCTGAAACGGCGGAATCACGCACGCCGAATCACCAGAGTGAACACCCGCCTCCTCAATATGCTCCATAATGCCCATGATGATGACATCGGTACCATCCGAAACGGCATCAACGTCTACCTCAGTGGCATCCTCCAAAAATCGATCGATCAAGACCGGTTGCCCTTGAGCGACAACAAATGCTTCGGCAACATATCGTTCGAACTGCGCATTGTCGTAACAAATTTCCATCGCTCGGCCCCCGAGCACGAAGCTGGGTCGCACCAAGCAGGGGAATCCA
>JALOQS010000248.1 GCA_025459355.1 Pirellula sp.
CTACAGGGACTTCAAACCCAATCGCAAACAAGGTCAGGAGGCGCCTTTATCCGTTTCGTCGGTCTAAAATCACCTTGCCTAAGATCAGAAAAACATTGAACAGCCCGAATCCGATTGCAGCGATGAGGATTCTCTTCCACCACCGGGCAGGCTGCTTGGCTGGTGTTTTCGCATCAATTGTACTTTGGTAGGGATTCAAACCCGAGTCTTGCATAGCAAACCGAGCGGGGCATGGGAGACAAATTGGCCAATGAAACGTAACATTCTTTAAAAGAATCTTATCGGCCCACGCTGGCTCGGTGACGCCACTTGTTAAGAAGGTCTTTGGTGGGAGGGCTTTTATCTCGCAAGACGCGTTGCCCCTCGGATGTTTGTGATGCTTGCACAACCAGCTGATGTAACTCATCCACGGATTGACGCAGAAACTCTTCTGCGTTGGTGACCCCGGCCAGGTAGAGTAAACCGGAGCCTGCCGCTGTTAAGCCTGCAATCTCGTGAGCCAGTCGAGCTTGCGTCTTCCATTGCTCGATGGTTTGAGGTTTGATCCAACTCGTCTTAAGTCGGGCGGACACTTCTTGAGGATCGGCTGCCAATAGTTGACGAACGGTCTTAACGCCTATTGCCTCCAACCTGGCGGCGGTTTTAGGACCAATGGCAGGTGCGTCAACAATGGGATCGTCGAGCTCCAATCGTTTTGCGCGATCTGATTTGTCGATCGGGGCTGGCGTGCTGCGTGGCGATTGTTCCGTTAGCTTTAATGGCCTCTCTGTTCTTGGCCTAGCCGTAGGGTTTTCTGGAATCTCTCGAATCCCGGCCATCTTCTGCTTGGGTGCAACAATCTGTTTCTGACTGGCTTGCGCCGGCTTGGCTTGCGCCGGCTTGACTTGCGCCGGCATGTCTTGCGTTTTGGGGAGCTTTTCCGCTTGCGTCTTTTGCGGAGCGAGACTTTGGTATTTCTCGTTCACAACCGCGCGGGCGGCGTTGATTTCTCTGTGAGTCGGTAAAAGTTCTGGGTAGCGAATGCGTGCTTTAGCGACGGCGGTTTGCTCTTCAGGTAGCGAACGCTTGACGGTTCCAGTCGCCAGATACTCTTGCAATATGGCTTCGACCTCGCGCTTTTGCTGTGCATCGGAAATGGTTTTTGTGATGCGCGCCATCGGGACTTTGATGGTGGCCAGCAGGGTAGGCCATGTCAAAGAAAAAGACGGGATCGTGGCAGGAGATTCGAACGACAATCGATCGAGAACCGCTGCCCAACCACTGATCGCCCAGGTAAACAATTGTGCTAAGGTTTTTCGGGAAGCTTGGTTCAACGCGAGTTTGGGTTGCACTCGTGCTTCGGTCATATCGTACGTATCGATCAGCTCATCGTAGTATCGATTGGCGAGGATGGCGGAGGAGTGAATCGCGTCTTTCAACCAAGTGTCCGAGTCGGGGAGTTCAAAAGACGGCAGAGATTGATCAGAGAGCGCTAAGTCGATTATTTCATCGTATGCACAACAAATGCTCCACTCCATCGGTCGATGCACGACCGACTCTTTGGTTGTTTGTCCTGTATGTAGTGGCATCCACGGGTCGGTGTAATAATGACTCAAGACCCCGATCGAATAGGCGGCATCGCGCCAACGACCGCCGTTTAAATGTTCAAGAGATTCGGAGTACCATTTCGCGGCCGCTTTGGCAGCACCTCCCCAAAAACCGTCCGTAACATGAAGCACGTGGTTTTGGAAATCTTTAAAGGCGGTATCCGGGTCTTTTGCTCCTTGTAGATAGTCCGCAAAATGAGCCAGGAGCATGCGGCTAAGCTGCCGGCCCGAATCCGTTCGAACCTCTTCGAGGGCATCCATTGCAAAGTAGTGATGAACACTTTTGCAATGGGCTGCCCTCAATACAGCAATGAGTGCCTGCATGGGGTCTTAGAATTTTTTCATTTCACAGCTGAGGCCACCAGCCGCAGGCACATACGCTTGACGGGTATAGTCCATCACCATGCGGTGACTGCTAAAACGCCATGCGAGGGTGCTGATGCTGCTCATCATCATCTTGATCCACTGCCGAGGGAGTCCATCGGCATCGCGGTTGTAGAAGATGGGGACGACTTCTTCCTCGATCGTTTTGTAAAGGTACTCGGAATCGCGAGCATCGGTAATGCGGTCTTCGGAGTGGCTCGTTCCCTTGCCAATAGCGAAGCCATTGGACCCATTGAACGCTTCGGCCCACCAGCCATCGAGGATGCTGCAGTTCAAGCCACCGTTGTAGACCACTTTTTGGCCGCTTGTTCCGGAGGCTTCGAGCGGACGACGAGGGTTATTGAGCCACACATCGACCCCTTGGATGAAATGTCGGCAAACGTTAATGTCGTAATCTTCGATGAATACAACTCGCCCACCGAATCGTGAGTCATGTCGCAAGTTTGCAATTTCTTGGATGAATCGTTTGCCTGGTTCATCCTTGGGGTGTGCCTTGCCCGCAAAGATCACTTGGACAGGTCGCTCTTCACTGTCGAGAATTCGACTGATGCGATCAAGGTCTTTGAATAACAAGTTGGCCCGTTTGTAGGTCGCAAACCGACGTCCGAAACCAATGGTCAAGACGTTAGGGGACAGTACATTTCGAGCTGCCTCGACGACATCATCGCTCTCGCCACGGCGGCGGCATTGTCTGGATACTCGACGGCGAACGAACGAGAGGAGCAAGTTCTTGAGTGCGTTGTGAGTTTCCCAAAGTTCGCCCGGATCGACAGCATGAATGTTTTGCCAAACATCGGCTTCACCCATTTGCGACTTCCAATTGGCAGGGAAGTGTCGATCGTAAAGTTGCTGCATTTGCCATGCGAGCCAGCTTTCGACGTGAACGCCATTGGTGATGTGACCAATCGGAATATTTCGCTCTTCGCGGTGCGGGTACAACGTGTTCCACATCCGTCGCGAAATGTGGCCGTGCAGTTGGGAAACCGCATTGGCACAACGCGACAGCTTGAGCCCGATGACCGTCATGCAGAACGGTTCCGAGTGATTGTCTGGATGAACCCTGCCCATCGCCATCAGGGCATCGTGACTCATGTGCAGCGAGTCTCGGAGCGGCCCGAGGTGCTCCTCGATCAATGCTCCATCAAATCGATCGTGCCCCGCAGGAACCGGGGTATGAGTCGTGAAAACAGTCATGTCAGCGACCTCTCGAGCAGCTTCATCAAAGCTCAATCCATCGTCTTCCATGCGTTCGCGAATCACTTCGAGTGGAGCAAAGGCGCTGTGCCCTTCGTTCAAGTGATAGACGCCAGGCTTAATGCCCAGGGCTCTCAAGGCTTTGACGCCACCCACGCCGATCACGAGCTCTTGGCGGATTCTAGTTCGCTCGTCACCGCCGTACAAACGACTCGTCAGTTCGCGGTCTTCAGGTCGATTGCCATCCACATTGCAGTCAAGCAAGAAGAGAGACACGCGACCGACATTGACCTTCCAAACCTTGGCGAGCAACCGGCCGTTACGCGTCTCGATCGCAACCGTTAGTGGCGTGCCATCTGGCATAGTCGCCGGTTGCAACGGAAGATCCTCGACCTTTGTTTCAAAGTACTCTTCTCTTTGGTAACCGTCCTCGGAAAGATGTTGTTTAAAGTATCCGTGAGAGTAATACAAACCGATGCCGACCAATGGAACGCCCAAACCGCTCGCACTCTTAACGTGATCGCCAGAGAGCACACCGAGACCGCCCGAATAAACCGGTAACGACTCGTGCAGACCGAATTCCGCCGAAAAGTAGGCGACTGGTTTAGCTCCGAGAACCCCCGCGTTGGTTTGGGCCCAAGTGCTCTGGGATTCGAGATACTCATGCAGCCGACGGTAAGCGTAGTTCACTCGGCTATGAAGAACCATTTCACCGGCCCGTATTGCTAGCCTTTCGGGGGTGAACTCTCGCAGGAGAGCAATCGGATTATGGTCGAGTTGTCGCCATCGAATGGGATCGATGTCTCGAAAGAGATTGGTGACCTCTGGCTGCCAGCTCCACCACATGTTTTTTGCCAGGGCCATGCATTTGTCGTATAAAGCGTCCGCATCGATTTCGTTAGCGAAACTCGGGGCTGCTAGTTCCTGTCGTACCGTGTATTCGATCTGTGTCATTTGTTTTTCTGAGGTGACAAGTTGCAATGATGGGTGTCCAAACCCTTCCAGTACAGCGACTTACGTCTTAACGGCATAAATCACTCAATTGCTTGAGCGGAATCGCGATTTCTTAAAATCTGCGACATTGATCCCTGATGCACTTTACCATACTTTTAACGAAAATGCTTGAAAACAAAAAGTCTGATCGTCACAACGCCTCAAAAGCGGCAGTTTGGGGGATCAGGGGTAATTGCGTAAAGTGATAATCACAAGGTTCGTGGTCACTCGATTGGATTACAACATCATGCCAAAAGCAATCAATTCACCACCTAAGGCTTGCCATTGTTGCGGGTTAGTTCAGGTGGTGCCAAATCACTCGGATGAGTTTGTCGTGGAATGTGCTCGTTGCGAGACACCTATCGCTTCGAAGTCATGTCGAGAATCGATGAGGTCGAAAGTGTCGGCATTCTCGGTCGCTGCCTTGGCTTTGTATCCCTCGGCTATCCTGCTTCCGATCATGAAGATTGAGCGATTGGGGCATCACCACGAAAGCAGCGTCTTAGGGGGCATTTGGGAGCTAGCGACCTCCGGGAACCTATTCATTGCGGGGATCATCTTTGTCTTTTCGATTTTGTTCCCTCTCTTTAAGTTGCTGGCGCTCGTCGAGCTCACGTGGCTAGAACTCTTTAGCACACGACACCGTGCCTTGACTTATCGAATGATGGAATGGGCTGGAAAGTGGAGCATGATGGATGTGATGTTAATCGCGTTTCTGGTCATGTCGGTCAAGCTCTCTGGGTTGATCGAATTTCAGTTTGGACTGGCGGTCTTTTCTTTCTTCGCATGCGTTTGCTTTAGCCTCCTCGCAACCATTGCATTCGATCCGCACGCTCTCTGGGAAACCAGTTGAATCTCATTATGAATGACAAAACGAATTCAGTTGAACCGATAATGCCATCGCCTGAGACGAACCAAACATCAGATCAGGTCTTGCCGCATGCTCGTCTTGTTCCAAAATCGCAACCAAAGCGATCTGCATGGTGGGTCATGGCTTTGCTAAGCATTGGTGCGAGTCTCGGAACGTTCTTCTATTCCTACAGTACGTCTGGTACCCAGATCGTGATTGAGTTCATGGAGGGACATGGAATCAAACCCGAAGATCGTCTGCGACATCATGGAATCGACATTGGTGAAGTCTCCCGGGTGGAACTAACAAAAGATTTGTCGCGAGTCTTGGTGTACGTTCGATTAAACTCCAATGCGAATGAGATTGCTCGCGATGGGTCGCAGTTTTGGATCGTTCGACCTGCGCTGTCTTTGGATAACATTTCCGGCTTGGACACAATTCTTGGAGCCAAGTACTTGTCCGTCAGACCCGGGGCTCAGGAGTCTCGGCGCACCACGCGATTCATCGGCTTGGAAACAGTTCCCATCTCGACCGCTAAGGATGGAGCTCTAGAAATTACGCTGGACGGCTCGACTCGCGGTGGCCTTTCCAACGGAGCTCCGATTCTTTTCCGTGGATACCGTATCGGTAGCATCATTCAAGTCGGGTTGGCTAGCGATGCTCGTAGCGTGCGTGCACGATGTGCGATCGATCCTGAATACCGGGATTTGGTCCGCCCCAGCTCGCGATTCTGGAATCGTAGTGGCTGGAAACTGAATATCGGAATAACAGGGGTGAAAATCGATGCCGATTCGATGGCTCAAATCTTGACCGGTGGCATTGAAATGGC
>JALOQS010000249.1 GCA_025459355.1 Pirellula sp.
AAGACCGCAAAGAGCACCAACACGGGTAGCACGGCGACCGCCAGCCAAATCCCTTGATACACGAACTGCATCGCTCGATCAGGACGCTTGGCGGCTAAGTATTGTGCGACGAATGTATTGGTGTAGCCGCATATTCCCATGGGCAGGCATGTTATGGCCCACGAAACGACCCCGGCTGTCATGGCCGCCGCCGCCGCCCCCTCGCTCCACTTGTACAGAAGCATTCGATCAACGAATAACGTGATCGAAAACAATCCCGTCGAGAGCATCAACGGCCAAGCTGTCGCAATGACTTCGCTTAAATCTTGTCTTAAAGTGCGCATAATATCGTAGAGACACGAACTGGTTCGCGAGTGGGAAACTAAGGAAGAACCCAACGCAAAACGATTAGCATCATGATGGCAGGCAGATAGACAAGCGAAGCTCTCAAAAGCTTGCGGGCCGTTTTATCATTACGATCTTTTAGAAATCGCCACGATGCCATGGCTTGCGACCAACAGGCCAGCACACCCAACAATGCGATTCCCCACGTCAAGACAGAAACAGGACTGAGGACTATGACCGATAGCGGCACCAAGGCTACGGCCCCAATGATGGCGTGCCAACCTGCGGCAACTCCTGTCGGCTCATCGTTGGTGATCATTCGAAATCCAGCTCTGGCATACTGCTCGCGATAGAGCCATGCAATCGCCATAAAGTGGGGAAACTGCCACAATATGACAATCCATGTTATGGCCCACCCGTCACTATCGAACGGTCCACCACCAGCCGCCGTCCAGCCAATCATCACCGGCAATGCACCCGGCAAGGTTCCAACTGCCGTGTTCCACCAAGTAACCGATTTGAGCGGTGTGTAGACCCAGCAATAAACAAACCATGTCGCCAAGCCGCACGCCATCGCGTTCACATTGACAGCCAGGCCCAAGTACAAACTACCTAGAACGACTAGCAACCAACCAAATGTCGCTGCCTCAAAACCAGTTAACCTGCCGCTCGGCAACGGTCTCCGCATGGTCCTGGGCATGAGTTGGTCCCGCTCTCGTTCGAACCACTGGTTCAACGTGCTGGCGCTGCTGGCGATCATCGCTGTCGCAATTAATGTATGCAACCAAACCCAACCACCAATGGTCGTATCGAGGATCTGCTGGGCTGCGAACAACGCGACCGCCACCGTTAGCAAAATCATCAACGTGATTCGAGGCTTGGTGAGCGCGAGATAATCCTTCCACCACGGAATGTAATCGCCGTCACTCTTAGCGGTCGGATGACTCACTGGGCCGGATGCGGGTGGAATCGCCCCCTGTTCCTCATGGCTGATGGTTGTGGCTGTGCTCATGGAGGACCAGGATAGGAAGAAAAAGGAATGCGTCTAGAAACTAGCGTACGAGAGAACGGGGGGTAGCATCTGCGACCTGCGCGGGAACCGCTCCGTAGGCAGCCGCAGCGACGTAACGTCTTTCGACACGACATAGTAACCAAAGTGAGCCAGCGATCAACAGTGAACCAGTCGCCTGATGCCCATTAATAATCATTGTTTCCACAAATCCGCGGCCATCAATCGTATATCGTGCGAAAAACTCATTGAGTTCCTGCCACGGTAAAGCATAGCTGCTGATCCATGTCCCTACACCCAAGCAAACTTGGATGATGACCAGTCCGACCAACCACGCCGCTGGACCTCGCAATCCCGTGACGCCTCGAAACTTGGGGGAGATCACCGTGCAAAAAACAGCAAAGATGATCCCGGTTATCAACATGGCTACGAGCAAATGCGTGTGCACAAAGGACAAAAACAGAGATGGTTTCCACTGCGGTAACGCGTGTCGCAAATGAGCTCCCATGATTAATTGAACGATCGTTAGCACCAAAAGTATCCGTAACGACCAGCGAAGCGAATTGGACTCGATCGATTTAGGGGCCGTTTTCCAGTCTTTAGAATTGATCATCACAATGCCACAGGCCAGCGCGAAGACGAGTGGACCGCAACAACCGTGTATCAACGCAACAACTCTGGCATCGAGCAAAACGCGAACGCCCCCCAGAATGCCCTGACTAATGATCGCTAGCAACAATAACCAGCACGCGATTCGACCAAACCGTCGGGGCTCATGTTTGCGCGCGACGAAGCAGAGTATGATGGCGATCAAACCAACCAAACTCGCCAGCAATCTGTGTCCATGCTCGACGAGCAAATCAAACGGCCCGAATAACCAAGTCGTCACTGGATACAAGAACATGTTGTAACCGAACGTACCCGGCCAATCTGGAACCGCCATGCCGGCATCGTGCGTTGTGACTAATCCACCCAGCCAAATGAGTGGGAACGTTAAGCAAGAAACGAAAGCCGCCCACCGATACACTTTGCTGGACTGAGATGCATTCACTCCGCTCGCTAACGCGGAATCACTAGGGTTAACCATGACCTATTGTGCTCCTTTCGCCGAGTTTGCTGTTCCTGAATCTGTCGCCGCCTCGGTTTCTGGTTTCACGCCAGTCAAGCTGGCGACGTACCGAGCCAAATCAAAAACGTTTTCAAGATTGAATGCGTTAGGATCTGTTTCACTCACTGTGATGGCAGGCATGGGTGTGCCATCAATGCCCAATACAATTCGCTTCACGATGTCTTGTTCTGTGGATCCGCCTCGCAATCCCCCGAGATGGAAATTGCGAGATCGATCGACGACGGGCTTCAGTGCACCGAATGGTTTCATCACCTTCCACTCGGACTTGCTTGCAGGATCGATTCCGACCCGAATAGTCCAATCCTTCGTCCATTCATCGTAATCTTGAGAAACACCGTCCCCCTTGCCTTCGTTGCCGTGACACTTGAAGCAGGACGCTTGATCACTCGTGAACAGAGCCTTGCCACGTTCGACCGAAGCGGCGTACTCAGCGGGTGGCACGTCGGGGATGAGTGGTACCTCCACCACGTTCGCGGAAGCGTTGACCCAAAGTTCGGCGACGCTGGCCGCCACGCGTTTGGCATCTTCCAAGCTGGGGGTTTCTTCGCTGTCGACGGCACGCTTTAGTAGACGCCTCTCGACTTCACCTCGAATCGCCAGGAAAACGACATATTCCGCTAACGACTCGATGTCTTTTTCGAACTCCGGGCGGTTTCGGAGTGCGCCGAACGCTGGCATGGAAGTGCCCGGCAAGCCATGTTCGATGGTTTTTACGAGGTCGGATCGCAGCGGTTTGCTCCCGATGCTCGTGGATTTAAATTTGAAAGTCCCTCGGCGAAAGTCCCGTGGATAGGGTGCCAAAAGAGCCGCCGCCGGTCCCGCTCCGTCACCTGTGATTCCGTGGCACTGCACGCAATGCTTGCGATAGAGCCCTCGCTCCACTTTGTCGTAAGCTCGTCCGACGGGCCCGGCGCAGCGTTCTACCTCGGCCATATCAACAGCCGTAGGAGCGTTCTCGGGCCATTTTGGGGCATCTGGAGGGCCGAAAACCTGTTCCACGAGTTCCCCCACAGACCCTGCCAGCTCGTCGACTTTCTGCTGGTCCTGGGACTCTAAAAAGCTCGCTGCGGCCAGTCTATTGGCTTCGAAAGATGGTTTTGAGCATCCGGCAGCCAAAATCCCAACGGAACAAATGAGCAACGAAACGTTGCCTAAGTTCAACAAATGGATGGGTGACTGAGCAAAACGCATGGCGAAATCTTTAACGATTGGGAAAGGAACCTCGAAACGGGTGCGTGATCTGCGAACCGAGTCGAAGAACCGCAAGATTGTGGCACGAAACACTATTTTTCGCAGGGCCAAATCGCCGCAGAAAGGATACCGGCTAGGCAATAGCCCACTGACCGCCCGAACGCTGTGCTCAAGCCCAGAGAGCTGTCATTTGGGACCCTAGGCCTCTTCTGGCCAAATTTTTTCCCAGCTCGTCAGGCCATCCACCTGCTCTGGTCTCTGCGGCAATCGATTTGCTAGGATCGACGCAACGACATTCGTAAGATTTTCTTCTCGATGGCAGCTCTGCGGACATGGAAACCTCCCTTCATCGAAAGCTCAAAGAACTTTATGCAGCCAGTCCGGATTGCATCGAGGTTGTGGAGTCCAAGTATCGAATTGACGCTATCGACCATGATGGAGTGATCGTTGAAATCCAGCATTCTGGATTGGGAGCGATCCGAAAAAAAATCAAACAGCTTCTTGACGATGATTATTACGTTCGGATCGTTAAGCCATGTTTGCAGTCGAAATTGGTCGCGACGGTTGACCGGGAGACGCAATCGATTATCAGGCAACGTAAAAGCCCCAAGAAGATACGTCCTATCGATATATTCCGAGAGTTGATTCACTTTACTCAAGTCTACCCGCACCCGCAGCTCACGCTGGAGTTATTGTTTGTAGATAGCGTCGAATTCCGAGTCGATACACCTCGGCGAGGTCGACGCAAACAATACACGACGCTGGACGTTGATTTGATTCGCGTTCCCGATCCATCGGAAGCAATCGTTTTGTCATCGCTTAGCGATCTTTGGGATCTATTGGGAAGACCCAAGCTGCCAAAACGTTTCGACACGCAGCAGCTTGCCGAAGCAATCGGAGAACCCCGATGGTTTGCCCAGCAAATCGCTTATGTTTTGAAATCATGCGGAGCCACCAAGGTCTGCGATAAGCGTGGCAACGCCATCGTCTACCGCGCGGCTTGAAATCTCACAAACCCGCTGCGCGAGGGAGTCTTGTTTTAACATTGGTTCAGTCACTCTTGACCGACTTAGAGCCATGAAACGGGCAAGAGTGCCCATTTTACATTCGCCAATCATCCAGTATCGACTTAAGCAACATGCCCTTTGCCCCTCCCCTGGTGATCGTAAACTCCACTCTGGTCCTCCCAAGTTCTTTGGGAGGGCGAATAAGTTCACAACAGGTTGGTGACGCCGGAGTATTTGGCGATCACATGAGGGTCGAGCTCTAGTCCTAATCCAGGCTTGGATGGGATGGTTAACATGCCCTCGGCATCAAGCTGCCAGCCACCGATGGTTATCTCATCAATAAAGGGTGAACCAGTCAAATACTCGACAAACTCTGTCCCTGAAAATGCAGTCGCTAGTTGTAAATCAGCCGCCAAACCTACTGCCGTGTTCCAACCATGCGGAATAAACTGAACGCCATGGTCCTGCGCCATCCAAGCGATTCGACGCTCTTCGCTAATGCCTCCAACCTTGGTCACATCGGGCTGAACAATATCGAAAGCCCGCGCTTCGAGCCATGGCTGAAACGACTGCCGGCGTGTAAGCACCTCACCACCCGCGATGTTGATCGGTGAGTGCTCTCGCAATGATACGAAATCTTCGAGTGCATCGGGTTGTAATGGCTCTTCGAACCAGTGCACATCATAGCTCGCTAACATCTGTGCGGCACGCAAGGCCCACTTGTAACCATTGCTCCAATAGGCGTCGCTGCCACCAGCATCGACCATCAAACGACATTCCGATCCAATCGCTTCACGGGCAGCTTTTACGATCGCTTCGTCCATCGCTGCGCTCTTTCTACCAAACGGGCCCCAGCCAATTTTAAATGCCCGGAAACCTTGCGATTTGACTGCCAGCAAACTATCTCGCATGATAGCTGGCTCCTGCATGAGCAACGATGCATACGGCTGAATTCGTTCGCGATAACAACCACCGAGCAATCGTCCCACCGATTGACCTGTTGCCTTGCCTAACAAATCCCACAATGCGATATCGATGCCGCTGATCGTGTGGGTTATGGAACCACCTCGCCCCAACCAGAACATATGCTGATGTAGTTTTTCTGAAACTCGCTCTGGCTCCAGTGCACTCTCACCCATGTAAAGGGGCTTGAGCAAATCCAACGAGGCTCGA
>JALOQS010000250.1 GCA_025459355.1 Pirellula sp.
GACTCGTCTGGATCGACGGGGCTAACGCTAACGGTTCCGAATGCAGGTGCACCGACCATGGGCTCCGACTTCCAGCCTTGCGGAGTGGCGCGGAGAACCGTGACCTTGTTCTTGACATCTTCGAGAACGTTCAAGATCGCGAAGTCTTTGGTAAAGCCGAAGCTCGCGAGAGCAGTGGTTGGGGTCGGTTCAAAGACAACTTGAATGGTCTCTTTTCCAACGAGGAAATCATCCAACTTGGTGAAGAGCAACGAGCCCGCTTTGTAGACTTTGTCGCCGCGATTCCAATCTTCTCGAAGTTCAATCGCGAGAGTTCCTCGCGAGACCGATTTGCTTGCGGTGTTCGGCGCATCAATCTTTACAAGCTTCGAGTTTTCATCGAGAACAAATAGTTCATCGTTGTAGAACTTGACATTGCGTTGGACATAGTTTCGTTCGAAGCCTGGGGAATCATCGTGGAATGCAGCCACGAGCATATCGGTCTGTTCTCCTTCGTAGATGACCTCGGCGGCGGACAACGGCGTACCACGTTTCCAACGCTTCACAATTCGAGCGTAGCCAGAATCGGTCATGCTGCCAGGGCCGAAGTCGGTTTGCACGAACACGGTGTCACGGTCGATCCAGCTTAGCGAGCCTTTGGCCTCGGGGCGTTCGAAGCCACCTTTGACAAAGCTCTTGGTGCTGATTTCAAACTCGCGAGTAACCGTCGCGTCAGCACCGCCGCGCGAGACATCGATCAGAACGCGATCATAGTCGGGGCGGAGGAAGCTGGCACCTTTCCAAACCCAGCCTTCATTTTCTTCTGCGGAGAGTTTGTCGAGATCGAGAATGACTTCCCATTGTGGAGATGGTTTTTTGTATTCTTCTAGGGTCGTGCGGCGCCACAGACCTTTGATGTTCTTTTTGTCACGCCAGAAGTTGTAGTAGTAATCGCCGTGTTTACTGACAAAGGGAATGCGAGCGTCTGAATCAAGAATCGCGAGTAGATCGGATTCTAGCTTCTTGAAGTCGTCGCTCGTGGTGAGGGTCGACTCGGCTTTCGCGTTTCTCTCCTTGACCCATTCGATCGCCTTGTCTCCCGTGACATCTTCTAGCCACTCGTAGGGATCGTTATCGACGGGCTCTTGGGCCATGCTCGTGGGAGTTACCATTAGGGGGGCTGCAAAGGATAGAGACAAAAGCGACAGGATGTGCAGTTTTTTTATCGACATAAACGCCTACTGGGATGCGAGAACAAAAAATCGGAGAGGTGTTCAATCAGGCTAGATTGTAGCAAATAGTTCGCAGAAATCAGGGAGTAGGATCGCAGAAATCAGGGAGTAGGAGCCAGAGAAAGGTGCCGGGAGTGCCTCGATTTTGTAGACGTGACGCGTATAATCGGAGGTTCCGCGGTGGCCGTGATCGGGAATTGACTCGTTCCATTCTCCAGGACTCCGCACCGAGATCTCGCAGTATGGAGGATGTTTGCTCATGAGATCGCTTCTAACCGGATGTTCGTTTCCGGCCGCAATTATAAAATTTTTTATCCTCGCGGGCTTGCTGTGCACTGATGCATCGGGGGCGTGTTGGCCGCAAATCGGCGACGAGCTGAGTGGATCAACGCGGCTAAACTCTGCATCGATAAGCGACTCGGAACTGAGATCGCAATTGGCCGAAATCGATCGATATCGAAATGATGGGTTGCGATTTTCCAGCGAAGCATCCGGCAATGGTGGCGGGCCTGGTCTTGGAGGTGCGGCTGGCGGATCGCCACTCGCCAACTTCAGCGAACTTATGACCATCATTGAAACCGTGGTTGATGGTGAATGGGAAAGCCAGGGGGGGAACTCTAGTATGATCCCACATGCCAACGGCGTGCGGGTCAATACAGCGGGCGTGTTGGAACGAATCAGTCCTGCTGAGCAAGATATACGACGGCTTCGAAAGCTTGGGCGGCCCAAAGCGGATCTTTCGGCATTGGGGAGCTGGCAAGAGGCTACGCCGTTGCGATGGGTTTCTCTCAAGTCATTGGACCAGCTCGTAAAGGATCGACTGCACGAGGGGCGACCATCGAGTGTTGCGATGGAGTTGTTAGGTGGAATGTATCGATTGGATTACCTCGCGTACGACCAAGATACCAATGATTGGCTTCTGGGCGGCCCCGCAGGTGATCTGATACAGCACGAGGACGGACAATTGGTGAATCGAGAGACCGGTTTGCCGCCGATCTTGTTAGAAGATCTCTTAAGCGTCGGTCCAGTGATCCTCAACGGCGGCAAGAGTTTTGGTTGTACGATCAATCCCGATGAAGCACGGTTGAAGGAGTCGTTTGCATTCGCACAAAGGGAGTCGTCGCTTAAGTCGTTACGAAACAGTCCGGATCGCTGGTTAGAACGTTGGAAGAAAACGCTCGGCAATCAATCCACCATTGTGATGGGATTACCCGCAGATTCCCCCACTGGCTTGGCCATGCTCATCGCAGATGCTGAGATGAAGCGACTAGGACTCGGAGTGGATCCATTGCCCAAGTCGATTAAATCTTACTGGGAAGAGTTGGATGTATTGAAGCAGACCAAGGCTTCGACCATGTTGCGTTGGTGGTTATCATTGAGCGACAGTCCGATTGTGATGGATAAAGAGCGACGAATTTATTCGTTGGAAAATGACAACGTAAGGTTGCTCACGGAGTCTCAACATTTCGAAGCGACCGGCAAGAGAGTCGCAACGCTGGAGGAAGATCTTGCAGCTAATCGTTTCGCTGAGTCGTTCACGAAACACTACCAGGAGTTGGTTGGCCCGTATCCCGTGTTTGGTCGACTTCAGCACATCATGGATTTGGCTGTGGCGTTTGAGATTGTTCGATTGGAAATCGAGTACGGGCGAGGGGATCGGTTTGTCGCATTGAGCTCAGTCGATGCGCAGCCCCGTTCCAAGCTGGCTTCGAAAGAGATTGAGACTATTGCAGCGACACACAAAGCCTTTGATGGATCGCGCATGGCGGTGGTAAGTGGCGGTGTCGGAATTTCCGTTGATGGGGTACGTAAGCAGATCAAGATTTCACCTGACAAGTTAAATCACGTCGTACTCAAAAGCGGTAACTCAGACACTAATTCCGAATCGCAAAGTCGAGATAGAGAAGTCTTCTGGCGTTAGGCTCCGCGCGGGTGCGGCATGGATTTGGGTTTGTAGCCGATCTGGCCACAGATTGGAAGACTAAGTAGGCCGTAACAAGGCTTTGCGCAGTTACGGCATTTACTCTCACGGTTGAAGCGACGTGCGCAGCACGCGATTCCAACCTGCGAGCCGACGTGCGCTAGCACCGGTTGACGTCGTGCGCCAGCACGCGAATTCACTTCGGTGCATTACATTGATCAAACCAATGCCCGAACCACAATAAAAATTGCATTCCCCATGCGACCTCGTGGATCGTATTCGCCGAAAGCCAAAAACACTCTTCCAATGACCCAATTCGGTGCAACAAAATGCTCGAAACGGGTCTCTAACTGCTCATCTGGGCATTGATCGGAAGACTAGGAAAACCAAAACCCCATTGGTAATCCGGCGTTGAAAGAGATTGGCTTTCTTTCAAACTTCGAACTTCACCCTTCAAACTTCTCCGTTCGCCTTGGGCGGCAACATTACTGACTGGGTCTATCTCTTATTCTGTCTAGTCTTTACCTGTATGTTCGTTAACACCAGCCAGGTACATGCGACGCATGCAGCGTTTTACCACATGGCAAATAGAAACCTCCTGGGGCAAAAACAATCCACATCGCAGCGGTCGGGGCATCAGAAATTTTCCTTTTCGGATATTCTAACCGCTGCACTTAATTCTGCAGCACTTTGTGTTAGCCTACCTGACCCAAGGGGTACAAAAGACATATATCGATGGCAGCAAAGGCAATTCTCGTCAGCCTTTCGCGACTGTCTAACGAGGATCGTCCCCAGTATACGCGCTGTCAGGCACTTTAATTACAACTCTTTCAGAAAGTGGCCCTTTTGGCGAAGTTTGTTCGATGTCTTCAGTCATCATTGAGTGGTCTACCAGTTTCTCAAAGCACAAAACGTGCTTTATGGCCGATATGTTGACTTTCCTTGAGTCTATTCTGCCTCCCTGGTACCAATACTCGACTTCATTTGGGGTGAATGTGCTAGAGTTAGACCCAACTTGCAACACTAATGAACCAGTACCGCTATGATCACATTTACACTCAAGAACCGTTCCTATTGGACTTCCAAGGCGCCCCATCAAGCGAACTTTACCGCTACTCAAATCTTGTATCCGAATTGATTTAGCATTGTGGGAATTCTGAAGTGAGTCTCGGCGCTCAGGCTCAGCCAAGGATATCGAAAGAACTGTCCGCTGTTCGAAAAAAGGGCCGGAAGTGAGCCTCATTAATTGAGGCTATGAACTCTCGCGGCACACCAATGGAAACATATGTTTCCCAACCAAAAATTTTTTCTCCCACCATTCGCTCTAGAGATGAATTAATTCCTGCATTAGTTCCTTCGATTCGAATGAAATCATTAAACTTCTCATCTCGAAAAAAAACAAATTCGTTCTTACCGGTAGTATTCTCGAGCGAAATCGTCACTACTGTTTTTCCATCGATAGTTTCGACTCGTCTTAATACTCCGGACCACACAGTCCCAATTGGTTTCCCCGAAACACCGTGTAGCTCGACAACTTTACCGAGGTCTTTGGTACGAATAACGTCTTGGCCGTATATTGGTGACAGAGCTATAGTAGCGACTAAGATTGCCCAATAGTAACTTTCCATTTCTACCTCGTTGGCTGAGGATTCTCCGGAATCAGAAATACAGGGTACGTCGTCGTTGCACATTTCTTTTTGCAAGTAACGCACCACAGGGTTAATGGATAGTCGGGGCTGTCCAAAGGTTTATCGCAAATGGAAACTACATTGTCTCCCTGACCTGTGACGTCCAACCCATGATTTACCCAGACATACCAACCATTGACATACCATATGTAATTATAAAGTCCGCTCAATGGATCTCCGTTGTTGCCAATGACCGGCGGATCTGGAGGTAGCTTGAAACCAGGTATTTTATAGCGATCGCCGTCTAGTTCCCAGCCTCGCGGATTGTCAATTCCCCGCTTTGCAAATATAAAGCGCTCTTCGTCCTTACCGCAGGGCTTCTTCGAAATGACATCTGGAATCGGATCACTAGTCTTTTGGGCTTTAGCACAAGTTGTACCTGGCTCGTACTCAGGTGGCGCGTGAGGTTTTGAGCAAGTACCGCCGATCTGTGCGCACTTTGTCAGGCAAACACATCCCCGGGAAAATTTCGTCAAATATGCGTCACCGGGATCATGTCCACAAGTAATCATGTCAATGAAATCTTGCAACATCATCGTATAACAACCAACACGATCTGGATCAGGTGTTGCTCCAGGAAACGGGGGCTTTCCTTCGAACAGACCAAAAGGGGCCATCTTTTGGAGCGAAAGGTACGACCGTGAGATATTGAAGCCAGAAATACACTTCATAGGATCTCTGGAGAGGAACCGTCCGCTAAGTCCGCTCATCCATCGGGCTCGGAAGTGATAGAGGCCTAAGGTCTCGTCCCATTCACTGCCGGTATAGGTGAAGCGATCGGCGATTTGAGATTGCTGATTGCCGATTGGAGTACAGGAAGCGTTTAGGATCGTAGGTTGACCATAAGCGGTGTAAGCGTAGCGCTCGGCGACTGCGCCAGTCGACGTGGTTATAGCGGTGATGGAGTACTGCCCGTTGGGATGGTAGCCTAATGCAGCTTCGGTGAAGGTCGTGGTTTCTAAAATTGGCAGTGAATACGTTGCGAAAGAAGTCGTGACCGATTCTATGGAATCGAATGCAGCATCGAAGTGCGGCGATGCGAGAGATGGGCTTGCGAGTGCGGTGATGGGGTGATTGTTCATGCCCAGAATTGTAAACGAGCGAAGAAGCGGATTGCTAGCTGGTTTTTGGGATTTTTGGGGAGGCATAGTGGATGAGGCAACGAGTCCCGACTGCCTGGCACGAACATGGCACGAATCCCTTCAGCGATGCAGCAGGCGGTCTCCAGGGCAAAGGGACTCCTTGCGTCGTCCACTACACGAGCCAAACGTAGCCAGCAATGCACTACTCAGGCGGTCTTGTGTCGCCCATCCGGGCTTGGGCAGTGCTGCGCACTTGGGCCGGTGGCTCACGCCGACCGGCAGGCATATGTCGCCCATCCGGGCTGAAAACCAAGAGAAGGGCATACACACCGCGATGCAGCAGGCGGTCTCCAGCGAAAAGGGACTCCTTGCGTCGTCCACTACAAGCACCCTCCTCTGGTGATCGTAAACTTCACTCTGGTCCTCCCGTTTCTCGGGAGAGTGAACAAGAATGCAACTCACCATCACGGACTTGTGGTACACGAGTCAAGAATACGTATCATGTATCGTTGGTGAGTTACCGTGAGGTGGCTTTGGAATGCAGGACACGTCCGAGCAGGGCAAGGGGCACATCAGCAACTATGAACATCGATACTTTAATTGAAACGCGATTGGCAAGTCGGGTTACGGACCGAGCCCGGAACGTTTTCGATATCGCTTGCAGGCTTGCCGCAGTGAGCGGTTCGCGAATGGTCGACACAAACCACCTTCTCATAGGGAGTCTTCAGGAAGGAAATGGCGTCGCATTCCATGTATTGAAACATTTCGATGTTTTCGAGCAATCCCTGAGATCGACTTGTGGCTTCGTGATCGAACCAAATGAAGAGTCCATCATGGCCAAAGAATGCGAGGATGAAGTTGGTGTGGCGTTTGACGCTGCTGTCGATTCGTTACGTCGGCTGGGGCACAACTACCTCGGGACAGAGCATTTGTTGATTGGTCTTACAACAAAAGCATTGAAATCCAGTCAGACGCTCGAGCGGTTGGGACTAGATCCACAGTTAGTGCGTATAGAGGTATTAAGTCTTCTGGGGTGCGAAGAGTTAGCCTAGTAACGGTTCCGTTTTTTCGAAGAATGGGACAAATCTGGGCCTCCTCGACAACGACGACGTTGTCGAGGAAATCGCGAGTTCTCTATTCCCAGCGGGCACTGCG
>JALOQS010000251.1 GCA_025459355.1 Pirellula sp.
GATTGTGCGAACGGTAATCATTGCAGCCAATCCCAAATCGGGATCAAAGAGTCGAATGGAGTTGGTCGAGCAGCTTGCACAGCAACTGAGCAAGCGGGATTTTGACGTTCATATCGAGTTACAGCTCGACAATTTGCAGGAACGAATCTCGGAGCATTGGGACCGAGGTTCGCTAGCTGCGGTCGTTGCAGCCGGGGGTGATGGAACCGTCAATGCTATTGCAACGCGAACTCCGCCTGAGGTTCCGATAGCTGTGCTTCCGCTGGGATCGGAGAACTTGTTAGCCAAGTATTTCGGTTGGGATCGATCTCCCGAAGCGTGTGCGGCTCGGATTGAGAATGGCAATACGGTTGTGATTGATGCCATGTCTATAAACGGACAGTTAGGGTTGATCATGGTATCGATTGGGTTCGATTCGGAGGTCGTGCGATTGGTTCATACGAATCGCAAATCTCACATCACTCGATGGGCGTATCGATATCAGGCCATCAAGGCTTGGTTAACGTATCGTTGGCCTGTTCATAAGATTCACTATCGCGTGGGCCATTCCCAGCAAGAGGAAGTTTTGCAAGGTCAATGGATCTTTGTGTTCAACATCCCCAAGTATGCAACGGATCTTCCCATCATGGATCATGCAGATCCCAGTGATGGATTGATCAACTTGGGCATGTTTACCAAAAGTGGTGCGGTGCGCGGACTGTTTCAGTATGTCGATGCACTGCGAGGGCGTCACCGCCAAAGATCTGATTGGACGGAGAGGCTGGTCACTGAATTACGCTGCGAAAACATTTCAGAGGGCCAAGGGAAGTCAGGTTTTGAATCGACTTATCAGTTTGATGGCGACAGCGGCGGGGGGATGCCAATGCACATCCGCGTCTTACCCAAGCGAGTAAAATTGCTTAGATAGAAACAACTCGACTCGGGCTATAGTTCCTCGATGCTTTCCACAATTCTATCCACCATAGCCTCGGTGGTTTTCGGGTTAAAGAAAACCGCTTTCCAAGCTGGGATATCGATTCCTAAAGCCAAGTCTGGCGTCCATTTTGGGGTCCATCATTTTCATTCGCTTGTCGAATAGGCGACGAATTTCGGGCAGATAGCGTTGTCGCTGTTCCGTTGAGAGTTCGTTGTTAACAAGCTTCTGGAAGATTTCTTCTGCGTTGCGACCTTTGGGAAAGACCCACCAATTGACTGATGCGCCGGGGGTGTTTTGATTTAGAACTTTGCAGTAGTCAAGCGAAGCGAGTTTGGTCTTTAAGCGGTCTGCCAACTCTAAGGAACGAGCCAGCAGCATTTGCCAACCCGTAAGTCCGATACCGTTCAGCGATGCCATAACGCTGTAAGGTCCAAAGGCGGGTCGTGAGCACTCAAGAGTGAATAGGGCAGGGTCGCGATTGGCTTGAGCGTCTGAAAAGTAAGGGGTATCCGAGACGGTTCGAGCCAAGTACTTAAGGTCCTCGCGTCGATTTACGATAAACGCGCTGGAGGGATAGTGCCCGCGTCCCATCTTATGGAAATCGATCGTTACCGAATCGGCTTTCCGTAGGCCTTTGTTTTTCTGTTGAACGCGCGTAATCAGTTCGCATACGTTGGGTTCCATTTCCAGTGGATTGGTGACAACGTTGTAGTCGGATAGCATGGAGAGAGCCCACCCGACTGCCGCATCGACGTGGACTTGAGGCCTAGGTGCAGCGAATTGTTTTGCCTTTCGTTCTGCGATTTCCGCGATGGCTTCGATATCGTCGTATCCAAAACCATCCGTTGTGCCAAATGTACAACACACGTAGGCAACCCTCGCGCCTGATGTATAAAGCTCGTCGAGTTTTGACTCTAGAAGATCCGTGCGCATGGCCAAGTTATGGTCCGTCGGGATATCAATGAGATTGGATGTGCCAATCCCGAGCCACCCCGCAACGGTTTGATTCGAGTAATGGCTCGCTTGGGAGCATAGTCCCACGACACGTTCCCCGCGCAAACCATTTTGCATTGCCCCGGGTAGAACTTTTTCGAGACCGATTTTGCCACCGTACAAGTTGGAGATCGTTCCACCGATCGTGAAAACGCCCCAGGGATCTTGGGTGTGATAGAAGATAAGATTGGCGAGGGTGGTGATTGCTTTGACCTCGAGTTCGTTGGAGCGTTGGCTGTATCGATCGGTGCACAGATTTGGGTTTTTGAGCAGGCAAGCTAGCATTCCGATAAGGGATGCGTTGTTGGCAGGTCCTCGCACGTTTTCCAAATGGAGCGGGTTATTCCAGCTATCGGTTCCCCAAAAGTAAGGAAAGACCACATCGCGAGCATCTTTCAGGTTGCCCGGCAGGTTGTGAATTTCAGGATTGGCACGAGCGGTTTCGTAGTTCTGGCTCATGATCTCCGAGGGGCTTAACGCCGATTCCGCCGCCGTGGCAGACAAGAGCTCGGTGAAAATTTGGGAGATGGCGGGCTGTTGCCAAGAAAAAAAGGTGTCGATGAGGTCTTGGTATTTTTTTCGATCCATGATCAGGCTGTCTCTTTTTTCTATCCTATTGGCGGATTCGTTGCCGTTAAGCAGTAGTCATCGGTAAGAACGGCTAGAAGGGGAATTATTTTGGCATAAAATGGGGGCGTTTGGGCAATTGTGGTGGTCTCGGTGAGTTTAACGATAACTCCAATTGGGTGGGTTGTGCTGATGATGTTTCGCGAAATCTTTATCGTTCGAGTACTGGACGGAAGCGTCGAACGTAACGATCATGGAAGGACTTCCGAGAGATCGGGTTAGTGCACACGCCGACGCGTGCTGCAACCTCGTTCAACTTGTCGCATCGTGCTAAGTTCATCATGGTATTTCCGCTTGTATCGCTGGCGATAGCTTTTCTGATTGCCACGTTGGCAACACCAATTGCGCGAAGGGTGTGTATCAAGATCGGTTTGGTAGACCATCCCGACACCCATCGCAAGCTTCACAAGGAGCCGATCGCGCTATGTGGTGGGATTGTCGTTTTGTTGAGTTTGATTTCAACGACAGCATTGATGTTAGGGACTAGGGACGACTTTGCCGAGGTCGCATACTCAAAGATTTACCAAGTCATCGCATTAGCGATCGGGGCCATTGCCATCGTTACGCTTGGCGTTCTAGATGATCGATTCGGATTGCGAGGTCGTCAGAAGTTGCTCGGGCAAATCCTCATTTGCTTGTCCGTGATGGCGTTTGGGTTTCAGGTGCCGACCATTTCTTTGTTCGGATGGACGATTGAGTTGGGGCTGTTGGTCATACCCGTGACGCTTGGATGGCTTTTGCTCACGATCAATTCCGTCAATCTCATCGACGGGGCGGACGGTTTGTGTTCCTCAGTGGGTTGGATTGCATCGGCTGCCATTGCCGGGTTGGCTTGGTTGACGGGTAACCATGTCGAGGCGATGGTAGCGGCCGCGTTGGCTGGTTCGCTATTGGGATTCTTGTTTTTCAACTTGCCGCCGGCCAAAGTGTTTCTTGGCGATGCAGGGAGCATGTTCGTCGGATTGTTTTTGGGGGTTCTGTCGATCACATGTGTTCGACAGGGAAACAACCCGTTGCCCATCCTCGTCCCGGTGGGATTATTGGCGATTCCTCTATTCGATTCCAGTATGGCCATTGTGCGTAGAACATTGGCTGGGCGAAGCATCTTCACCGTGGATCGCGGACATTTACATCACAGTTTGATGAGATTGGGAATCAAGAGTCATCTTTTGGTTGGGGCCATCACGATACTCAGCGTTTTGACTTGCGGTGGTGCTGTGGCCGCCGGTGTGTTTCAAAGCGATTGGATTTCCTTGATTAGTATTTCAACGGCGTTGGGATCTTTGGTCATCAGTCGCGCGTTCGGATTTGCGGAATTAGAACTGCTTTGCAAACGTGTGATGGGATTTGCTAAGAGTCTCGTCGGTCGCAGTGGAATACATGCCAACACAGCGAGAGTGCAGAAAGTCAGGCTCCAAGGTTCGCGTGAGTGGGACATTGTTTGGAGTTCGTTAGTTGAGTTTGCTGAGAAGCATGGGGTCGCCAAGATATCGCTCGATCTCAACATGCCATGGTTGCACGAGGGCTTCCATGCGAACTGGCACATCGTCAAGATGCCCGAATCCTCCGAGAAATGGACATTAAAAATCCCGATCCAGTCCCAGGGAAAGATTCTGGGTCGAGTCGAGGTGGTCGGACGTTTGATCGGCACCGAGTCGTATGTGGTCATCGAGCGGCTCATGGAGTTGTTAGGGGAGTTGCAACCTCGAATCCAGTCGGTTTTGGACGACTTTGATGACGTTCCAAAAGACATTTTCCGGCCAACCGTGCGAGTCGTTCGACCGCCGGACTCCTCCCCGTCTCTGTTGGAATCCTCGGCTGACTCTCAAGAAATTCAGCTGAAAGCTCAGTAGTCCGGTTCGCGGTTGGAGCTGCTTTCGCAGCAATTCCAAGTGTTTTGCTGTAACGCTGGGGCGGGATTTGCTAGCGATAGGCAAATCTAGCGCAGCGTCCGAGCGTCATTTTTGGCTATACTAATGCGGATCCGAGCCCCACGAATTTTGGTGTTGGGGCAGGAAACCACATCGCATTTGGAGCCTCATGAGTTCTACGACCAATACAGCGGCTACTGCTCAACCCCAGCCGATTGCCACGGACGCCGCAGCATCAACTGTTGCCAAAACATCCGGCGAGCTAGTCGTTCGTGAAACGGTTGAGAGTTTGGCTGTGGCTTTTATCTTAGCCTTGCTCTTTAAAGCGTTTGTGGCTGAGGCCTTTGTGATACCGACTGGTTCCATGGCTCCGACTCTTATGGGGGCTCATAAGGATATCTTGGGAGAAGACACAGGGTATCAATTCCAAGTCGGGGCGAGTTCCGAGTTTGATAACGACCTGGGCAAGAAGAACGCAACCTTTGTCATTGGGGCCATATGTCCCATTTCGAGAAAGCCTCAAGTTATAAGCCCGCTCCGCGACAAGAACGAGAGCACGTTTTCGGGAGACCGAATTCTAGTTAGCAAACTGGCCTATGTTTGGAACATCCCAAAGCGATGGGATGTAATCGTGTTTAAGTTTATCGAAAAGGCTAGACAGAATTACATTAAGCGATGTATTGGTTTGCCCAATGAAACGATACGGGTCTTTGGTGGTGACATTTACATTCGACCCTCGGCAAACTCGCCTTTTGAAATCGCTCGCAAACCGCCGCACGTCCTAGCGGCCATGATGCAGTTAGTAAACGATACAGACTATGCACCGAAGTCCCTTATCAAAGCAAACGTGCCGGCACCGTGGCAGTCGCTTGAACAAGACTCCGACGCATGGAAATCCGATTGGTCGTCGGGAGTTTGGACTGCCCAAGGAGAGCAAAAATCCGATGACACCGCATGGTTGCGGTACTTTCATCGGGTGATCGATATTCCTGCTTGGCAAACGCTCGAAAAGACCGGGGCATTGCCTGTTTCGTTAGGTCCTCGTCAGCCGCGACTGATTACGGACTTCACTGCGTACAACGCTTTTGTCGACTCGGATCAAGATCCCGGTAACTACACGAAAGAGCCTGAAAAGTGGCTGGAACGAGCCGCCGCAGAAATGGCCATTAAGTATCGCGAGAATAGTTTGCTAAGCAACGATGGAATGCACTGGACGGGTGACCTCGGAATGGAAGTGGATTTTGAAACATCGAGTGGGACAAAGTCTGTCTCCTTGATGATCATTGAATCCGGGCTTCAACATATCGTTACCATAGATCTCGTGAGCGGTAATGCCACGGCGGAAGTAAAACGCGACGACCAGCAGTTGGCCATAATTGAGAATGGTTCTAACGGTAGCAAAACCGCCACGGCATCAACAAGCGTGAGAGCAGGCAAGAAACATCGGATCAAGTTTTCCAATATTGACGAACAACTCACCATGTGGGTCGACGGCCGATTGGTGAGCTGGTCACCGAGTAACAAGTTATCGGTTTCCGCTCTATTGAAGCCAGCAGAGCGAGGGCCGACGGCATCATCGACGGATCCTTTGGATGGTGCACCTCTTGGTATCGGAGTCGCAGGAGGAAGCATGAGCGTTACGAGAGCAAAGGTCTTTCGTGACATTTACCACATCGCTTATGGGCCTAGTTCGGGTCGAGGACTTATCTCCGACTATCGCGTTGGAGGCCCGCAGGGATACGCTCAGATTATTCGCGATTCCGTAACGGACGCCATGCGTGACAACTACGCGAGAAATATGCATGGCATTTCGGCAAATGAACTTCGCCGCAAAATGCCTAGCGACGTGTTAGACCGTTTTGCACTCGCGAGCGATCCCGCCGCCTGGGGCAAAAGTGAAATGATCTCCAAGCGTTCCACCTACGAGTTTCAAATGATGGAAGATTGGTTTTTTCCCATGGGGGACAACTCAGCAGCGAGCTACGATGCTCGATCGTGGCGTGATCATCACACCCCACAACGATTGATGATTGGCCGAGCGGTTGTCGTTTTTTGGCCACACTTTTGGAATGCACCGATTCCGTTCTTTCCCAACTTTCAACGAATGGGACTTATCCGGTAGTCTCGGTTCCATCGCATAATCCCCAATCCCAACGTATCACACCAACAAGCGAATCGCGAACATGGATGTTCTGCAAGTAGATGGATTAGAAAAGACCTATGGCCGCCGCAAGGGCGTTAGCATGCGAGTTGGTCAATCCGAAATCGTTGGGTTGCTTGGCCCCAACGGCGCTGGCAAATCGACTAGCTTCCGCATGACATGCGGATTGGTTATGCCCGATCGAGGCAAAGTCTTTCTCGGAGCAGAAGAGGTAACGTTCTGGCCTATGTTTCGACGGGCGCGAGACGGGGGCATGGGCTACCTGGCGCAGGAGTCGAGCGTCTTTCGAAAGCTTACGGTTGAGCAAAACATCTTGGCCATGCTCGAGTTGCTTGGCGTGGGTAAGAAAGAACGCAAAGAACGAACCGACCAGCTACTGGAACAATTCAAGATCACCAAAATCCGAAAGTCCAAGGCGTCTAAGCTATCCGGTGGTGAACGCCGACGACTCGAGATCGCGCGTTGCTTAGTCTCCAATCCACGCATCATCATGCTCGATGAGCCCTTTGCAGGGGTCGACCCTGTTACCGTGCAAAGCATCCAAGAGACCATTTTCCAACTCCGTGATAACGGCATTTCTATTTTGATCACCGATCACGCCGCCTTGGAAATCCTAAACGCCGTAGACAGATGTTATGTCATCAACGAGGGCAAGGTCATGTGCGAAGGGGTTCCCGAAGAAGTGAAAAAGCACCCCAAGGTTCGCGAAAAATACCTCGGCAACATTCAAGGCGAAAACTAAGAAGTGGGGCAAGGCCGTGCCCTATCAAGGCTAATCCCAGATTTCTTCACGGTGAATTCCTAAGGGTTTTTGGCTTTTCCTGAGCTGGATTCGTCCGTTGCACCAATACCCTAAGTCTTGGAAAGTTCTTACACTAGTAGTCCATTTACGCGCTCACGTTTTCGTCCTTTCCTCTTTACCCATTCGAAAGAATTTATATGCCTATCGGTACTACCTTTGATAATGTGCTCGGCACCGTTGGAAATACGCCAATGATTCGTATCAACCGATTGGTTCCACCAGAACACGCTACCGTATTCGCCAAATGCGAGTTCTTTAATCCGCTCAACAGCGTTAAAGACCGAATTGGTCTAGCGATGATCGAGGACGCAGAACGCTCGGGGCGATTGGTCGCTGACACTCATATCATTGAACCCACTAGCGGGAACACAGGGATCGCACTTGCATTCGCATGTGCCGCGAAGGGATACCGGCTTACGTTGACAATGCCTGAGTCGATGTCGATCGAACGACGAGCATTGTTGAGAGCCTTGGGAGCAAACTTGGTTCTAACCCCCGCAGCTGATGGTATGCGAGGCGCGATTTCTAAGGCCGCCGAGCTTGTTGCCTGCGACCCGGCTGGCTGGATGCCACAGCAGTTCGAAAACCCAGCTAACCCTGCGATTCACGAGCGTACTACCGGTCCAGAAATTTGGACCGACACCCAAGGTAACATTGATGCCATCGTGGCTGGTGTGGGAACCGGCGGAACGATTACCGGTGTTGCCCGATACATTAAGAAGCTGAATCCAAATTTTAAAGCCATCGCAGTCGAGCCCAAGCAGTCTCCAGTCATTAGCGGAGGACAACCTGGCAAGCACCGAATCCAAGGTATCGGAGCTGGCTTTGTTCCTAAGAACTTGGATCGCTCCGTGATTGACGATGTTATTCAAGTCGATGATGAACTCGCCTTTGAATGGGGACGAAAGCTGGCTCGCATGGAAGGGATCATGGCCGGCATAAGCAGTGGAGCCAACATGTGGGCTGCCGCACAAGTAGCCGCTCGACCCGAGTTCAAAGGCAAGCGGATCGTCACCATCATGTGCAGCTTGGGTGAGCGATACCTATCCACCCCACTGTTTGGCGAAATCAATCCATAGACGTCGATCCAAAACGAGCGACTTGAACGGCCACGTTTCCGAATGTGCTGCCTCCGCCTAGATCGGTGAGTCGCTCGTTGGTTATGTCGTTAAGACTCTTTTTGTCAGGTGCCAGCTTGGGCCACCATTGCCCAAGCGCGACTACGACGCCGCGCTTGGCTTCATCGGATACCCGGACTCGTCTCTGAATCTCCCCCGTGCTTGATCTTACTCGAACATATTCGCCATCAACAATCGTTCGGCTCGTGGCGTCATCGGGATGAATCACAACGGAGGGCTCGCCACCCGCAAGCTTGATAATGCTGGGTACATTCCCCATAGTCGTGTTGACGATGTGACTGCCGGGCGGTGAAATCAATCGAAGAGGAAACTCATCCGTGAGAAGTTCTTCGAACACGAGCTGCTTTGGAGCTGGAGCAAAACGAATCTTACCATCAGGAAAATGGCTGCCGCTGGCGTATGGACGATACCCTGCGGGAAATCGCAGCTTCATCGAGCCATCCCGTTTAAGAGACTCTAAGTCAATACCGCTCAGCCAAGGGTTGTTCGACTTTAAGAGTTCTTGCATGGCCTGATCTGCATCCCATTCTAAAGGGCTCCCCTCCAGTCCCAATCGGCGGGCTAACTCACGAAAGAACCAACTGTTGGGTTTCGCTTCACCGCGAGCTTGTGTCACCGGTGCAGCGTATTGCAAATAATAATGACCGTAAGAAGTGTAAATGTCGGGGTGTTCCAAGAATGTTGTTGCAGGCAAAAGATAATCCGCATAGTCTGCCGTGTCGGTTTGAAAGTGTTCCAGAACCACACAGAACAAATCCTCACGGGACAAACCTTCCCGAACGCGACTCGAGTCGGGTGCAACGGCAGCAGGATTGGAATTGAATACGAATAGCCCATGGATCGTCGAATTATTAGGTGCTAGCTCCGAAGCGAGCAAATTCATGTTGACCAATCGCGAGCCTGGACTCTTGAGAGCGAGACCACTGATCGCAGGGCTGTTAAGCCGGAATGCGCCGCTGGTGGAAAGGGCTCCTCCGCCACCGGGTTTCTTCCAAGCACCAAGCAGTGCCGGCAAAAGGGAAATGGCTCGCATGGCGTTTCCGCCACTCTCGTTTCGTGTCATTCCGTATCCAACTTTAACATACGGAGACTCACTCGTCGCGAAATCTCGCACGACTCGCCGCAAGTCATCGAGCGGAATATCGCAATACTCGGCAGCACGTTCCAAGGTCCATTGCGAGCAAGCCTCTTTAAATTCGTCCAATCCACTAGCGAATTCATCGAGATAAGATTGATCTTGCCAGCCGTTGGTCAAGATTTCATTCGCAAACGCTAAAGCAAGAGCGGTGTCGGTGCCAACGCGAATTTGCCAATGTTCATCAGCAAAGCGAGATGTTTCATTGCGATAAGGATCGATGTGTAGGATTCTCGCGCCCCGTTTTCTCGCCTCTTTCAAGACGGGTGCGATATGCGAATTGCTTCGGAGTGCGTTGATTCCCCAAAGAATGACGTAACGCGAATGAATCAAGTCCTCGGGGTCTGTGCTCATTTTGTTGGGGCCATAGTTTGCTTCCCAGCCCGCCCCACCAGTCGTGGCACAAATGGTTTGATCTAACTCCAGTGCACCAATTTGTCTAAAGAAAGCGACCGGTCGATTGCTTTCGAGTTGCCCCATGGTCCCGCCGTAATGATAAGGCAGTATCGATTGCCCTCCATAGGTTGATAGGAGTTTCTTCGTTTGCTGCGCGATACCGTCCAAGGCTTCATCCCAGCTGATTCGTTCAAACTTACCCTCTCCTTTTTTTCCCACACGTCGCTGTGGATAAAGCAATCGGTCCGCTTGCTCCTGCCGCTCCGGATAGCGACTCATTTTGACGCATGCAAAACCTTGAGTGATGGGATGGTCAGGATTCCCAGATAGCTTGGTGACTCGACCATCCTCAACAGTGATATGAAGCGAACAAGCGTCCGGGCAATCGATCGCACAGACAGACGGAAGTATCTCTAAGGTCATTTTGAATCGTTCTGCTTACTTCAGTGTATTGCTTTGGCGTATTACTTTAGCGTAATGGTCAGCGATAGTTTCTCTGCCGAAACAGGAACCGCCACCTCGGCGTACTTGGGAGGCCCAAACCCGCGTTTTGGGTTGTTGGAGAAACCATAGGACTCTTGGGGGATTCCGAAAGCACTCTTATCTAATTGGTTATTCGAATTGCTATCTTGATACACCGCGACGGCGATTTCGTTGTTAGTAAAGAGGCTTCTGGCTAGTTCGATTAGTATCGGCTTACCGTCTGCTTCAAATACATCTTTCCATTTCGCGAGGTCAACTTTGTTGAAGGTTTTAGGACCATCGTAGAGGGCCACTCGCAATGGTCCGGCTCCCATTTCATAGCCATCGGCAACGATTTCGATGAGAAACTTTTCGTCGCTGCCCTTTGCCTCAGTTGTATCAGGCAGAATATCTGCTGGTGTGCTCGATTCGTTGGCAACAATTGGGGGACTAGACTGCGGCTTAACGGTTTCCGGATTCGTTCGCTCGCAGCCTATTGAAGACAGCCCAACGCAGCCCATCAACAGCAACCATGCGACTTGGGGCTTTAGCTGGTCAGAATAACTCACAACGCATTCTCGTTTCTTTAATCAGGTGAAGACGCGGCGATTGAAAATGCCCCACTCCAGAATCAACAAAGCTAGGCCTCCGATTATAAGCCAACGCCAAGTCTCCTGTCTCGATCGTATCGTAGAGGTCTCGGCTGCAACCGCTTTCGCCCCCATTTCGATTGAGCCTGCGGCACGCACGTCACTCTCGCGACTCGAAAACAGATTGACACAAAATGTCTCCAGGAGTTCATTCGATTCTGAAGTGTAAATCTTGTAGATCCCAAGCTCATCGGTCTTGGTGAAAAGAAACCGCGAATCAGAGCCGCGGGTGATTGGGAGCTTGTCTCCCGATGGCGTTTCTACGACACACTCTACCACTTGCGGAGCGAGTCCCACGCGGATCGATTCGCCAGGTCGTACACTGTCAGCAGATGATTCCGCAGCTCCGCCACCCAATGTTTCGATCGAAGAATATACGAAAACGGGAAAACTCCTACGAAGCCCCCAGTCTGTGTTTTCGTTGACGACGACACTGAAACCCAACACGGCATCCTGAAACGGGCCGCGAGGAGAAAGCCCGAACATTGGCCCCGAATCACTGGACATTAAAACCTTGCCACCCTCGGGAGGTGTCACCGTCATGCCTTCGACGATGATCACCGAATTCATTTCGAGATACTGCGTGATCGGATGGGACCGATCCACATCCAAGATAATGATAGGCCCCGACGCTTCACCTGTTTTCCATTCGTCA
>JALOQS010000252.1 GCA_025459355.1 Pirellula sp.
CGACCGCGACGGAAGGAAGCAACAGGCCGCGCGAGTTACCGAGAGTTAATCGCAAACCATGCTTCCCCACTTCGACGGACTGAGCTCGGTTTTCAGGTTGGCATTCCATGGAAATAGGAGCCGACAAAATAGATACATCCAAATGCAGATAGGGCAACTCTCTCGCTGATATGGGCGCAAGCCGAACATCATCTTTAGCTGTGTGCTCAGCTGATTCGACAATGGCTTGGGATAATGGTTTCGGAGCCCCTAGAAAACCACAACAACCTCTTAGGTTGCCCGCGCGAGTAAGAGTTGTGAACATTCCATGTACTTGCTGACCTGCTAAATCGCCCAGTAATTCCACTACCGGCACCTTCAACGGCTTTCCCAACACGGCTGCGACAATTACCGATTGAGTGACCTTATGAATGAGTCGGCATTGCTCCTCCGACAATGAATCCCAGGACAGCATTGGTAGTTTGTTTAGAGTAGGCAGCGACACAAGTTCCTCGTTAACTTTTAAGAGCGGCGATTCCAATTGGATGTTTGGCAAGCCAGATTGTTCCAAGACAATCTCTGTGGCTAAAGATACCCGACTATTGAGCGTGTTGCGGTCGGGAATGTGAAATCTATTTATGTTTATGGGTAGTCGTTTGGGTCCCCAATCGCCGGGTGACTCCGAGAATCGTCCTGATTGTCTTGTTCCGCAAAATCGGCAAAGAGCCCCCTTGAGTTCGTATCGCCCTAGTTGGTACCAGTCACGTTCAACGAGCAGTTCCCTACAAACGGAACAATACGTTGAACTGCGAATCGAATCATGAACATTGCCGACGTACGCATACTTTAATCCAGCAGCTTTAGCGATGTCATAAGCTCGGATGAGTGTCTCATGAGGCGTGTTCGGACGATCTTGCATTCGAAAGTCGGGATGAAATGCGGAGAAGTGAACCGGTACATCATCGCCGAGTTCTTTGACGAGAAAATCGCACATGCGAGCTAATTCATCAGGACTATCGTTTGCATTCGGGATAACAAGATTCGTTATTTCGAGCCAAACATCTGTGTGGTGTTTGATGTAGCGAAGGGTATCAAGGACGGGTTCTAGGTGTGAGTACGTGATCTTGTGATAAAACGATTCGGTAAAGGCTTTCAGGTCCACGTTGGTAGCGTCCATAACCGCAAAGAACTCTTCACGAGGCTTTGCTTCGATGTAGCCAGCCGTAACGGCTACCGTTTTGATCCCGCGTTCGCGACACGCTCTAGCAGTATCGATCGCGTACTCTGCCCAAATAACAGGATCATTGTAAGTAAAGGCGACGCTGTGGCATCGCAACTCTGCCGCCGCATGAGCAATTGTCTCGGGACTAGCGGATTCGGTCAGCCTTTCTACTTGTTTTGCCTTGGAGATCTCCCAGTTCTGACAAAACTGACAACCGAGATTGCAGCCCGCTGTGCCAAATGACAAAACGCTGGTTCCGGGATAAAAATGAAAGAGCGGCTTCTTCTCAATCGGATCGATGCAGAAGCCTGTACTCTTGCCGTAGGTGTCGAGAACCATCTGATTCCCAACGACTTTTCGTACAAAGCAAAAACCGCGATCATCTTCCTTGAGCCGGCACTCGCGTGGGCACAGATCACACACGATCCGATTCTCACTGTCGACCCGATTATTCGTTTCGTCTTCCCGATGCCACCATTTCGCAACCACCATACACAATTCGTCCCTACCGTTTATCAAAAAGGAATGCTCCAGACCCAAATGTCATTTGACAAACCCATCGGCTCCTCGCGGACTAAGCTTGGCGGTTGGTTTGGAATCGGTTCGATACGAGTAAGATTGAGTAGAGTCTTGGCTTCGTATCCCCACAAGGTGGCTTCGTTATCTGTCCTTCGATAGCCAAATTCCCCTCCATCCAAAACGGAGATTAATGAAGAATCGAAATCGATTTGACTTAACTCACTCAAGTCCTGGGGAAATTCTCCTTTACGCAATTGAAACAGTCGAACTGCTAAAGCCGCTTTGGTGAGGCGATTCTGAAGCTCCGATCGAATTACGGCCATTCCAAATGCCTTGAGCATCGGTGTCTGCATGTCAGTCAAAATGGAATCGGAGCCAACAAGCATGCTTAGACCAGCTAAACGCCGGATCGTATCCGATTCCAATTGCTTAAGGGTCGCGATCAAATCAGGGAATTCCAAATCGATCGCCTGCTCTATTTTCTCTGTTTCTTCCAAGTAGAGCAAAGCATCGATGGGACGCGATGTTAGCGAAGCCAGCATGCCAATATCTTTTCGTTGGCTAGGATTCATAAAGACCGGCAAAGCTAATGCTCGCTCTCCTGCAATCGCTGCCTTGGCCAAGCCGCGGTAGTCATCAAAGAAACTGAGTCGATCCATGATTTTCTGGCAATATTCCTCCGACAAACTTCCCGAGCCGATAGATTTCTGGACACATTCGATAGCCAATCCATGAATCGCAAACCCTACCAATCGGGACTGGATTATCGGCTCACCATGTATTGCGATAGCCGTGCCCAATATGGATTGTATAGCTCGACATTCTCGCTCGGAATCGCGTTGCCTCAAAGCGACCTCATGTTCCAGCTTCAGCAATCTGCCGATATCTCGCATCGCAGATATATTGGGAAATGTTCCCGCTTCTTTAATCATGTCGGCGTAGTCGTACGGCCTCGCAAACCTAACGAATGAATTGTGCGCTGAAAGCTCATGGATGGCTGCTAATATCACCTGTTGCTCCTTCAAAAATTTGTCTGCGTCGGCGAGCATGCTCCACTCTCGATCGAGAGCAGGTATTTCATCAACGATTGAAGGAAAAGCTAGATTTGCTGCGGCCTGCTGAAACGAATCCCCTTCAATCATCGAGTGGAGCAGCATCCACTGTTCCGAAAATGTTGAATCTGTTCGATTTTCGTAATAGATCTTTAGGCTCTCACCATCAACAGGCAGTCCTTTGGCTCTTAACGCGTTTAATCGATCATTAAGAACGGTTGTAGCTTTACCTTTTCGAATGAAATGCAATCCCAAATAACAGCTAACCACTAAAAGCGGAATCGTTATCATCGCAAGGATTGCGACGCGAAGAACGCGTTGGAATTTTCCATTACCCGATTTCATGTGACATCCCCAGTTGTTTGTTGAGCCGAAAAATGCTGCGGCCAAAGGTGAACACTTCAGGATAATGGCGTTGCAGCGATTTCATCTTGTTGGTGTGAAGTCGTATTTTCCAGAATAATTCACCTAGGAAATTGAGAGTGCATAGAACCCACGCGTAATCTCTTGCGTTTTGTTGGCATACGACTATTCACGCCACACAAAAATGATGTACGCGTTTTGTGAAAATAAAGTTACCAGTTTTGAGCCCGATTTCAACCGTTCTGTCTCAATCGAATTCTCCGATCATCGAATCACTTTCAATGCAGGTGTTCTTATGCCACAAAACGTGCTGCGGCGGATGTTCCTGGCTACGTTGGATGAAGAAACCGGGAAAGATTACACCTATCGTCGGGAATGGATTCGACGCCGATTCGAAGCGCTCGCTTCTGCCTTTGCCATCGATGTCCTTACTTACTCCATTCTCTCCAATCACGTACAAGTGATCCTCCGAAGTCGTCCCCATGTCCTAGCCAATCTCTCGGACCAAGAAGTCGCGATTCGCTGGCTGCGAGTTTTCCCCAGACACAGAATCGAAGAGCATTTAGCGGAGCCTTCGGAAACCGATGTCAAACAGTTGTTGGCTGATCCTGAGCGTTTGTCGATGATCCACACGAGATTATCTAATATTTCTTGGTTTATGCGAGCCCTCGTCGAACCCATCGCTCGTATGGCGAATTCCCAAGACAAATGCACGGGTCGTTTTTGGGAAGGTCGATTCAAAGCCCAACGGATTGTTGATGATGCTGGTTTATTGGCTTGTTGTATGTACGTGGATTTGAATCCGATTCGAGCCGCCATGGCGGAATCGATTGAGGGTTCGCTATTTACGTCTGCTTACAATCGCTTGAAGGCTTTTCAAGGAAAAACAATCGAATCCTCGGCTGCTGCCATGCAAGCAATAAGCACTAAAGAAGCTGCAGAGATCCGCAAGAATAGTACGCCAGAGGGGTTAGCCGACAGATGCAAGAAAGCCCATAAACGCAAAGGACCTTAGGTTTTTCGTGATGCTTGGTTAGCACCGCTGACGATCGGTCCTAAACAGCAAGGCCCTGTAGCTAGCAAGAGCAGATATCGAGCGAGCGACAAAGGGTTTCTCAACATGAGCTTGGACGAATATTTTGAATTGCTCGTGTTCACCGGTAAGCAAGGGCGATCGGACAAGCGAGGTAAGATCAAAGCGGATGTCGAGATTCCTTCGACACAATCGGCCTCTGCGATATTGAGCAAGCTCGGAATCGCAGACGGGATGTGGTGCGATTTAGTATGGAATTTTAAGAAGTACTTTGGCCGAAGTCGTGGGGCGGGATCGCCCGACAACATGCGCGAGGATGCGGTTTCGCATAGTTTGTCTTTTCAGCCAGGCCAGAAGATGGCATGGAAGTGTTTCACTAAAGCGCAATAACACACTGCTTCAAAGAATCAGTTGGACGGACCGAACAGTACCATTTGTGTGGCAGAAAAATTGAACGCAGAAAGATACAACACCCATTTTTCTGCGTTCAATCTTTCTGCCATATCAAGGATTTTTCTTCTGCTCTATTAGCACAACCGACAACGTGAGTGGCCACGTCTCCAAAGAACTCTGGACTGGCACCAGTACGGTATTTGATTATGCTTATGATGCTCGTTCCAGACTGACCGGCATCACACGTTCGGCAACAGACAAAGTCAATTGGACTTACAATACGGCAGGATTGGTGACTTCCGAGATTACGATAATTCCACAAGTCACTTCGGCTCTCGGAGCGTCATCGGTGACCTCAACCATGAATTATGCTTACGACACTGCAGGACGAACGACCAGCAAATCGCTAAGCAACGGCTCCACTGTTCAGTACACCGACGCCATGCTTTATGACTTCCGAGATCGGATGACTCAGCAGTCGCGCACGCAGTCTTCCGGAGGAAGCCTCTGGTCAAAATTCTTATACAATTCAATCGATCTTGTCACGACGACTCAGCAAGGCACCGGTAGTGTCACTTCGAACCCTGAATTGGTGCAAACCACGACGAGAGATTTAGCGGGGCGGCCCACATCGATCAGTTACCAATCGGGTGCCAATTCACTCGCGACCTACAGCATGGCTTATGTCAGCGCATCGAACCGCTTGGCGAGCTTGACCACCCCACAAGGCACCACTAACTACAATTACTCGGCCAATGGCCAACTCATTCAAGCGGGCTCAACGGGTTACACTTACGATGCCAACGGAAACCCCACCAACCGAGCGGGCAAGACGACGCAATTTGGGACTTGGAATCGTCTACTCGACGATGGCGATTTTACGTATCAATATGATGCCGAGGGACGAACGACTGTTCGCACGAGCAAGACGACAGGACAAACGGTAAGTTACGTTTGAAACCGAAGAGGTCAGCTAACTCAAATTGAAGTGCATAACAACACGAGCTTAACCAATCTCACCGGCCAAGTGAACTATTCTTATGGCAGCATCATCAAGGGCCATCCATTGGGCCATCCACGCTTTGCGGATGGATTGAATATGGCCTTTGGCCAAACATGCTCGTTGTTGGTCAGATTCCAGGGGCGATGCCCCTGGCTATGTTGTACATGGCGGCGATGCCCCTGGCTATGTTGTACATGGCACTTGGCCAAAAACCTCCGGGTGCTTTGCCCACCCTGGGACTGCGTTGTCTATGGCCTTTGGCCGTGGGTTTGTTCGCCAAAGGCGATGGTCAACCAATCAACGCGTTGGTTATCTTTCGATTATTGTTCGTGCCATTGTCTAAGCCATACACGTTTTGCGAGAGTAATCGCGAAGATGCAGAGATCGCAGAGGCTGAAGTCTAGATTGGTTCGGATATCTTTGACATATCGAACTCGTTTCGTGCCCGCCTTGTGTTGCACTTCGATTTTATTGATGCAAAAACGGGGCGAATCAGATCCCGGTAGTTCAGATGCAGAGATTTAACGTTTACTTCCAGTAAAGCGGAGCCCAACAACGCAAAAAAATGCCAAACACCTGGAGAGAGCGGCCGTGAATGGCGCTCTGAAGTGTGCTAAAGGATTAGGGGCAAGAAGATAGGGGCTCGAAAATGAAGAGTCGACAGCATTTTCTTGTGGACTTATTACGGGCCTAATTGTTGTCGTAGGCCGGAAGTTCAGTATTGGGTAAAGACCAGTCCATGCATTCCACGTGCAGGGTGTTCGTACGCTTAGTCATCACGGTGAACTCTGTATGGGCAGAAAAATCGAACGCAGAAAGATACAACACCCATTTTTCTGCGTTCGATCTTTCTGCCATTTAAGATTTCTGTTTTGCCTAGACAGAATCAACAGAAATGCGAAATAAAAGTGGCTGGCACGCAAAGAGATTCTACAAGGCGAAACCCGTTACCAAAAGTCGATGCGACCTGGCTATTGAACAAGCCATTCTCAAAATAGCATTTGAACTGCCAGCGTTCGAGAATGCTCGCGTTAGTAGTCGACCAAAAAATACTCGACCAACTCGTACAGCCCGGTACTTAAAAATCGGCAATTTCCGTGAGATCAAGTACTGGCTACTACACCAGTCGGCACAGACTCCCTACAGGAGCTACGAGAAATGCGCCACGGCGAATCTAGTGTGCCACGCCAGCCTGAAGTGCGGCAACCACCTCTTCTCCATGGATCTGGACATCCACATCGGTAAAGATCTTCTTTACAACGCCATCTGCACCAATGATAAAAGTTCTTCTCTTTGCGTAGGGTGTGCCATCGCGTTCGGTAAGCGCTCCAAAGGCAGTCGTCACATCTTTGCTGGCGTCAGAAAGGATATCAAAATTCAGAACATGCTTATCAGCAAAGTTCTGATGCGAACCAACGCTATCAAGACTGACGCCGAAGACTTCGGCACCTAATTCCGAAATTTGGTTCTTTCGAGCACTAAAGTCTAGAGCTTCCACCGTGCAACCTGGAGTATCGTTTTTGGGATAAAAGTACAAAACAACAGCACGTTTTCCCAGGAACTGCGACAAATCTACGATCTCACCACGTTGATTGGGCAGCGTCACGTTCGGAGCTATTGTCCCTACTTCAACTCGATTTAATGCATTAATGACCAATAGAACATCCATCGGTCCGATATCCCCATCCCCGTTGACGTCGAACATGGGAGGCGGCGTTCCCTCGACCGGTCGAGAACTCAAAACTCTCATTCCATTAGAGTTGATTTCGTTGATCACCATTAAGACGTCATACGGATCAACAACACCTGACATATCAACGTCGTACTGATTGACTGCATTCTGCCAATCTGCAGCGAAAAGATCCCGTCTTTCCAAACGTTCAAAAGTTCTGAGTACCGAGAATTTTTTTCGAGGCATAAAGCTGGTCGTGCGTAAAAAACTATGTTCCAGGACGACAAAAACGGATACCGTCTCTTTCGGTCCGTTACCCACTACTTCATTCTATTAGAATTCGCCAAACTGTCAAAAATTCCGATAGCAACTGCGGACTCCCAAGAAAACACCCTTACAAACCTTGCAAATTCGACAAAAGCCCCCCAAATGACTCCATTTCCGGACCTTTTGCCCGTTCCATTATCGCGTAAAGATTCCCACCCGTTCGATAGCCACCCAAGATGAATCGGGCGTGATATCGCTGTACACCTCTTTTGATCCCGATGGCCAAGTAATCTCTAACGTTAACAGACGATCGGATTCGCCAAGTCCAAAATGGACGATCTTTTGATTGGAACACATGTAAC
>JALOQS010000001.1 GCA_025459355.1 Pirellula sp.
CTATTACAAACTCCGTAACATTACCGCTGATACCGAAATGCGACAAAGTATCGCCGGTACGAGCACCACTGGACCAACCAATCCCGCGCGGCAGCAACCAACTTAAGCGATTGTTGAAAATCGCATTGCGTTCATAGCGGTTTGAGGCTCATCGCTTAGAGCATTTTTTAAACGAGGTTATCATGGCGGACGACTTAGACGATTTTTTGCGACAGGCTGCCGAACGCCGTAAGCAAAGGCAAAAGCAGAAAGAGAACCGCGGACCTATTGCGGCGGAACCACTGGCTGCACCGCCGTTAAGCGAATCTGAAACACAATCTCGCAAACAGCCACTCAGTCAGCAGCAGACGGTCGCTCAATCCAGGCAGCGTCAAAGCGAGCACGTGGTTATCGCCGAGGCTGTGGAGACCTCGCGACTCAAGTCGCAATTCGATCCGCCCGCCAAACCCACCAAGCAACAAAAAAAGCAAAAGTCGCAGCAACAGCAGTTGCCGAGCAGTCAGACCCGAGTCTTAGCCAATACATCTGACGTGCCGGCTCGTGAAACAGGCCCCGAGTTGCCGACCAAGATTCTTAACTCTTCGAATATCATCCAAAATATACGCGATCCGCAATCGCTAAGAACCGCGATTATCGTACACGAGATCTTAAAGCGGCCGTGGCAGGACTAACGCTTATTCTCCTACGAATTTTCAGTCTGCCGTTCTAAGGAACGAGGTAAGGTATTTGGAATACGACGCCCTAAACGTGTCGTTCAGAATCGAACGCTGGAGGTAATCGATTCGATCTTAATGGACACTTTTCGCACTCGCGTGCCATTTGCCAAATGAATGGACTCGGGTAACTTCTACATCTAGCGAGCACGACACCGTTTTGCCTTTGCTCGCCGACTCATTGACTTTTCCAAAAGGTGACTAACCTCATGAGCTTTCCTAAGCTAGCTCTCATGCTACCCTATCCTAAGCTTCCACTTTTCGTTTTCTTGGTAACAACCATGTTGCTGAACACCGCGCCAGCTCAAGACACTCCGATTCTCGATCGGAACCTGTTTTTCGGAAATCCTCAGATCTCAGGTGGGCAGTTGAGCCCTGACGGAAAAACCATTTCGTTCATGAAGGCCTACAACGGGATCATGAACATTTGGGTCAAAGGTTTTGACGAACCGTTCGAAGACGCAGTTCCCGTAACTGACAGCCAGCGTCCGCTGATGGGTTACGCTTGGACCGATGATGGCAAGTACATACTCTATGTTAAGGACAAAGACGGCGATGAAAACATAAACGTCTTTGCTGTTGATCCGAAACAAGCGACCAAAGACAAAATCCCGGAATCTCGCAATCTGACTCCGCTCAAAGATGTCTCCGCCCAAATGGTTCACGTGAGCCAAAAAGATCCTGATCTTTTGTGGGTTGGTTTGAATGACCGGGATAAAGCATGGCACGATTTGTACCAATTGAAAATCTCCACCGGTGAACTCACGCTGCTTTACCAAAACGACGATCGAATCACCGGATACGATTTCGACTGGGACGACAATCTGCGATTGCTTAGCCGCACCGACGAAAAAGGGACGACGACACTTCTTAGAAAAGACAAAGATGCGTTAGTTCCCATCTACGACACGCTCGTCACCGAAGGGGCGGGTGTCATAGGCTGGACACCGGATAATAAAAAGTGCTATCTCGAAACGAACAAAGGGGATCTCGATCTTTCCTCGGTCTACATCATGGATCCGGAAACGAAAGAGTTGACGTTCTTTGAAAGCGATCCGGAAAAGCGAGTTGACTTTGGTTCCTTGCAATTGGACCAAAATACTCGCAAAGTGATCTCGACTTCCTATGTCGAAGACAAGGCTCGCTACTACTGGAAAGATGTTACCTGGGAAGGAAACTATAATTTCCTCGTCAACAAATTTCCTGGACGAGAGATCTCGTTTCAGAGTTCTACGAAAGATTATTCCAAGTTTCTGGTGGCTGTTTCAGGGGACCGCTACGCAACCGAAGCTTGGTTCTTTGATGCGAAGTCGAAAGATCTAATCTTTCAATACACCCCAAGACCTGAGCTCAAAGAAGTTGAACAACACCTTGCGCCGATGCTTCCTGTTCGCTACCCAAGCAGTGATGGACTAGAAATACCCGCTTATCTAACGCTTCCCGTCGGAAAGAAGCCGGAAAATCTTCCAATGGTTGTTGTCGTGCACGGTGGACCTAAGGGGCCTCGCGATATGTGGGGATACAACCCTGAAGCTCAGTTTCTTGCCAACCGTGGCTATGCTGTACTACAACCCAATTTCCGCGCAAGCGGCGGATATGGCAAAGCGTTCTTGAACGCGGGCGATGGCCAATGGGGAAAGCTGATGCAAGACGATATCACCTGGGGCGTCAAATATTTGATCGAACAGGGAACAGTGGATAAGTCTCGCATCGCCATTATGGGTGGCAGCTACGGCGGATATGCTACCTTGGCAGGACTAACCTTTACACCCGATTTGTATGCTTGCGGTGTCGATATCGTTGGTCCAAGTAACATATTCACATTGCTCGATTCCATTCCCGCTTATTGGGAATCCGGTCGTGCGTTCTTGTATGGAATGGTTGGCGATCCTAACACTGAAGAGGGCAAGAAAAGGATCCAAGAAGCGAGCCCTCTGTTCAGCGCGAGTCGCATTCAGAAGCCCCTTCTTATCATCCAAGGAGCGAATGACCCTCGCGTGAAACAAGCTGAAGCGGATCAAATCGTTATTGCTCTTCGCGATCGAGGACACGACGTTAGCTACATTCTAGCCGAGGACGAGGGACACGGTTTTGCGAAGCCAGTCAATCGAATGGCCATGTATGCGGAAATCGAACGCTTCTTGGCAAACAAGATCGGTGGTCGATATCAAGAGTCGATGCCGGAGGATGTTGCCAACCGTCTGAGTGAGCTTAAAGTTGACATCAGCAAAGTAACGTATGTAAATCCAAAAGAGGTTTCCGTCGTTGAAAAGCTACCAAAGATTACCCCGGCTCTTAAAGCTGGTACTGAGAATTGGAACGTTAAGATTGCCGTTCAAGGCCAGGTGCTGTCCATGAAAACAAAGCGAACCATTTCCCAAAAGGGTGGTTCGTGGGTTATCACCGATGACACGGTCGGGCCTCTAGGCAATATGACTGACAGTGCGACCTATAACGCTTCGTTGGAACCAGAATCGAGAACGCTAACCGAAGGCGAACAGGTTCTTGATGCGAAGTATACTCCTAACAAAGTCACGCTTTCCAAAGGAGATGTCTCGCAGGAGCTTGCCTACGCAGGAGCGTTGCTATGCGATGGGCCAGGTCGCGACTACATTCTCTGCGGCATGGAACTGAGTGCCGAAACGAATCTTGTGGTCAATGTGGTAGACCTTCAAACTGGCAAAGTGCAGCCAACACGTATCCAGGTCGTCGGTGAAGAAGATTGGAACGGTAAGCTTCTTACCAAGTTGACTTTAACCAATTTGGAGATGCCGGCACAAAAGGGGACTCTGTGGATTGACCTCAAATCTAAATCGGTTCAAAAATCCGAACAAGTCCTTCCGCAGTTGGGTAATGCACTCCTAGAGTTTACTCGCGCACAGGACTAGCCGTCTCGATTGCCGGTAATCAATCGTCTACCAATTCGAGGCGGAGTGTTAATTTAGCGCCTGCCTCTGATGGTTCGGAATACAGCTTGGCCGAAAACTGTTTGGCCAAGCTTTTGCTTAAGGCAAGCCCCAACCCTATGCCGGGTGCTGACTCCGCTGCTTGCTCTGCGGACTTAGAAAACGGTCTCCACCATCGAAAGGAATTTTTAAAGCCTGGCCCGAAATCACGAACGCTCACGTGCAGGTGTTGGTTCTTAATGCAGCTACTCAGAATGATTCTTCGATCAATCGCCGAAGCAGCGTATTTGCATGAGTTGTCAATCAAGTTTAGAAGGATTTGTTCCATGAGATCGATATTGCACGTCACCAATCGATTTGCATGATCTCGACAATCCCAAACCATTACCATATTTCCTCTCATGGCGGCACTTTCGATTCTCCCTTCGATACACGCCAAAATCTCACCGAATAGGATTGTTGTCCGTTCGGGTGTAGCACGCCCCCGTTCAATTCTTGAGAATGCAAGAATGTTCTCGACGAGGTGCTGCAATCGCAACGATTCGGCCTTGAGAGTATCTAAGTACAATTTCCGCTGAGACTCTTCTGTAACGACTCCTTGGGTTAGCAAATCGGTGTAAAGCTGAAAGGTAGTGAGCGGTGTACGTAATTCGTGGGTAACAGAAGAAACAAACAATGACCGGCGATAATTGATTTGCTGAAATGCTGCGAGAGACAAGCTGCCAGCGAGAATGGCTAGAATCGCTGCCCCCCAGGCAATCAAAAGGGTATACAAGGTAGAAGCACGAGTCGACGTTAGATGCGATATCGGGCTTGAGATGATTGGTTCGAGACGCAGAGGCAAAGAAGCGAGTCGAGCATAATCATCCATCATGGAATCCGCTTCAACCAGTGAGGATTTCAAGGGAACGATTTCTACTTCGGGAAAAAGATCGGAGACCAGGGACTTTATGGTACGACTAAGTTGAACATGATCAATTTGACATCCTTGAACGAGCGATCGATTCGAATCGCCAATGGCTCGGACGAGCAGCAGTTTGTCCCTGTTCCAAATCGGTATCATGGGTTGCAGGGAAACTGCTCGCTCTGTTTGCTGGGAGGAGTTTTCAAACGCAAAGTAGTTTCCGATTTGCGAATTTTGTTGTCGTTGTTGAAAATCTCGCTCATTTCGCGAATCTTGGTTGAACGCATTTAAAGCCTTGTTGGTGATCGGTGCAACGTTTTGATCGTGGCTTAGCCCATTCGATCCGATTCCTTCACGCTTGGGTGTGTCAGTGGCAAGCCTCCGATTGATTGCGATTGCTTTCTGAATAAGAACGATTAGCTCCTCATCAATGGATTTCCATTGCGTGGATACTGACCGAACTTGTTCCGTTCCAGGATCCCATTCGAAACGATCTACAATGGGCAATTCTGACATGACCTCAAGGTTTGAGTTGGTGGCGGATGTGGACTCTCGGGTATCCTTTGGGCGCGAGGTTGTGATTGGCGATCCCATGAACATTTCGGGAGCAACGAGGCTTTCTTGTATGATGAGCGGGGCTAGCGCTGAATCCAATCGCCAAAGAGCAACTCTCAAGTTTTCAGAAAGTGCAGCCACGCGACGTGCCTCAGCTTCGGCGTACTCGGATTTCAATACGAGGGTTGAGATTAGGAAAAGACCTAGCAGAGCTAGAACCGAGATCGCCGCGAATCCGCACCACCATTTCATCGCTTGATTGGGAAGACGCATAGCTAATCGGAGGTCGAGGAAACGGGGGTGCAAAACATATAGCCATGTCCGCGAACGGTAATAAGAATTTTCGGATCGTCGGATGCGTCTCCTAGCTTCTCACGCAATCGCGCGATCGTCATGTCGATCGTTCGTGTCTGAAGTCCTCGTGGCGAGATCTTCCAAACATGGCTAAGTATCTCATCACGACTCACGACTCTAGAATGGTGTTTGGCTAGGTAAGATACAAGCTCCCACTCCTTTTCCGACAACAAATGCACGGTCTGGTTATCGAGGCGAATTTCGCGTCGCTGGAAATTGATACATCCACCGGCGAACGAGAGTTTTTCGTTAGCCTGAGGACGTTCGGGAGTTCTTCGTAAAACAGCCTCGATTCGGGCTAAAAGCTCCTGGAGCCCAAATGGTTTCACAACGTAATCATCCGCTCCACTTCGCAGCCCAGCCACTCGATCAGACTCCTCACCGCGAGCCGTTAGCATAATGACAGGTAGAGTCGATTCGGATTCGCGAATGCGCCGGAGCACGTCCATTCCACTGCACCCAGGCAATACGACATCTAATACCACCAGATCAATGGGATTGCTTAAGGCGGCATGAATACCCTCATCGCCACGGGCTGATTCGTAAACCTGATAACCCGCGAATCGCAACGCATCGGCAAGCCCACGACGAATGGCATGGTCGTCCTCGACGATCAAGATTCGTTGTGAGTGGTTGTTAAGCGACATGAGGCTGGTTCAAAGAAGAAAGAAAATGAAAAGGTGCCGAATTTGGCTACCGAGACCTGAAATGGTTATCCTTTAAACTAGTGGATTGGACCAGATTGCCAAACCAATTACCAACTGAGGTTCGGATTTATCAAGAATTTGCAGGATTTCATAGACTGTGTACCCATAGTGGCTGATTCGTTGTCCTCATCGGAACGATGTCAAATCGTACGCAGTGATTGCCAGTCGGTGTGTCACAAGAATGTAACTTCGATTCGACGTCCTACGGCATGATTGCGTCTATGCCGAACCATGGGATGGCTAGTTGGTTGACCCAAGCAGGGTGCCGGACTATAAAGGAAGCGAGCTTTTTATTGGCAATTTGCGGTTTTTACACCAAACGAATCCTACCTTTATCTAAGAAATCCTATGCGTCGCTTCCAGGTTCAAATGTTCCGAATCGCTCTTCTTTCCTCGGTTTTGGGCGGCTTGAACCCGGCCTTGACCATTGGGGCTAATGAGAACGACGCTGTGAATGCCGGTACATCTGGCGTTAAGGCCTCGAACAATTTTGTTAACACGACTGAGTCTGAAGTGCTGTCGGACTTCAGTGCGGAAGAGGGGAGCGAAAAAAATCTTCTTTGGAAAGCAAAGCTCGGACGAACCTCTTACGGCGGCCCCGTCGTGGCTGGTGGACGAATCTTTATTGGGACTAACAATGCTTCGCCCCGCGATCCTGCACTCGATGGGGATCGTGGCGTCGTAATGTGCTTTGATCAAAAGACAGGCGAGTTCCTTTGGCAACACACACACGAAAAGCTCGGTGGAGCAGAAATGGACTACCCTGAACAAGGTGTCGTCTCCAACCTAGCTGTCGAGGGTGACTACGCGTGGTACGTTAGCAATCGTTGTGAGCTCGTATGTTTAGATGTCCGTGGAGATACGGTAAACAAAGGCAAAGGTAGAGTCGTTTGGTCCTACGACATGGTCAAGGAGCTAAAGGTGTTTCCATGCCAATTGGCTGTTAGCTCTCCTTTGGTCGTTGGGGACTTGGTGTTTGCCGTGACAGGCAACGGTTGGAATATTGCCACGAATCCATGGACCTTTCCAGCTCCCGAGGCTCCTAGCTTTGTAGCCTTTAACAAGAAAACGGGCGAGTTGGTTTGGAAAGATAGCTCACCAGGAAAGGAAGTCATGGAGGGGCAATGGACTAGCCCGGTCTATGCCGATAACAACGGCAAGCCTCTCGTCATTTTCCCTGGAGGTGATGGCTGGCTCTACGCGTTTGATGCGGTCAAGCCCGGCAAACCTGTTTGGAAGTTTTTCTGCAACCCCAAGAACTCTGTCTACGATCACTATAACAAACGCAAATCAGATCGCTGCTACTTTATCGCTGCCCCTGTGGTTCACGATAACAAAGTCTTCATTGGAGTCGGAACCAACCCTGAAGATGGATCTGGTGTCGGTCACGTTTGGTGCATCGATGTGACTAAACAAGGGGATGTTTCACCAGTCGGAGATAACTTTGACCCGAAAGCTCCGGAGAATAAAGACTCGGCCTTGGTCTGGCATTACGGCGGAAAGCTTCCAAAGAAAGGCCAACGAGAATATCAAGTTGGACGTCTACTGAGCAACGTCACCGTCGCTGACGGATTGGCTTACGTGGCGGAACAAGAAGGCTACTTTCATTGCTTGGACGCCAATACCGGAGAGATGCTATGGATGCACGATATGTTAACAAGCACGTGGGCGACCCCCTACGTGATCGCTGGCAAGGTGTTCGTTGGGACCGAAGATGGTGATTTGCTCGTGTTTGATCACGGCAGGGAAGCCTCTGAACCCGAAGCTCTCTACATGGGTTCGGCGGTCAAGAAAGGAATCAACGTCACGGATGGAATCATCTACGTTTTGACCGATTCGTTTTTGTACGCGTTCGGAAAAAAGTAATCGCGATCAAAAAAGTAATCGCGATTGAGCATGGAGCGTTGATCAGAATGCGATTAGCGCCGACATTTGCTTGTGGCTCTGCATTGGCGGAGCCGTTGGCCACACAGGTTGCCTATCTGGTCTCTTCCATTTCGCGAATGTAAGCACGTAGTCGCTCTAACTCGTCCTCCGTGCCTTTGAGTTTGAGCATATTCTGAACTCTCTTTTGCAATTCGAGCGAATTGACCGGCTTGGAAAGAAAATCATCCGTACCGGCTTCGACAGCTCGTTCGATGTCTCCGAGTTCGCTGAGGGCGGTTACCATGAGAATCATGATTTTCGAAGTGGCACGATCCGACTTTAGCTTTCGACACACCTCAAACCCGTTCAGCTTGGGCATCATAACATCGAGCAAAATGAGGTCGGGCTGAAACGCCTGGACTTTGTCGAGCGTATCTTGCCCGTCAACCGAGAACTCGGTATCGCAATCAAACTTAGCGAGTAGAGCTTCGAGCAACTCGCGGTTTTGCGCGTTGTCATCAGCAATCAGTATCTTTGGAGTGGCCACGGTAAGTCCTTTCAGGTTTTCATTTATACAGCGACGCAGTGTGCTGCAGGAGATTCGGAAAGAACAGACGCTGGTACAGGGAACTGCATGGCCAAGTGCTTTACCTCGGAGCGAATCTTGGCGAGGGCCGCAGGATCTTCATGTGATTTCAGAGCTGCGACAATCCAATTACCAATCGACTTGAACTCGTCAGCCCCCATACCACGAGTCGTAAGGGCCGGGGTTCCGATCCGAATACCGCTCGGGTCCATCGGTTTGCGAGTATCAAATGGGATCATGTTCATGTTGACGGTGATCCCGCATTCGTCGAGGGCTTTCTCAGCAATCTTTCCACCGATTCCAAAGCTTGTCACATCGACGAGTACCAAATGGTTATCGGAACCGCCACTGATCAAACGAAGCCCGCTCGCGAGAAGAGTCTCCGCGAGGACTTTGCAATTAGCAACGACCTGCTTACCGTACTCTCGAAATGCGGGCGACATGGCTTCTCCAAAACAGACCGCTTTACCGGCAACCACGTGCATCAGCGGCCCGCCTTGAATACCAGGGAACACGGCGCTGTTAATCGGCTTGGCATACTCGGCTTTCGATAGAATCAATCCACTACGAGGACCACGAAGCGTTTTGTGTGTGGTCGTCGTCACATAGTCTGCATAGGGAACCGGTGAGTTGTGAACTCCCGCAGCAACTAGACCGGCATAGTGGGCCATGTCCACCATCAGTTTGGCTCCCACTTCTTTCGCGATTTCCGCAAACTTGTCGTGGAAGATTTCCCGTGGATAGGCACTCGCTCCCGCAACGATCATCTTGGGCTTGTGCTCTCGCGCCAACTTCGCAACTTGATCGAAATCGATCCGGTGATTCACTGGATCAACCCCGTAAGCAAAGAATTTGTAAAGCTTGCCGCTAATATTGAGATGCATCCCGTGGGTCAAGTGGCCTCCCTGTGCGAGGTCCAATCCCAGGACGGTATCGCCGGGAGTTAGAGCAGACAAATAAACCGCCATGTTGGCTTGCGAGCCCGAGTGGGGCTGAACGTTTGCATGCTCCGCTCCGAACAACGTCTTGGCACGGTCGATCGCAATGGTCTCCACCGTATCGACGTGTTCGCAGCCACCGTAGTACCGGCGGCCTGGATAGCCTTCAGCATATTTGTTGGTCAGCACGCTACCCACGGCTTGCATGACGGCAGCGCTGGTGTAGTTTTCGCTGGCGATCATTTCCAGCCCTTCCTGTTGACGGACGGCTTCGCTTTCAACGGCTGCCCAAACGGCTGGATCTTGGGTCTGAAGAATATTCATTTGCACGGATTTAAGGTTGAGAAAAGAGCCAATCAGGAAATCACGACGATCTCAGCATAAGTAAACGTGTTGCACAGGACGCGATCTCTCACGAATTGTAGTTGTTTCCTGAAAACCGTATTCTCTTCTCGATTGTTCACCCCGTCAACCGCGACCCGCTAGCCGCGACCAGTTAGCCTCCACCGAGCTTGGAATAACCAAACATCTATTCCGAGCAAAACAGCGGTCGCCAACAGTGTTATGCCGGTATAACCAGCGATAAGTGGCCAGGAACCTATCTTCGGATCACCTTCTCCATAAACTGAGGGCATTGAGTTTAGCGGCGCGCTCTCGACCGCCATCAAAGGACTTGTAATCCCTACAAAACGGAAATTCGGATTTTCTGCGAGTCCCGGTTGAAACACCCAGAACAAGAAATAAATCGCCACCGGCAAACAGTACAGCCCCAACAATATCACATACGTCAACATCATGGCCGTGCTGGTCTTGCGTACCAAGGTAGACAAAAACAGAGCTAAGACGGTGTTAAATATCGATGCCACGAAACAGATTCCAAAGTAAGCCAACATCGACGGCCAATTCTCATACAGAGGTGTAATCGGAACCAAGGCCAAGATGAGAGGGAACATGATAAACAACGTCAGCACAGCCGACACGCGATAACCAGCTAACAATTTTCCCCACAAGATTTGCCACGAGGTGACCGTGGTCGTCAAAAGCAAATCGATGGTTTGCCTTTCTCGTTCGCTGGTAATGCTGCCAGCTACGAAAACCGGCGCGACGAGCAAATTAAAGATCAATACGAAGCCGGCGTAAAAAGCTGCTTTGCTCGGGTCGAAAAACAAAAACGCCGCCATCAGGGGAATGGCTAACGCCATGCTGATCTGAATCACCAACCGCAGCATCAAGCTTCCCTGGCTAAACAATTCGGCATGCATCTCTTTGTCGTAAACTGGATTCGCATTGTCCGCCATGAGCGATTTGCGACGCGGAGGAGCAAACAAGTTATCAGGAAATTGATCTCTTTGAATGACAAGTCCCACGGCATTCTTTTGCTCGTTCTCGAGATCGATTACATCGCTCCCTTGACTGCCGATATCAGGTGGGTAAAGCAATCTGTGCCCGGTTACTGACAAAAGCAAAGTCCCCAATACGAGACAAACCCCGGGAACCAAGGTCACGGTTAACAATAACCTTAAATCAGCTTGCTGAGACAACGTCAACCATGCCACGACGCCTGCGATTAGGATGGGGAGAATCAAAACATAGCTGACCACTAATGAGGAACTGGTCCGTTTAAAATAACTGGAGCAAAACATACTGATGGCCCCAAACAAAAAGATCGCAAAAAGCAATCCAATATAAGCCGCCAACAACTCGTAAATCGACACCCCTCCCAGCGGCAAACACAACATGATGATGGGTAGAGACCCGCACACCAAGACTACCAAATGGGTGAGGGCTGCAATCAATTTGCCTGACACGATCACCGACGGTCGCAAAGGGCTCGCCAAGAGCATCTCATAAGTCTTTCGCTCTTTCTCCCCCGTTATAGAACCGGCCGTAAAGCTCGGCGCCATCAAAGAAGCGATGGCGAATTGCCCGACAAAGAAAAAATCAACAAGCCGCTGCGCCGAAGCAGACTCGCGGCTCAAGTCGATCTTCTCATCCCTGGGGTAAGCAATCAATACGACAGATGCCAATGCGATTTGATACACCAACATAAGCAAAAACGCCCGAGGTGTTCGAAGATTGACAATCAGTTCTCGTTGTAAAACTGGATTATTCTTGAAAAACATGTTGGCGCGATTAACTAATTCCCATTTCTTCGAGCAAGCGGATTTCTTGTTCCATTTTCTCTCGGTCTTCATCCGATATGTTCGGATCCGGCAGCAAGGAACGCCTGGTGCAGTTCACGAGCGCCTGAAGCGTTTGGTATCGACGCGTCTGCTTGATGGCGGGCTGAATAAAGTCTCGAATCATCTCTTTTAAATCCGCCTCATCCTTGGGGGGGATGGCTCGAAACTGACTGCGAAGCGCCGCGTAACCGGCCGACGAATAATCTTGCTCTAACCCCTCGGCATGCAACCATTCGACGAGCGGTTCGTTGCTCAGGTTGGTCGGCTTTAACATCCAGCGAATGAACTCTTTGCGATCTTCACCAATAGGATCAAGCACAGGGATGATCAAATCGCCGACGCGGCCAGGGCGTCTAATGTCAGGTGACAAAAGATGAATTCTAGCCGTCATCAACAGCCAAATCACTTTGCCCCGCAGTTTGGGATCGCTCATCATGCCTTGTATTTTGCCCGTTAGCCGCCGTTCAGTTTCATGAGCCCCGGCACCGACTCCTCCAAACTGCGTGTCTGCTTCGTCGACGAAAATAAGGACCTTCTCTAAAGCCTCGAGTACTCGCTTTAGTCTTTCAAAAATAACATCGGTCTGACCGAACCACTGGCTGCGTATGTTCTTTAGGACTAGAACAGGCATATCGAGTTCTGCGGCGACCGCCTCGAAGATAAACGTCTTGCCTCCGCCGATCGGGCCCGCGATGGCCGCACCCGGTAGTGCACGATCATCCGGCAGCTTCATTCGTGGTATCAAATACGAAGCGAGAAACTCCTTGAGCTTCGAAAAACCCACGCAATCGGTTAAGCGATGCGACGGCTTCTTGAACTCGATAACATCTTCACCCAGTTGACTCTGAATAAACGCTTCCACCTGCAATGTCGTGTCTTGGCGATCAACCTCTTTTTGAGTGTAATCGGCAGATAGCATGAGTTGCCTGAGGGCGTGCAAACTAAGCCCGGCGGTCGCGTCGGCCACCATGTCGACATTATGCTTTTTGGAAGCCGGATTCGACATGATATGAGTCGTCACAAAATGCTTGCGCGATTCCAGATTGGGGCTCGGGATTTCGACCGACAGAACTTGCGGTAATCTCGACACACGAGGATGAATCATGCTTCGCGATTCCGCGATTAATACGACCGCGTCCTTGCCAGCAAAGAACTCGGGGTTGCCGAACCAATCGGTGACAATGGCGATTCGACGCAGTTGAGCATCATTCAACTTGGCAACATCACCATCTCCAGCAGGCAGCAGCATGTCCGCTCCCTCAATCAGCACGATCAAGCTCTCGCGCATGGTTTCGCGTGAACAAATCGTAAGCTGGCGAAGAAACTCGAGGGCTTGCGTCGCGTTACCAATCGCGTCTCGGAGGTACTGATCGAATTCCCGACGGCGCAAGTCAAACTTGCTGCCATCGTTTAAGACCTCGCGCATGGGAATGGCATCGAGGGTGACTCCGTTCTTCCACGCGGCCCATGCCTCCCGCATTTTAACCTTGTCTTCATCGCTTATGCGAATCGGTCCATTTAATTCGTAGATCACTTGAATCAGGCCAGGGATTTTCGTCTTGGACCTGAGAAACGGAATCAGCGGCACATACTGACGGCCATCAAAATACAAATCATAGATGTTGCCCGACAACACAATCGACTTGGATTGGCCAGAATTGATGACCCGAGCCAGTTGCGAGAAGAAAGGATAAGTCGCAGCCGGTAGATCTGTAGTCGGAAGCTGGGGTGTCTGTAGTGTTGTCATTGCAAATGGGGCACGAAAGTATGGAAATGGGTGATGATCTGAAATCTGATTCTCATCATTCCTGGTTAAGGAGCGGCGATCATTCTAGCAGACTCTTGCCTTTGTTCGGAACGACGCTTGTGGTATTCTTTGGCGATCATGGAATTTCAATCACTTGACGATATTGTTGCACGGCTTGATTCTCGGCAAATTTCCAGCCTGGAATTAACCCGCTTTTACCTTGATCGAATCCGTCGGATTGATCCGCAGCTTAACTCGTTCGTCTACGTCGATGAATCGGGAGCGCTCGAAGAGGCAAAAAAATCGGACGCTCGTCGACAACGCAACGAATGCATGAGCCAGCTGGATGGAGTTCCCATTTCGCTTAAGGACAATATTTGCACGCGTGGCACACCCACCAGCTGTGGCTCCAGAATACTGAGCGACTATCGATCTCCTTTTGATGCAGAGGTGGTCGCCCGGCTTCGCCAATCCGGCATGATCATTCTCGGAAAAACAAACTTGGATGAGTTTGCGATGGGTGGCTCGACGGAAACGAGCTGCTTCGGGGCAAGTCGCAATCCCTGGGATACTTCCCGCACCTGTGGTGGTAGTAGTGGTGGCTCAGCCGCTGCCGTGGCGGCTTTGTTGTCTCCAGTCACACTCGGAAGCGACACGGGCGGTTCCATTCGGCAACCTGCTGCCTTTTGCGGTGTCTGTGGACTGAAACCAACCTACGGACGCGTTAGTCGGTACGGCTTGGTGGCCTACGCGAGTAGCTTGGACCAAATCGGACCGTTTGGACGTACCATCAAAGATTTGGCGACAGTCCTGAACGTTATTGCGGGCCACGATTCACGCGACTCAACCAGCCTCAGTACACCACATGAGGATTTCGTTGCACAATTGGAAGGTGCCAAATCGCCTTATCGAATCGGAGTTGTTCGTGAACACCTCGAACATCCATCTCTCGATGACGAAGTGCGCACCGCCATTTTGAATGCGATCAAACTCTTTCAAGAAATAGGGCACACGATCGTCGACCTGTCCATGCCTCATCATAAGTATGCTGTCCCGACTTACTACATCGTTGCCCCCAGCGAAGCGAGCAGTAATCTATCCCGCTACGACGGTGCTCATTTTGGCTATCGCGCGGATTTTCCTAAACCGACCGCCGAATCACCTCTGGTCTCAATGTACAAATCAACTCGCTCTTTAGGATTCGGCACCGAAGTCAAACGCCGCATCATGCTCGGCACCTTTGCCCTCAGCGCAGGTTACAGTGACAAGTACTACGTCAAAGCCTTGCAAGTTCGACGACTGATTCGGAACGACTATGATCAGGCGTTTCAAACCGTCGACGCGATTTTGGGACCGACCACGCCTACCACCCCCTTTACACTTGGCGAAAAAGTGAACGACCCCGTTCAGATGTACTTAGAAGACCTTTATACGGTCAGCGCTAATTTGGCTGGAGTGCCTGCTCTTTCGATCCCTGTAAATCCCCACTCGTCGGGGTTGCCAATCGGTGTGCAATTGCAAGCCGCGCCGCTGCAAGAATCAAAACTCTTGAGAATTGCTCACGAACTCCATCGCGAAATTGGTTATGTTCCTAGAGTTGCCATGCCATAAGAAAACCGCGAGTCATTGATGGATATCGTTTATGAAGACAACCATCTTCTCGTTGTCAACAAACCAGTTGGCTGGATTGTCCAAGGTGCTCAGGCCGATCAAGACAGCTTGCTAGAACGAGCCAAATCTTACATCAAACAAAAGTACAACAAACCTGGCAGCGTTTATCTAGGCGTTGTAAGTCGCCTCGATGGCCCCGTCTCGGGTCTCGTCCCATTGGCTCGCACCAGTAAAGCAGCAGCCAGATTGAGCGAACAGATTCGAGATCGATCGGTCAAGAAGATCTATTGGGCTGTCACCTCTGGCACCCCACCTAGACCATGCGATCGCATCGAACATTGGCTCGCGCGGCATGAGTCTGAGACGGTGACACGCGTCGTTGCTCGAGCAACCTCTCAATCGCAACAAGCGATCTTGGAGTATCGAACGTTGGGAGCATCCGGAGAGAACTCATCGTTAAGCACTGCGCAGCAGCAATCATGGCTGGAGATCGAACTAGTTACAGGCAGAAAACATCAGATACGTGCCCAGTTAGAAGCCATCGGTTGTCCCATTCTCGGCGACGAAAAATATGGTTCGCACGTTCGCTTTTCTAATGGAATTGCGCTGCATTGCCGACGACTCGTATTTCAGCATCCCACGAAAAAGGAAACGCTCGACTTAACCGCCGCGATACCGAGCTCATGGCCACCATGGATTCACGAATCATGAAGCATTACTTGGGTACAAAAACGGGTAGACGATATCCGATTGAGTCGATGGCATGGCATGGAGACGGGGGGGAGCTACTCGACTTGGAACCTTTTTCGGTTGCTTTTCCTCTCGACAAAATTCGAGCTAGACCAGGAACTTTATGGCGATACCAGGAGGCTCTACCATTCGATGCTTCCGATGACTCCTGGAAATCCATCACGATGGGCGAAGGCTTTACCCCTTTGGTGCAACTCGATCCGGAACAGCCCCATTTGTTTGCCAAAGTTGACTACATGATGCCAACGCTATCCTTTAAAGATCGAGGGGCTGCCGTGTTGGTCGCCAAAGCAAAGTCGTTGGGCGCAAAACACTTAGTCCAAGACTCAAGCGGCAATGCCGGCACCAGCATTGCCGCCTACGCCGCCCGTGCTGGGCTTCGGTGCACCATTTTTGTTCCGGAAGCGACATCGCCTAAGAAGCTCAAACAGATTTCTCTCTTTGGTGCCGAACTCCGAATCATTGCAGGATCGCGCGAGGCAACAGCATCTGCGGCCAAGGAATTCGCAAAGCAGGATGACGTTTTTTACGCCAGCCATGTTTACAATCCGTTTTTCTATCAAGGGACGAAAACCTACGCGTTCGAACTATGGGAACAATTGGGGAAAGCCCCTGACACGTTGATATTGCCCGTTGGAAATGGCACGCTCGTTCTAGGTTGCTTCTATGGATTCAGCGAGTTGCTTGCAGCCAAAATGATTGATCGACTGCCTCGGATCGTTGCCGTTCAGTCTGGGCAGTGTGATCCCTTAACGCGAGCCTTTGCCAACGATAATCCAGTTGTCGAGCCAGTTGTCAATCAAGGGACGGCCGCTGAGGGAATTGCAATCGCTGCTCCCGCTCGCGGCACTCAGATAGTGCATGCCATCCGCGCATCGCGAGGGACCATTGTATCGATCGCCGAAGACTTGATCGAACCAGCCAGGCGTTATCTAGCTAGCCGGGGATACGACGTGGAACCGACCTCGGCGGTCAACATCGCTGCGTTTACCGCGTATCCGAAATGGTTTCCCCCGAACGAGACCGTCGTGCTGCCTTTGTGTGGTGCGGGTATAAAATCGCTCTAAGTTTTTGGTTTAGGTTCGGGCACGAGACTTGAGCGATGAAGCTACTTAATGTCGACTTTCGGCACCATGGCTAGTGCTCGACGATAGGATTTCGGATCGAAGGCTTTCATCTTCTCAAGCTCGCTTGCAGCGTCTGGCAAGGGGCAATGACGCATGTAGTTGATGATCAAATACCGAGCCAGTCCTTGTTCTGATTCCGGATCGCGGAACAGCCGAGACAATTGTGGAATAGCGTCCCAGTATTCCCATCTCGCTAGATCTGGTATCACCAAATCAGCGGCTGCAGGATCATCGAGAACATGCGCCAGTGCACGAGCGGATCGAGTCATCTGGCTTGGATCCAGATCGCTTCCCAACACGCGAATAGCGCTGATTGCAGCCGACTTGAGTCCGACGGGGCACTGTCGATTTCGCAGCATTTTCTCCTCAAGAGTTTGCATGGCCGTCTCGCCTCCCAGCCGTGCGTAACATGCCATAGCGGCCGCTAGCCAAGGGTAGTTCGCCACGGTTGAGGACTGGATCGTCTCGATTTCAGAGTTCTTGAGCTCTTGTTCGATAAGAGGCATCGCCAATTCTTGAAAGATCGGTGCATCGGTTTGTTCACCGAGCTCGGCTAAAACCATCCAGAGAAAGCTTTTATACTTGGCAGGAAAGTCAGGTTTCCGCAAAGCATTAAGGAGTTTCTGTTTGTCAAAATCTTGGCGAAACGAATCTTTGCGGATGGTTTCGAGCGAGACCCGAGCGCATTCTGAGTAAGCATCGTCAGACACCATTTGCTCGCTAGCGAAAAGGTGTTTGTAAAAGTATGCAAGTCGTTCCGACTCAGGACGATCCGTGAGAGGGAGGTTTTGAACATAGTCAGCTGCAGCTTCAGTCAGTTCCAGAGGAGTATTCCACAGCCATGTTATATGATCCATATCTGATGTGTCGGTGGCAGCGACATCAGGTGTTCCGATTAGAAGAATTTTCTTACCTTTGGCGACTTCGTTGAACGAGAATACGCCCTGGAATTTGGGGGGCGATTTTTGTTCACCGATCGAGGCCACGAAATCGACCATAAGATCAAAACCGGCGCCATCATCTCGGGTAGTGCATTCCGTTACTTGAACGATGACCCCGAGGGCTGGCGATTGCAAATCGTCGGAAATCGTGCTTCCAATCGCCTCGCACAATGGGCAAGCGACGAGTTGCCGCATAAAGATCGTAGCCGCGATTAGGAGTACCACACCGACCGCGGTGATTGTTTTCGCCGACTGGGCCGGGCAAACCGGTTTTGTCGCGGTAATACCTTCACGATCCGTGGTATGGAACATAGACGCGGAGATCCGGTTTGAGGGTTAGTTGGGAAGCTTAGGAGGTTTGAGGTGGCGTCCTGAGTGAATACCAAAATCCCGTTTCTGAAAGCAAGAGCTAGGCGGGATAAAGGTCGAATTCTGGGAAAACGTAGGGAATAGAGGGATTTTCTCGACGTATTAAGGCTTAGGGCGACGGTTTTTCTCAGTTCGTCTTTTCAGAGAAACAAGAGCGTGTAGAATTCGGCACTAAGCGACTAGGGGCGGGTTTGAAAGCCTGAACTTCCAGCTAGGAAGTTTCGGGACCAGCGGTCCGCTGTAGCAGCTTGGTAAGATAATGGCGATGTAGCTCAGTCGGTTAGAGCAACGGCTTCATAAGCCGTGTGTCGGTGGTTCGAGTCCACTCATCGCTACTGCAAAAAAACCAATGTTTTTCCACGTCGGACGCTAGTTAGCGTACCAGTCAAAACGACTGAGCGACATTACTTTCCTGAAGTTCATACACCGAAACTGTCCTAATCAGACAGTACACCGGTGGGTGAGCGTTAGACAAAGGAGTCGTTCAACATGCCAAGACCAAAGGCACAAGCACCCGCGATTAGTCGCCACCTTAGCGGCCAAGCTATCACCAAAGTTGACGGTGTTACGTTCTATCTTGGGAAGCACAATTCAGCGGAGTCATTCGCACGCTACGCAGTTTTGCTCAGGCGTTACCAGGAGAACGGATTTAAGCTGCCGGACGATATCACACCGGAATCACTCAGGAGCCTGGACGTTGAGCCAGGACGCGTTGTTGACAAGGTTGATGAGTCGCAGGAGCCTATTACAGTCAAGCACATTGTGGAGTCGTACAGGGGCCACGTTAAGGTGCGATACGCTTTTAGCCAAAGCGAAAAGAATCGGCTGCTCCAGGTTTGCACCATTGTCGAGAATGAAGCTGGAAAGCTGGAGGCTGACAAATTTGGTCCGAGATTGCTCCTCAAAATGCGTGGCGATTGGATCAAGTCCGGGAAAACCCGCCAATACTGCAATCGACTAGCGAATGCCGTTATCCGCATGTTCAAGTGGGCTGTCTCACAAGAGCTGGTAGACATTTCGACTCATCAGCGACTAAAGACTGTTGAGCCGCTCAGGATCGGTGAGACGGACGCGCCAGAGACCAAGCCGATACTACCGGCAAATTTGGATCACGTCAGAGCTACGGCAATTCACCTGCCACCACAATTGAAGGCGGTCATTCGCATCATGGTTGTTACCGGTGCGCGACCATCCGAGATTCTGACAATGAAGCCCGCAGAAATCGATCGTAGCGGGGATGAGTGGTTCTATCGACCCAAACAGCACAAGAACGCTAAACGCGGGAAAACGCGTTCTATCCCTCTCGTGGGAGATGCCAAAGAAGCCGTGATTGATTACTTGAATCGGGATGCGGATGCCTACTGCTTTTCGCCAAAAGAAGCCGTCGAATGGTGGAACGCACAGAAGCGTGCAGCAAGGAAATCCAAGGTACAGCCCAGCCAACAAAACCGCAGGAATCCAAACGCAACAAAACTACCAACTGACTGCTACGACAAGCACAGTCTAGGACGTGCTATTTCGCGAGCTTGCAAGAAAGCAAATGTTCCAGCGTGGCATCCGTACCAGTTGCGTCACCTTGCTGGAACGATGGTTCGGGATGCACTTGGTTGTGAGGCTGCTCAGGCATTGTTAGGTCACTCATCGATGCAGATGACTCAGCATTACGCCAAGATCAACGAACAAAAAGCGGCAAAGGCTGCCAAGTCTATGCCCAAACTGTAAAATATATTCTTCGTCGAGAGGGGAGTAGCTACCCCGCGTCAGTTGGCGTCAATCATCCTCTAGTGGTTGGCGTCAACTGACATCGACTTCACAAAACTAGAGGTATCTGTATGAAGTCCAACATCGAACTATTGGTTTCGGAATTGCGATTGCCGGGCGGATTGTCGCGTGAAGCCAAGAAGCTTGCTGACAGCGTTCGCGCCGAGCTAGTCGCGGAATACAACGCAACTCCAGCGGGTTCGCTACGTCGGGGGCATATTGGCAGGGCATTGCGTTACATCGTTCGTTCGTGCTTTGATGTTGATTCTCACATCCAAGTGGACCAGGGGGCGGCGGCGGATGCGCTCGAGCGACTACTGCCCAAATTGGATAGCCACGAAGCGCCAAAGGCTGAATCGATTGATGATTTGTTTGAACGGTTACGACCTGAGTTAATCCAACTCAAAACCCGTCGTGATTGTGGAGACGCGTCAGAAGCGAGAAAAGACAGGACCGCAAATAAGACGCAGGGGTTCTATTCTGCGGATTGCGGCTGGGTTGCCTTTAAGAAATCGGGCAAGGCACATAACGCGCCGAATGATTGGTACGAAGTCCCTGAGCACTTACAAGCTACTGTCGAATCTTTTTTTTCTCGAAAAACCAAGGGAAAACGCTAGTTTCTAATATCACTCGATATGACTAGTGATATCGAGGCAGATAATAAAAAAACGACTAATCCTGAATACTCCTGTCATGGCGTTTGTTGAAAAGCAAGCAGAACATGAACAGGAGTTGTTATGGCGAAAACGATTAATTTCGAACAGGCGGAACAAGAGCTTAACGCTAAAAAGGCGAAGCAAAAAGTTTACGTTGAACAGGCGGTTTCTAGGGTTCTCACAGAGAGCCACCGCACTATCAAACAAGCTCAGCAAGACATCCACGAAGCTAGTGGTATTCGTCCTGACAAAAGCACCGTCATTCGGTGGATTCTCAAAGGCAAGTCAGGCATTCGACTTGAAGCGGTTCGTATCGGCAATGTTTGGGTGACTAGCTCAGAAGCGATCACTCGATTCATCACCGAGATCACCGCTAAGTCACTCGCATCTTGAAACGAAAACAGCCACCGGTGCAGATGGCTGTTCTCTTATCGTTTTTCACACCTTTAAGGAGTCTTTATATGTTAGGCGATGCGGCCAACAAAACAAGTCTAGTGGATTTAGTGTTTTCCGATCGTCCGAGTTCGCCAATTTCGAACATCCTGGATGAGTTACTGGAGACGATGGAAGATGTTGAACAAGTCGATGCGTCGATGATTTTAGACGCTATCGCGATTCGTTGGCTGTTGGCCGATTTGCTACGAGGGCAGGGAATGCCGATTGAGAAGATAGTAGCGATGGAAACGAACCCCGAGATGAAAGCCGAGGTTCTGAATGATTGATGAAATCAAGCGTCAGGCAGCCGGGCGTTGCGGCGCAATTCTTGGGATGCAGTTGGCTAGGAATGATTCAGCCGGTCAGCCTTGCCCAAGGTGTGGCGGAACCGATCGGTTTCATATCGATCGAGACTTCGAGACTAACGGCAAAGTTTATTGCCGACATTGTTTACCGAAAGGATCGGGCGACATCATCGGAACCTATGGCTGGTTGCATGGGATCGAGAACCCCGAAGCGATTAAGCGATTAGGGTCAGAGCTGGGAATAAAACCGGGCGATGCACCTAAGCGAAGTTTGATCGAGTTGATTTGCCACGAAAAGCGAATGCCGATCGATGCGTTCATGCAATTCGAGCCAACACTAGCGAAGCGTGGAAAGCTTGAAGTTGTTCGCGTTCCGGTTTGGAATGGCAAAGCAGAGAGGCACAGCTATTTCGATTTGTGGCCAGGTGACAAAGGCAAGTTTGCACGCGGTCAGGGAATGGCAGGATTCTTTTTCCCTGGACGATTACCACAAGACGGTGAGACTTGGCATATCGTCGAGGGCGTTAAGGATGCGGCGGCATTGGTGGCGTTAGGATTCAACGCGGCGGGAATGCCGACTTGCGAATTGGCGTCAGTCTATGCGAATCTCTTTCGTGGCGTTCATATCGTTTTCGTTCCCGATTTGGATATCCCTGGACAACGCGGAGCGCAGAAAAGCGGCGGCGTTCTCAAAGGAATTGCGGCGAGCGTTCGCATAGCAAGGCTACCGGGTGAGATCCGAGAAAAGCAAGGTGACGACGTTCGCGACATTCTACGCAAACCCAACGGGGAGCAATTGGTTCGCGATGCGATCACCAACGCGGTAGAGTGGGAACCAGAGGAGCAACATACCGACAAGCGGCCGGAAGTCCTGTTGACGTTAAACGAAGGATTCGTTGCCGACCAAGTAATTAAGCACTTAGGCAATCTCGGTTGGGTATCCCCTCGGATTCCAGAACGATTACAAGAATCGGTGCGGGTGTTTGTTCGCGGCGGTTCGCTTGTCCACGCAATTGAATCAGAGGATGAGCTAACGAAAGGAATGCTTTCCATACGTTCGCTTCCAGCAAGCTTGGTTCGAGAGCGAATAACACAAGCTTGTCAGCTAACGATCGAGCAAGGCAAAGAGGATGATATCGAGATCGTTCCAACGCGTCCTATTCGTTGGCTAGTCGATGCGATACATCAACGCGGATTCTATGGCGGTTCAATTCGTCCGTTAACGGGCGTGGTTCAATCACCAACGATTCGAGCCGATGGTTCGATCATACAGACAGCCGGTTACGATGAGGCGTCAGGATTGATCTATCGACCCAATGCAGAGTTTCCCCAGTTGGCAGAGAATCCAACGCGTGAGGATGCACAGCGAGCGATCGAGAAATTAAATCACGTCACAATCGATTTTCCGTTTGTCGATCCAGCGGACCGTTCGGGATGGTTGGCAATGTTGCTTTCCATGATCGGGCGTCCATGCGTCGAGGGATGCGTTCCGATGTTTGCGATCGGTGCGAATATCCGAGGAGCCGGAAAGAGCCTTTTGGCAGATGCGGCAAGCTTGATTGCCTACGGGCGCCCAGCGTCGAGAAAGACGTTCACACGGGACGATGACGAACAGCGGAAGCTTGTAACGTCAATTGCGATCGAGGGAACACCATGCGTCCTATTCGACAATCTGGACGTTCAGCTAGGCGGAGCAAACATTGACGCGGCGTTAACGGCAAGGAGTTGGAACGATCGAATTCTAGGAGCAAGCAAAACGACCGGCGAACTACCGATGAGGACGGTTTGGGTTGCGACTGGAAATAACATTGCCTACGGTTCAGACGTGGCAAGGCGTGTTTTGCCTATCCGACTGGAAAGCCCATTGGAAGCCCCAGAGGATCGTTCGGGATTCGTTCACGGCGATCTATTGGGGTTCGTTCGGGAAAATCGACCGAGGCTAGCAATCGCAGCGTTAACGATTCTGAGGGCGTACTTCGTTGCAGGTTGTCCGAGTGTTCCGGATGGTGTTTGGGGATCGTTTGAGGAGTGGACGCGAATCATACGCGGTTCGCTTGTTTGGGCAGGGGGAGCCGATCCGTTACCGACTAGGAAATCAGCGACCGATTCCGATGAGACGCGTTCACTGTTGGGAATGCTTGTTACAGGATTGACGGAAGCAGACCCAGACAAGGCAGGTTTAACGGTTGGTGAGATCGAGCGGATAGTGGCATCGCAGAACCGAGATAACCCGAGCTGCCCAACGCTACTGGAAGCAGTAGCGGCGATTTGTGGCAATGGATGGAACGCTAAACGGTTTGGGCGGAAGTTGCTTTCCTTTAAGGACAGGACTTGGCAAGGGTGGCGAATCGAATCTGAATCAGCCGGTGGAGGCGTGAAGCGGTGGAGAGTCCGGGATGGTTATGGTGGGTATAGTGGCTTACACGAACCCCAATCTCTACGCGGGGAAAATAAAATCATCTCTCCTATACGTAAGGATGATATTTATATCCCGTATGAGGAACGAGGTGAACCTAACCCATCAAACCCCGCAAACCCACTATTGCCGACATCGGGCGCGAGAATCGTATCGGGGGTGGTGTAATGGGAACACCGGTGAACTTCCTTGTTTTCTGTTGGGCAATCGGCGTTCGATTGTCTGTAGTCGGTGATTCGGTTCGTTATGAAGCCGAAGCCGAGTTAGTTTCCGATGAGTTGATTGAAGTGATTCGACAACACAAAGAGCCGTTGCATTATCTGCTAAGCGGTTTGGCAGATGGCACGATTACCGAAAACGATATTCATGCAGCGTATGACCTGGAGGTATCGCAATGGAAATAACGATCACACTAACGACACCAGCGAGTTATCCGCCACCCGAGCCGGACGCATGGCAGCGATTGCGGAAGTTGCTCAAAGCGTTGTTGCGAGTCTATGGCTTGCGTTGCGTTGACATTCGCAGGACGGATGAGGACAAGCCGTGACCATTCCAAACACGTTACGAGCGAAGCCATGGCCATTGGCGGGGATGTTTGAGGCGAGGAGCGATACTCTCCCCCTGGGCATTAAACGATCTTTTGAGCCTTTCAAACGCTATACGGCTCAATTGCATCGTGTTTCCGCACTAAGACATCGAAGCCTACCTTACAAAACCGTTTTTATTCGAGGAGTATTTGACATGAAGAGATTAAACACCCGCCTGGACGCCCTAGAATCGCGTTCTAGCGATGCGTTGACGCAAGATGACCAGATGAGCCTAGTTGACTTGCTGGCACGCAGAGACGCGTTGTTTTGGCCTTGGCGATGCACGCTAGATTCCCCTGTTCCCTACGCGGAGATTTTCGCTCGTCAGGCGGATTACCTCAGTGGAGCGGTTGGGCTGAAAGTCAAAGCCGATGGCAAGCAAGATTGGAAGGCATCGCACCACAAAAGGCAGCGGCTGATTGCATCGGGTTTCGTGAATGCCCAGGTTTCCGGCGGTCAGGTTTCGAGCCTGTTTTTGACTGCTCAAGGTGAAGCCGTTGCAAGGTCGCTGGTTGGTCCGAGGTTGCACAATTGCGAAACAGCGAAGCATTACTTCATCAAGTTGGTTCTGCTTGGCAAAACGACCGAATGCACCTTGGTTAGGGAAAGCGTGCTGTTCTCTCGAACGTGCAATGGATCACCGAGCGATTGGGATCACGACACCGAGATGCTGCTACCGCTTTTGACAGCGGGGATGGTTCGAGCAATTCCGGACACTGTAGGGCGGATTCTTTACAAGCCCGTTGCAGGCGTCGAGTTCCCAGAGCATATCGATATGCCAAATGGCACATCGTCCGATTTCGAGGATCTTTACCTAGCATCCTTTGACGCCGAAAGACAAGCACTTGAAACATGCGAGCCACGAAACGCAAACGAGCTGTTCATTCCGGCGCCAGCATGTTCGAGCGTTGCACCACATTTCGATTTTTACAAGGGCAATCCAGATGAGACAATCTAAATATCTGCAAGTTTTAGCGGCGGCGGTAGCATCAGGTTTGAGCGTTCGGGATGCGTCAAAAACTGCGGGATGCACCGAATCGACAGCCTACAGCCTCAGTTGCACCCAAGCGTTCAAGGATGAAGTCAGCCGACTTAAAAGCGAAGCAGTAACGCAGGCAGTTTCCGTTCTCACAGCAAATGCGACAGCGGCTAGCAATGCGTTGGTTCGCCTGTTGGCAAGCGACGATGAGAAGGTTGTACTCGCGGCGGCAACAAAGATTCTAGGCACGCTAGGACCGATGCAGGAGTTGGCAGAGCTGCGGGCGCGAATCGAAGCAATCGAGGGGCAGCGGCTAAAGGTGGCGCGATGAGATCCGGTGAGCGGTGCGATTCATGCAGCATAGGCAGGATGCGAACGAGATCGACATTCACCAAAGGAGCAAGCCGAGTTCGATACTTGGTTTGCCCATCATGCGGCGCGACGGGCAAAGAGATTTTGCAAATCGACGATCTAGGTCGAACTATTATTTTGCCTGTCGTTGCTACGCGTAGCAAACAAGGGGATGCACCTTTGCCATTCATCGATCTATCATTCATGCAAGGAGGGCAAGACCCATGATTCAGATTCACAAACCGATTGGTCAGGCGCCAGGCGAGTTCAGCGCGGCAATGTTCCGATCACAGTTGCCGAAAAATGGCGAACCTTTGATTGTCAGTTTTCATTCCGAGGGCGGAAGTCTTTTTGAAGCGTTCGCAATCTTCGACATGATAAAAGCATATCGAGGTCGCAAGGTCGCGAAGGTGGAAGCGATGGCGTTTAGTGCGGCGTCGATGTTGCTTTGCGCGTTCGATTCCGTCGAGGTGAGTCCTAACGCGTACGTGATGCTTCACAATCCACACTTCGAGGGTGAATCGGTCGATGATTCGCAAAAGCGACTGCTTGCCCAATTGCGAGATCGGATGGTTGGGATTTACGCCGACAAGACCAGGCGACCAAGATCATTCATCGAGCGAGAACTGGACCGCGAGGTTTTCTATGATGCCCAGGCGTCGATCGGTTTGGGAATTGCAAATCGCATAGCTCCAGCGACGTTGGGCGTGGTTGCACGATTACCGCAGCGAATTGTCGCAAGGATTAGAAGCAGCGACGTGTCAGCAAAAGCAAGATGGAACACCGAAGTAAAAGCCCGTATCGCGGCCGGAAAGAATGGCATCGATGCTGTTCGAGCGGTTGACCGAGAGTTTCCTGGTTTGCGGTTGCAGATGTTGGCGGAAGTAAACAAACGATAGTTTTCACACGAGGTAAAAAATGATTACACAAGCTGATAGTTTTGTCGCAGATGTTGCGAGCGATTTCGCAGAAGAGTCGATAGTTGCCGATGGATTATTGTCTGAGATCGTCGAACAAGGCAGAGCACCTACCTATGCGGAAAAAGTGTATTTTGCGAAGCACTTGCGTTGGGATGAGAGAGAGGTCGGGCGTCAGCTAACCAGAATGGCGGCGGTCATTCGGGATTTGCGAATCGCTGGCAGCAAGGCAGATCGAGACGCAGCGACGAAAGAAGCTCAGGCGTCAGCGAAGATTCTGGACACTCAAGGTCCGAAGATTGCTGAGCAAATCGAGAAGCTCCAAGCCCAGTTGCGTTCGCTTGAACGTGACGCCCAGCTATCGACCAAACGCGTCGAGGAGCAAGCGGAAGCGGTTGTAAGACTTCGCGAGAATGCACCCGTCCACATTGCCGACAAAGTTCGAATCGAGCGCGAGCGAATCACGGAAGGCGTATGGCGTGAGATCGAGAATACAAAATCGCGAATCAGTGAGATCGAATCTGTTCTCGATCCATCGAAGCATGAAGGCGGAGAGCATGGTTACCTGTATCTGGATGCTGTCGCGCGTGTCAACCATGAAGCCGTTGTCTGGATTGACTCCAAGCCTTATCGCAAGAGGGCATTAAGCCCAGCGTGGCCTAGCATCAAGCGAGGGCTAGAAAAGGAATTGTCGGAGTTGCGGGCAAAGCTGAAAAAGTTGACGCCACAATACGAAGCCGAGGTCGTCAAGATTGAAGCGGATTTGAATTTCTACGTTACGAGGAGAGGTTAAGAAATGTTGAAGCGAATTTCGATTGATGTTGAGTTACCAGACGTTGCACCCGAGGGCTATCGTCCTCTTCCGTTTGCGCGACTCGGTGCAGAGCGTAGCGACAACTTGGCGCGGTTGGCGTCAGCATTGCGAACCGCAGAAATGCCGAGCGACTTAGAATTAGTTCTCGGTGCGCTCGCAGATGCGATTGGAGCGGCCGAACCTGTCGAGGTCGAGCCTGTTGAATAGTTGGTTGGCATGGCGTTCTGTATTGGTCAGCGAATATCGGTTCTTCGCTAAATGACGATCAACGGTGCAAGTCTGTTGAGATCCAGGGCGTTTACCCGTTGGGCTGTTGGTGATTATCCCACCATGTAGTCCAGCGGGTTTTTCTTTTTTGGGGAGTAGCATGGAATCAGAATTTATCGAGCCAAAGCGATTACCACAGACTCCCACGAGCTTTCCGCCTGGAAGCCTTGGCAAGTTACTTGTAATGCGTGAGCGACTCGAAAACGGTGAGCACATACACCATGAGCATGATTGCAGGTTGACTCTACCGAGCACCGGCGGGCGCAGAGTTAGCGTGACATTGTCACAGGATGCGGGAGAAGTTCGCACGCACGCGTGAGCTGCAATACCCTCACGACGACGTGAGGTTTCATGGTCACATCACGAAGCCATTCGCACGCACGCGTGAAATGCAACTGGAAGTTCGCGATGTCGCGAAGTTTACCCTCAACATCGGTGCAGCGGAGTTGTTATTCGTCCTACACCGAAATACACCGCAACTACCCTTATTCGATACTTTGCTTGCAACTCCGGTTGCACTGTGGTACGATACAAAACGCAGGAAAAGTAATGTTTTTGAGCTTTTCAAGACCTGGAAAAAACCCGTTCATAAGCCGTGTGTCGGTGGTTCGAGTCCACTCATCGCTACTGTAGAGAATACTTGACGATTCCTTGCGAAAACAAGGAAACTTATCACCGGCTAAAGCGTCGTTTTCACCCCCCAAAAAACCGGTAGGGTATCGGAATGGAGAGTGGGCGAAACGCTGGCTTGCGAATCGAGAAACAACGTCTACACAGAGTGTCCGGTCCTGTTTGCGTTATTCTGCACAGCGAGTCTTCTTGCTTCAGTGTGTGGACAACTCTCCCAAGTCTCAAGCCGTATACGCAAGCGCAAGTCTAAAACCGTACACGCAAGCCGTGTCTCCGAATATGGAGCGTCCCACACAGCACTTGCGGTTTCAAGGTCAGGCTCCTTTAGTCACTTGACTAACAACCTTGCAGACCAACCCTGCAAACGATGGGTTTGTGAAAGCAAAAGGGGGTTAGTGAATACAAGCCAAGATTCCATATCGATCTTGCAGTTCCGGTGTCACTGCAGCAGCAATCGATTGCAAGAACGCTTGGTCGCAAACCAAGTCGCGACGGGAGGCTGGATTGGAATCTTTTAGCAATCGCATCCAAAGCCGCTTCTCTCATAACATTGGCCTAATCGACCAATATTCAGGGAATCGGCGTAGGCAGTACGAGCCTGCGCCACCGGTTATGTTTCGTGCTACGCCGCAGGTTGGGCAAGTAGTGCTTTGATGCGTCTTCGCTTTGCGAAGCCGAGGACCCCAGCGGCAAGACCCAAGAGAGCTAAAGAACTAGGTTCGGGAACCGCAGAAAACGCAAGGTTGATATTGGACCCGCTCTGAACCCACCTGAACGTACCAACAGACTCAGCAGGTGCCCCGACAATCGTCATATTGCTGAGAGCAACTGTATTGGATACGCCAGTGAAAACAGTCCAGGTTTGATTTTGCTTCCAAAACTGGTCGCTAAAATCCGAGTTTAAAATTAAACGTGTATCCATTGCCCCGTCGATCGACAAAGTGCCAGACAACCCCACCCGGTCGAATTCCGTCTGTGCGGTCGTGTTTCCATTTAGCTCCCATTCAAACACTGAATTTGCTTGGTATGTTAGATTCCCGTTAATCGTCTGCAAACCGGGAGAGTTGCCTGGCCTGTGTATTGCATTGGCTCCAATCACGACATTACCGTTGATCGTTCCTGTACCACTTAAAACAGAACCGCTACCAGAAATGGACAGCCCACCGTTTACGACTCCGGAGTCACCTAGTGATACACTCGAACCCGCTACCGTGGTGAGGTTATGCTGGCCACCGGTGACGTTGACGGTAGACGCGGTCTGCAGATTGATTGTGGACGTGCCCCCTTTCAAATTAACAGTCGTTGCACCTGAGACATTGGTTGCCGTCGTAACAGTACCTAAATTTCCAATGTTTCCGCCCTCAACGTTGATAGTACTGATCTCGGAGATACTCGTGACACTGGATGATCCAGTTCCAGAGAACGTTGCTGTTGAGCCAGCACCACCAGTAAGCGTCGTTATGTTGGTTCGCCCAATCCCGGAAACCGACAAAGAATTCGATGCCCCAATACTCACAGAACCGAAACTCAGCGTGCCAGATGCAACGTTGTTCGCAACGCTCAATGAACGGCTGCTTCCTGCTAGGACGACGCTCGCCGCGAAATTTGTATTCCCAGTCCCTGAGCGTGTAATCGACGAAGTAGATGAGCCGGCGAATGTCAGTGTAGGTGTTTGACCTACTGATTGACCAATTTGGAAATTCGTCGGCGAGCCTGAGCCTAAATCGAGAAATGCTACGTTTTGAACCGACTGGCCGGTGCCTAGGTTTACGACAAACGGAGAGGGGACGGGTACCTGTGGCTGTTCTGAAGAGCGATTCGTAAATTGGGCCGTGTCTCCAGCAGAAGGAAACGCATTACTATTATTAGGTATGCCCCAACTCAAGTTTGACGACCATAAACTGTTGTTGATGTCGGTAGACCAGTTGTATGTTGTTTGCGCAAAAGATACAGCTGCCAAGCTTTGCGTGATTGATACAACGAGGCCAAATGAAAGGAGGGTTTTGAGGCTCATTGAGTATACCTTAGGACGGATTAAGTTACGGAAGTGACGAACGTAACGGTTAAGAATACATGCCCTTCTTGCGCAAACAATACTCTTTAAGTTGACTTTTCCAATTTTTCACAAGCCTCCCCCACCAAAGGGGGGGCTAGAATGACCGTTCCATGAGGGGGCCGGGGGAAAATGATGAGCCCCAACATAAATTCCCTACAACTTAGATGCACATTGCTTTTCCGTTCAGCGATTCGGTTCGACTGAAAAGCCCATCAATGCGTCTCGGTTAATCGCAAAGACCATTAAATACGAACCGAGATTTCCGAAAATCGCTAATCAACCTCGGTTGTCAGTTACGTTGTCAGTTATATCCTGCACGTGTTCCACCTGAATCGTAGATTCTGGCCACCTGAACGTTAGGTCGCTAGCTTCTTGTACTTAAAGCGTCGCGGTTCGTCGTCGGTGATGCCCAACCGCTCCTTGCGCTGCTGCTCGTAGGTCTCAAAGTTGCCCTCGCACCAGTGAACATATCCGTCCCCCTCAAAGGCGAGTATGTGAGTCGCGATCCGGTCGAGAAACCAACGGTCGTGGGAAATGACGACTACGCAACCTGCAAAACTGAGAATCGCTTCTTCTAAAGCTCGCAGTGTATCGACATCAAGATCGTTGGTGGGTTCGTCCAATAACAAAACGTTGCACCCACGGCGCAAGAGTTTAGCGAGGTGGACTCGGTTCCGCTCTCCACCAGAGAGGACGCCAACCTTTTTCTCTTGGTCCGTGCCTTTGAAGTTGAATTTGGATACGTAGGCACGTGAGTTGATTCGCTTGCCTCCCATTTCCAGCCAATCGTGTCCACCGGAAATCTCTTGATATATGGTGCTGTTGGCATCCAGCGAGTCACGTGATTGGTCGACATAACCGAGTTCCACCGTTTCGCCAACTCGCAATGTTCCCGAGTCCGGCTTATCTTGCCCCGTGATCATGCGGAACAGAGTGGTCTTACCTGCCCCGTTCGGACCTATCACACCGACGATGCCACCGGCGGGCAATCGGAAAGTGAGGTTGTCAATTAACACCTTGTCCTGAAATGCTTTGCTCATGCCATCCGCATGAACGACGACTTCTCCAAGATGCTTTCCTGGAGGAATCTGGATCTCCAGTTCGTCGGGACGCTCTTCGAACTGCTGGGCAGCCAAACTCTCGTACGCGTTAATCCGGGCTTTGTTCTTTGCTTGACGAGCACGCGGTGACATGCGGATCCACTCGAGTTCTTTCTCCAAAGTCTTTTGTCGGGCTGCGGCGGACTTTTGTTCGATCGCTAGTCGTTTTTGCTTTTGCTCTAGCCACGAGGTGTAGTTTCCTTCGAATGGGAACCCTGAACCCCGGTCCAGTTCCAGAATCCATTGTGCGACATTGTCCAAAAAGTATCGGTCGTGCGTTACGGCAACGACAGTCCCTGGGTATTTGGCCAAATGCTGTTCGAGCCAACTGACCGCTTCCGCATCGAGGTGGTTGGTAGGTTCGTCCAGCAAAAGCAAATCAGGTTGCTCGATGAGCAGTTTGCACATTGCTACGCGACGACGCTCGCCGCCGGATAGTTTGGTCACATCTGCATCCCCGGGTGGAAGATTCATAACCGCCATGGAATGCTCGACTTGGCGATCTAATTCCCAGAGATTCTGTGTGTCGATGATATCTTGCAGTTTTGCCATTTCATCGCAGAGTTTCTCCATCTGCTTGTCATCGGTAACATCTCCGAGCATGCAGCTAATTTCGTTGAATCGATCCAGCGTTTTGCGACGTGGTGCAACGGCCTCTTCAACATTACCCTGAACATCTTTATCTGGATTCAAGTGAGGTTCTTGGGAGAGATAACCGGCTGTGAATCCGTTGGAGAGCCGTGCGACTCCATCGAACGTCTTATCGGCCCCCGCCATGATTCTAAGCAGCGTACTTTTACCCGCGCCGTTCGAACCGAGAACTCCAATCTTGGCTCCTGGATAAAACGATAGCCAAATGTTTTTCAACACTTCTTTTTGGCCATGTCGTTTGGTCAAGTCCTCGATCTGAAATATGTACTGACGATTCATCTTTATTCCTATTCCCATTCAATAGTGGCGGGTGGTTTGCTGCTGATGTCATAGCAAACGCGATTCACGCCTCGAACTTCGTTAATGATTCTTGTAGAGATCCGCGCGAGCAAATCATACGGCAAATGACTCCAGTCGGCTGTCATAAAATCATCCGTGTTGACGCACCGTACAGCGACCGCGCGTTCGTAGGTTCGCGCATCGCCCATGACCCCAACGCTTTGCGATTCGAGCAATACCGCAAACGCTTGGGATGTTTGACGATACAACCCAGCGTTCTTGATTTCGCTCACGACAATATCGTCGGCCTCTCTGAGTATGGTCAGTTTTTCCTTAGTGATTTCGCCTAGGCAGCGGACAGCCAACCCTGGACCAGGGAACGGATGTCGCCAAACCAAATGCTCGGGCAATCCGAGTTCTAATCCCAGCTTTCGCACTTCGTCTTTGAAAAGATCTCGTAGTGGCTCAATCAGCTCAAAGCCTAATTGCTCTGGCAATCCACCGACATTATGGTGCAATTTGATCGTGGCTGCCGGGCCATCGGGCGCCGCCCCACTTTCGATCACATCGGGATACAACGTTCCTTGAGCCAAGAACTTGGCACCGTTTATTTTCACGGCCTCCAGTTTGAAGCAATCGATAAATGAATAACCAATGCGTCGGCGTTTCTCCTGCGGTTCTTTGATTCCCGCGAGTTCGTTAAGAAACCGATCGCTCGCATCGACAACTCGCAAATCCGCTTTGAAGTGATTCGTAAACTCGGAGATGACCGCCGACTGTTCGTCTTTTCTTAGCAGCCCATTGTCGATCAATATGCACGTGAGTTGCGAGCCAATGGCTTTGTATAACAACGCTGCGGTTACAGAAGAATCTACTCCCCCGGATAGACCGCAGATGACTCGATCGTTGCCGACGATCCCCCGGATATGTTCTGTCGCGCGATTGGCAAAATCGCTAAGGTGCCATTTGCCTTCGCAGCTTGCAATGTTGTAAAGAAAGTTGTGAAGCAATGAACTACCGAGGGAAGTGTGGGAGACTTCAGGATGGAATTGAAGCCCGTAGATCGGTTTGGTCTTGTGACGCACGGCCGCAAACGGGCACGTCGGGGTCGATGCTAGTATGTCGAACGACTCGGATAAATCATTTACTTGATCGCCATGGCTCATCCAAACATCGATCTCATGAGGGAAGCCAGCAAACAATCGTTCCATCGATTTGACTTGCAGTCGCGAACGCCCGAACTCACGTTGCGAGCAACTCGTAACTTTGCCACCTAAGCTTTGTGACAAGAGTTGCATGCCGTAGCAAATTCCTAAAATGGGAATCCCGAGGTCAAAAATTTTAGGGTCGCATTTGGGAGCGTTTGCTTCGTAGACGCTCGACGGTCCACCTGAAAAAATGATAGCCATCGGTGCACGGGACTTGACCGTCTCGGCCGAGATATCGTGCCGAACGATTTCGCAGTAAACGTTCTGCTCTCGAACGCGCCTGGCGATTAACTGGGCATACTGGGATCCAAAGTCCAGGACTAGAACACGTTCACTGATAAGATCTGGTGCTGTATTGTTCATTGCAAAGCAATCTTCCAAGATGACTAACGCTGGTGGAAAAGAAAACGAAAACTTTCTTACCCGCGACAGAGTCAGACTATCTTTATCCCTAAGAAAACGCGAGATTATAGCGATCCAAGGTGCATCCGCCACCGCATATTCCAACCTCGAGACCCGAACATTCGCTAAGTGAATTCTAACTGGACCGAGAACAACGAGTTTACCCCCCCGTGGTACCTGAAAAGCGGCCACCTTCAGACGCTGCTAACCGGTTTTTATAAGCCGAAAGTTTCGATCATTCCCGATGTGACGCACAGGATTCCGCTCGGAAAGCTCGGTGAGATGCTGGTGCACGAAAACACCCCGCCCAACTATACGGACGACCAAAAGGGAGTCTTTCTCCTACATGGGCTGGGCTCATGCCATCGCGGCACCTACATGAGCCGTATTACTGCCAATTTGCTGGCGAGCGGTTTGAGGGTTTTCCGATTTGATTTGCCGGGGGCTGGCGATTCCTACTTGCATACGCCTCTGCCACCCCATGGCGCTTGCTATGAATTGGTCTGGCAAGCGTTGTTGTACTTGTCTGATCGTTGCAATATTCGTCGCTGGCGAGGCGCCGGCGTTTCTCTGGGTGGAAACCTATTGCTCAAACTGACCGCGACCCACGCACACGAGTTGGCTCATCAAGACCAAGCTCCGTTTCGCATCGATCGGGCTATTGCTGTTGCTCCACCGATCGACTTGAACGCCTGCTGCGTTAACATGGAACGTGGATTTAACGCCATCTATGCCAAATACTTTCTTAGGTCGCTCAAACGCCAAACAATAAGCCGCGCGAAACATTGGGCGGAGTGGCGAGATATCTTGCCGGGCGCATCATTTAAAACCATACGAGCTTTTGACAACACGGTGACGTCTCGGCTTGCGGGCTTTTCGAACGCCGACCATTACTACGCATCTGGTTCGTCGAAGTACGATTTGGAAAAGATCGCAACGAACACATTAATACTGCTAGATGAAGACGATCCTATCGTCCCCATCTCTATCTTCCAAGATGCTCGTTACTCTTCCTCTACGACCGTCATCACCACGAAAAAGGGGGGGCATGTTGGATATCTGGCGAAGAGCAATCGCCGGCTAGTCAGCCCAGACGCGAACTCCTCCAACAAATCGGGACACGTTCGCTGGGCAGACGACTGGATTTCCAGGCAACTCGCTGAGTAACACGTCTATCGTTTCCCCCGCGTCGGACCTGCTGGGATCAAGTGTTGTCGCGACTGCAACGTATTGCCCGCGGGCAAGCTTACAGCACAAGCTTATAGCACAAATCGGCCACGCGAACTGGCTGGCCAGAATCTATCGGCCGCCGAAATACTTCTTGAGGGTTTCGCTTGCAGCGTCTTTCGTGTTCTTGGTCGTTGGTCCCGATGTGGTCTTCGGCAGCTTGATAGGGGCCTTTTTCTCGAACTTCTTTTTCTTGTCCTCTTCCTCGTCGGACTGATCTGCGGCTTTGTCGGTCGAGTCTTCGAGGCTACTCGCATCGACGCGAGTCGTATCCTCCATCGTGAACTGCCTGGTATCAGCATCCCCCTCCACAGTGGCAGAGTTGGGTCTCGATCGATCGACTTGATCGGCTTCGAGCAACCACGACGAGATATCGAACGATTCTTTCGCATCCAAACTCGTCTGCTCGGTCATGCGAACCGCAGCCTCCGCGACTGTCGAGACCTCCGGCTTTTTAGCGCTGGCAATGCCAACCTCGATGAGCACTTCGAATTCGAGTTGACCACATCGAAGCTTATCACCCGACTTGAGAATCTTTGCTTTTTCGGTCGAGAGTTGCTTTTCGTTAACGAATGTGCCGTTCCGACTCTTGAGATCGATGGCTAATACCATCCCGTCCTTTTGAACGATTGCACAGTGCTTGCGGCTGATCGAGTCACTCTTTGGCCTCAATTGGCAGGATTCACTCCGGCCAATCAAGAACTTTTCGTCCTTGATCTTAATATCTTTGCCTTCGTGCGTGCCAGAAAGAACCTTAAGAATGACTTGCATAGCCGTCCTGCTTTAAAAACACGTTTAAGACCGCGTTAATTTTCGATTAACTTTGTTCGTGCGACACTAACTCTACAATTGTAGTCTGATTAACCAAACCGCCAATAGCCAGAAAAGGCATTCTCAAGGGACGATTGCAAATTCTTCACAAGCCAATTGGTCCACCTTTCCCAGTTCAACGGTTCAGACAAACCTCCCGGCCGCTCAAAAATCGAGTCGTCTGTGGCCTGGCTTTTCAAACCAGAACCGCCAAGATCTTTTGGGGAAAGCCCCTCCAAAAAATCCAGAATTCCAGCTAAATGGTTCGCGTGATCCGAGCTTCGCAACAATACGCTGCCATGTTGGAGCAGCCCGAATTGCGTGCGACGCTGTGCACTGCCAACCACTTTTACCCCGTCGATAACGATATCGACCGGTGATCTTCGCTCAAAACAAAGAAAACTCTGATTAGCTGCTTTGCCGTCCACCTTGCACGTGCACTGTTCTGCTAATTCTGCGTTTAACCCTAGATCGCGTAGGCTTTCTACCAAACCGACATGTATGGCGCGGTAGACCATCTCGCTCGGTCCCTTTACCCCGAACGAAGGAGCCGAGTCCGCAGACGTTGGGATCTCAGAAGGGTTCTGACTCTTGCGATGATTGATATGTGGAATCACCAAACTGTAGGTGAGCTCTCGATCGTGAACAATCGCGCCACCCCCTGTCTTTCGAATGACGCGGTCCAACCGCCCCCAGTCTACGTCGCGAGGAATATCCGTTTCGCGCTGAAAGTGACCGAGAGACAACGTCGGTTGAGCCCATCGATAAACTCTAAGGACTAGCGAAGGACAATGCTCCGCATCCCGGAGCATCGCCTCGTCCACTTCCATATTGTGCGAGCCTGTTGCTGGTTCATCAACCCTCAGTATCGCTTTCATGTGACCACCAGCCGCGATCGCTACTTGTTACGTTGTTACGAACCAACTTGGGCTTTGTACTTTTCGTAGCTGAGCAAACGGCCCAACTCCGATTCATCGGCTACCTTTACCTTCATGATCCAGCCTTCGTTGTATGGATCGTGACTGAGCACCTCCAGCTTGCTCACCAAGTCCTCGTTTACCTCGACGACATCTCCCGTAACAGGACTGTACATGGGACTGACCGCCTTGACGCTTTCTACCTCGCCGAACTCTTCTCCGGCTTTCACTTTTTGGCCAACCTTGGGAAGTGCCATAAAGACCAAGTCGGTCAGTTCGGCAACCGCAAAGGCCGAGATACCGATCGTGGCAACACCACCGGCGACGTGAGCCCACTCATGCGAATCGCAGTAAAGTAATTGCTCAGGAGTAATAGTCATTTTTGCTAAGCTCGTTTGTAAAAAGGCAAATTGGAAATAGTCGCGGCAACTTTGCTGCCTCGAATGTCAATGTCTACAGTCGTACCTACGGTTGCGGACTCCGCTCCTACGTAAGCCATGGCAACAGGCACATCTAACGTAGGGGAAAAACTACCGCTTGTCACGCAGCCGATCTCTCGGCCATCACGATCGAGAACCATCGCACCCTGTCTGGCAGCACGTCGGCCTGTCAAAATCAGTCCCACTCGAACTTGATCGGTTGGTTGCTTCGATACGGTGGCAAGCTCGTCAGAACCAATGAAGCTGCGTTCCTTAAGATTGCAAGCGAACTTGAGACCGGCCTTATACGGATTGATGGTTTCGTCTAGTTCATGCCCATAAAGAGGCATGCCTGCCTCAAGCCGCAATGTATCTCGCGCTCCGAGTCCCGCTGGCTTGATGCCATGCTCTCGCCCTGCGAGGAGCAAGTTCTCCCAAACTCGTTCGGAATCCTCCGCTCGCACGATCAACTCAAAGCCATCTTCTCCCGTGTAACCGGTACGAGAAACGATGCATGGCTTTCCCATCTGATTGGTAACCTTGGCACGGTAATATCCGAGTGAATCGATCGAGCCGGGAAATAGTCCCTTGGTGATCTCAACCGCCTTGGGCCCCTGTACTGCAATCATTGCTGTCGCACTAGTCGAATCAGAGAACTCTACATCGGGAAAGTCCGCTAAATGTGGTTGGATCCAGTTCCGAATCTTGCTGTGATTCCCCGCATTGACCACCAAGAGAAAATAAACTTTGCCACTCGGGCTCTCGAGACAACTAACGAGCACATCATCGAGTATTCCACCCTCTGCGTTACACATCAATGAGTAACGAACTTGCCCAATCTCCATATCGGTCACTCGACGGGTTAGCAAATGATCGAGCAACTGATCAGCTCTCGGTCCATCAAATCGAAGCCGCCCCATGTGCGATATATCGAACAATCCTGCCGCAGTTCGGGTCGCATTGTGCTCGGCGACGATGCCCTCGTATTGAACGGGCATATCGAAACCGGCAAACTCGACCAGCTTTCCACCGTTCTTTTGGTGCCAAGAGTGCAACGGAGTTACCGCCAATGGTGCATTCATGAAATCGCCTTGAAATTTGGGCCGTGCTGGAACATAGAAGTGCAGAAGTGTAGCCCGTTCTCCAATTTTTTCTAGATTTGACTATCCAATCTACGTCGATGGGATCCCACCCCAAGAATGGCACAAACCATCGCAAAACACTTGAGTTTTTCTGCCCCTCTATCGAGGGAGTTCGTGCTAAAAAATTCAAAAAATTTGCATTTCGGGTCTGAGTCCTCTACGCTGATAACTACATCATGTGCCGGTACCGGTGCCGCAATCATCCAGAATTCATTCGATCGTTGGAGGAAACTACAACCATCCGTTAACTCATCACATTTTGCGAGGTGACAAAATGACGACTCAGACAGCGAAGATCGTGAACTATGCATTTCTTCAAGAACTTAAAGAAGAGAACACGCCGCTTTGGGAGGACGTCTTGCTTTTGGGATCTTACGGCCAAGAACCCTTTTCAAGCGATTGGATTGAACAAAACGCTGGCACTCTGCTGAGGCGTTTGCGCGACCGAATCTCCGGCCAATTCCGAATGGAAGAGACGCTCGCTTACATACCGGTCGAAGGCATCACGCAATCGCAGCCTGTGACGAAGGCTCTTAATCAACATCTCCAAATTCTTTTGCATTGCATCGCACTCAGCGAGCAATGCGATGACTTTGAGTACTCGGGCAAACTGTTTACCGAGACCTACGAAATTTGGAAAGAGATGAGGTCGCTCTACGACGAGATCATGGAGCACGAGTCTCTCGAACGTAGACTGCTCAATCAATTGATTGAAACAAACGACGATGCTTTCTTCGGCAATGCGAGGCAATCAAGCTTGGCTACGCGTCAATCTTCAACCCTAGATGAATGGTAAGGTCATCAAGCTCAACAGCCTCCATCAATACGTCGGTTGTTGTCGTACCCCAGTTCAGACGAACCGTTAAGGTTTCTTGGCAAACGAATTGCTCGTTCTCAGCGATGGCATCTCGGATGCTATCGCTCGCTCCGTCGATCCAAATTTGAATGCGATCGGTAAAGTTGCAATTACGCTTCTTTCGCAAATCTTGAATGAGACGGACGGCATCTTTCGCTATCCCTCGGCGAATCAAGCCTTGGTTAAGCTCTGTGTTGAGCGCCACGACGGCCAATTTACCTTGCGCAGCCGCCCAACCTGTTTTGGCCGTTAATCTCACTTGAATATCCTCGCCATCCAAATCGATATTCGTGCCATCGATATCTAGCGAGATCTTGCCCTTGTCTGTTAGCTCCGCCAATAAAACCGCACCAGAAGCTCCCCCTAAGACTTGCTTCAGCTTTGGCAATAGCTTGCCAACCTTGGGGCCGAGCTTTCGAAAGTTCGGTTGAACTTGATAATCGACGAACGGGCTGGTGCCGCTCGCATAGTGAATCTCGTCGACGTTCAGTTCTTCTCGGACGATGTCATCATGTTGTTTGAGCCAATCGACGTGCGCATCGCTGGCCAACGTGACTTCGACACGTTGTAGCGGCTGCCTGACTTTCAGCTTGGAATCCATTCGCGCGGATCGGCCCAAAGAAGCGATCTCTCGTAGCAAACTCATCCGTTCGCTGAGCTCGGAATCTGGTTCAATGAACCCCTCTGCAGCTTGACCAGTCGGCATGTCGCAAAGATGAACGCTTTCTCGCACACCGGGTAAATCACCCTTGAGGTGCCGCCAAAGTGTTTCAGCCAAGAAGGGCGTAAACGGAGCAATCAACTTTGCGATAACGACAAAGGATTCATACAACGTCCAATATGCATCGAGCTTGTCGGGAGATTGTTTGTCGGCCGCCCAATATCTAGATCGGCTTCGACGGATAAACCAATTGCTCATCGCATCGACCAACGCATGAAGCGATTGGCAAGCTCCATAGCTGTCGTAACGATCCATCTTCTCAACCACCGAACGACATGCGGCAGAGAGTTCGCTCAACATCCATCGGTCTAACTCACCTCGCTCGGCAATAGGACGATAACTCGGAGCGGATGCGAACTCCACGCCTGTCAATTGGTCCAATCCCTTTGTGATCTCAGATGGACCACGGAAGCCATCGATTTCTGCATAGATTGAGAAGAAGCTAAAGGAGTTCCACAGCCTCAATATGAACTCGGATATGCTGTCTCGAATCGCTCGTTCGCTGTACAGAATCGAATTCCATGGCGCTTGATTTGCGAAGAGATACCATCGCAGCGCGTCAGCACCGTACTTGTCAAAAATCTGCTGTGGGCTCGGATAGTTCCGAAGCTGCTTGGACATCTTGCCCGTCTTGAGAACATACTCGCTACCGCAAACCGACTTGGCCTCCTCCTCGGTCAAGAATCTTTGTTTGCCATCTTTGCTTTCGTACCATTCGGTCAACATCAATCCGAGAACGATACAGTTCTTGAACGGATGAGGATACGCTCGATCTGGTGGTGTGTTGTCGGTCGCATCATCTTCTCTGCCGAACAACATGGTGCTGATCGCTAGCTGGCTATAAAACCAACCACGGGTTTGATCGATGGCTTCGCTAATAAAATCAGCAGGGAATTGCGATTGAAAGCGATCCTGATTTTGATGAGGATAGCCCCACTGTGCGAAAGGCATCGCGCCGCTGTCGTACCAACAATCGATAACCTCCGAAACCCGTTGCATGCGTCCTCCGCTGACAAACGGTGAATCATAGGTCACGGAATCGATGTACGGCTTGTGTACCTTAAGGTCCTCTACAAGATCGGGATTGGCTTTCTTTGCTTCGAGCCACACCTCTGTTCCAGAAAGACCCGGTTTAGCCAGCAGCTCTTCATAGGAACCAACCGCCTCCATTCGCCCAGACTGGCTGCAAACCCATATCGGCAACGGAGTCCCCCAATAACGCTCTCGGGAAAGAGCCCAGTCTACGTTCGATTCTAAGAAATTGCCAAATCGGCCCGGTCCAATATGCTCGGGCAACCAGCCAATGGTCTTGTTGTTGGCGAGCATCGCATCTCGGAACTTGGTCGTGCGAATGAACCAACTCTCGCGCGGATACTGAATCAACGGATCATCGCTAGCTCGCCAACAGAACGGATAATCGTGCAAGTATTGTTCTTGATGCCAAAGCTTGCCTCGATCCTTCAAGGTGCGTTGAATCGGCTTATCTGCTTCTTTGACCCAGACACCTTGTTGCTCAGGGAAGTCGCTCGTGAACAATCCGTTGGAGCCCACGGCGCACAACATCTCGGGCACACCGGGAGCCTCGAAACGTTCTCGTTCTGATACCAGCACTTCATAATCGACTTCACCAAATGCAGGTGCTAAATGGACTAATCCGGTACCTGAGTCGATGGTCACAAAATTCGCCGAAACGACACGCCAGTACGGCTGTTGAGTTCCACCGTCCTTGAGCGCTGCGGGCTCTCGACCTAGCTTGGCGACGTAATAATCAAACGGTGGCTCGTAGCATAATCCGACCAGCTCGACGCCTCGCACAACTTTAGTAACCGTTAAGTTTCGCTTGGTCTTCTCTGCTAAGGTTTCGACCAAGTCCTTAGCGACAACAATTGTGCCCTCGACTCCTTCCTCCTGACAAAATGCATAGTCCAATGTCTCGTTGACGGCCACCAGCTGATTGCTGGGCAATGTCCAAGGAGTCGTTGTCCAGATAACCAATGATGTGTTATCAAAGCCCACGATAGAAAACTTAACGTAGACGCTCGGGTCTGCGACTTGGCGATACCCCTGGCCGACCTCGCCCGAACTAAGTGCCGTTCCACCCTGAGCCCACCACCAAACGATTTTGTGACCTCGATAAAGCAAGTCTCGATCAAACAGCGTCTTGAGCGACCACCATACGCTTTCAACATAACTCTGATGATAGGTGACATAGGCTTCGGACAAATCGATCCAAAAGCCGAGTCTCTCCGTGACTCGCTCCCACTCCCGCATGTACTTCCAAACGCTTTGTTGGCACTTTTGAATGAATCCTTCGATGCCGTACGATTCGATCTCGTCTTTGCCGTGAATACCTAGCTCTTTGCAAACCTCGACTTCAACGGGGAGCCCATGCGTATCCCAGCCCCCTTTGCGTTCGCAGTGATAGCCTCTCATCGTGCGATAGCGAGGAAACAAATCTTTGATGGCCCGCGTTAAGCAATGCCCAGGGTGAGGTAACCCATTGGCGGTAGGAGGACCTTCGAAGAAGACAAAGCTCTCGCCACTCTTTCGCAGATCAAGACTCTTTTGGTAGATCTGGTTTTCGCTCCAGAATCGCAAGATCTGCTCTTCTTGCTGCGGAAACTTAGTGTCTTGTTTAACGGCACGAAACATAGATAGACTCGAAAGTTTACAGGCCAGCCATCCTGCATGGGTGAGTCAGCTGGCGTCAATAAGAAGAAACCTATAAGCGAAAGGACGCTCGGCTGGAGCGTCCCTTTTCCAACGTTTGCTAGACGCTGCCGACGATTATACGTCGTCTAAAGTACCCGGATCATCTAGCAGATCGGGATCGACGTCTTCGTCATCGTCAGCTTCGACAGGGAATCCATCATCCTTTGGCTCAATTTCGTACTCGTCGTCCAATTCTTCCTCAAAGTCGTCGTCAAAATCGTCGTCAAAGTCATCTTCGTCGAAATCATCAAACGGATCTGCCTCCTCACCGGAGTCGGGCGTAACCTCATCGTCATCTTCGACCGGTTCGTCCTCGACGTCATCATCGTCATCGTCCCACGCACTGCGAACCGGAATGGGAGCTTCGGTCTGCAATGCCAATTCGAACCAATCGACTTCGTCTGCATCGACCCCAATCACGGTTCGTTTTGTTACGCCAGCTTCAACTGTCAATGGGCACAGAATCACCGACAGCTCTCCATCGGTAGGTTCGCACTCATCGGACGGTTCCGATTCGAACTGAACACCGCACGGAACGTCTAGTAATTCTGTTTCTGGAGCATCAACAAGTACGTTCAAAGGAGCCACCGTTGAAAAAAGTATTTGGGATCAGCCGAAAATCGGGACGTTTAATAGTGTAAAAGGTGCTCGCATCGGTCCAGAATGTCAACGGCTATTGGAACCTCTGCTCCCAAGGCACGGGGCTCCAAGGCATAGTTCGTTGTTTTCATCATCCCAGTACTGTGGTAGGATACCGAAGGCTGGAGAAAATGCCTCCCGGGCTGCTATCTGTTTGATAAATCACCAAAAATGATGGTCTCGTCTTTTCTTCTATTTCTGGTCGTTACCTTGCGGATGCCCGCTTTATTGGCGGCATTCGCAGCGTTTATTCGGCTAGTGCGGATGCGAAATCCTTTCGAAGAACCGGCGTCCTCGGTGTGCAATCTACAGGTCGATGCGCGGGGCTCGACTCTATCTCTGACGATTCCGGATCACCTAAAAGCCGACTGGATTCAACGGTCAGCGAATGCCCGCCCCCACTTCCGAACCTTTAAAAGACCACCCAAAAGAAAGCAAAACCGTGACCTATGCGATTTCTCCCTTCTGTTTTTTGGCCCCAAATACCACTCCAGGGCAAGAGATTTACTGGCTCATTCAGTCTCCTTGGCTGATTGCGGCTGACTCAGAATCAAACTCATCTTCTAGCCTGCTGGTTTTGGTCGTCGGCCTGCTTGTCGGCGCCGGCGTGGCCTTTCTCGTCAATTTTCTGATGGGAAAAGACGCGAAATCGCAGTCAAAACGCCTTTTGGATCAAACCAAACTCGACTGCGAAAATCTGGTCAAGTCCGCTGAAATTGAAAAGAAAGAAGCGCTCTTACAACTGCAAAGCAAGTTTGACAAAGAAAACCAAAAGCAACGGGACGAAACTCGCAAAAGAGAATCGGAACTCGATAAACGAGAAACCGCTCTCAAACAAGCGTCAGACGATCTTAAGAAGCAAGAGCGATTCGTGGAAAGCAATCAACGCAAGCTTTCTGAAAAAATCGAAGATGCTCAGCGCAAGACGGAGCTTTACAACAAACTCATTCAGCAGCAACAAACAGACTTGCAACGTGTCACGGGCATGTCCAAAGAGGAGGCCCAAAAACAATTGCTTACCGTGCTCGAACGAGATCTCCAATCCGAAATGGGTTCGGTTATCCTGAAGCACGAGAAACGCGTACAAGAGTCGTTGCAGCAGAAAACCCAAGATATCTTGCTCACCTCCATGCAAAGATACGCCTCGTCGCAAACCGCTGAAAGCACGACGAGCACGGTCGATATCCCGAACGATGAGATGAAGGGACGGATTATCGGACGCGAAGGACGCAATATCCGCGCCTTTGAAAAGATCTCCGGTTGCGATTTGATTATCGATGATACTCCCGGGGTCGTCATCGTCAGTGGTTTCGATCCTGTTCGACGAGAGATTGCTCGGGCCTCAATGGAGAAACTCGTTACCGATGGACGTATTCACCCGTCGCGAATCGAAGAAATCGTGGCTGCGACCGAGGCTCAAATCGAAGCCTTTATCAAACGAAAAGGTGAAGAAGCCGCTCAAGAAGTCAACATTCAGGGGCTCCACGAACGAACCATCAATATGCTCGGTCGCCTCCATTTCCGTACCAGCTACTCGCAAAACGTTCTTCGTCACAGCATCGAAGTCGCTTTCCTCTCGGGAATGATGGCGGAAATGATTGGACTCGATCCGATGCTAGCCCGTCGTGCTGGTTTGCTTCACGATATCGGGAAAGCTGCCGACCATGAGCTAGAAGGTGGACACCCCAAAATCGGCGCCGATCTCCTCAAGCGAAATGGCGAGAACGACATCGTCGTTCATGCTGCGTTGGGCCATCACGATCAACTCACGACGGAATATCCCTACACGCTCTTGGTGGCAACCTCGGACGCGTGCAGCGCCTCTCGGCCCGGTGCCCGCCGCGAGTCGCTGGAACGCTATATCAAGAGGATGGAAGAACTCGAGACCATCGCGAAAGGATTCCATGGTGTCGAACAAGCGTTTGCAATCCAAGCAGGCCGAGAACTGCGAGTCATTGTCGGTGCTAAGAATACGGACGATGCGGTGGCTGCAAAGATTTGTCGCGACATTGCCAAGGCATTTGAGGACCAACTGACGTACCCTGGTGAAATCAAGGTGACCGTGGTACGTGAATCTCGATTTACCGAAACAGCTCGCTAACCACCCCCGGTAATCATTCACGGGGTTTAGCGAGCCAGAAATCCAAAGCGTAAAAATGCAAACGACCTGCGCAGAATACTCTACGCAGGTCGTTTACCTAATCCTGCCCCTCCCCTCTCGCTGTACGATGACATCGCCGTGCGTAAACGCGGAGCGGGGTCGGGCGCGAGGGGCATTCTTTTTCCTTAGTTACCAAACCGACAATCGCAAACGGCTCGGACCGACGTCCAAAGTAGTCGGCAGCAGCAGTTGTTGCGCGGAACCGGGCAATACATCCACGCCATTAACGCCCAGCATGCTCTGGGAACTCACGTTTGCGATCACCACCCGATCTATGGCGACACGCGTTATGCGAACATGTTCGCGCGATACACCAGGTTCGTCGTTGTCGGCGACAATCAGCCTTCTGAAGTCATTGGTTAACCACTTGCCATTTCGTTCTTCTTTCGTGCATCGACCAACGATCAACGGGGTCTTGACGGTAAACTGATGCGATTGACTGCTCGACACGGCTCGACTGTCTCGTGCAACCCAAATCGGCGCATGCTCATCGAGTACCTTTACCAAATGCTGATCTACCTCGTCGATCTGATCGAATCGATCAACAAACTCTGCGATCATGGGTGGGTTACACCACCGACTCCTCGCCAAAAACTCGGACTCGATTAACTTCAAAACGCAACTAACCTCACCTCGGAGCTTTGGGAATTGCTCGAGATAATCCTCAACGAAGTGCGGATTGCGATCCGCTTCGCTGTAAACTCCTGGCTCAGAACTGGGCTCAGCGTTGAATCCGGCCAGACGCCAACGCCACTCCGAATCTGCTGCCAAGACCTCGGACAAATAATCGAAATCAAAACTATCTTGTAACGGTGCGATCAATTCGGAAACGGGTACCGGACTGCGACTCTGCCAGCCTCGATCGATCCGGTCCAATATTTCAATCACAGTTCCGTCGGTCGTGTCTGCTGCGGTCATAACGTTTCACCCGATTCTGTTTGCCACAATCCAGCGATCACGTTGAGGTGCCTCTGAACGGTTCTAATACTGATCTGTAACCTGTCTGCAATCTCGGAATTGGAGTAATGCTCCAACCTGAGCAACAATATCTGCTTAGCTGTCGGATCCTCAATCGAAGCGAGCAATCTGTCCAACAGGTCAGACCACTCCACCTCATCGCTCGGTTCCAGCTGTTTCGAGTCAGGAACCGTCACGCCAAAATCAACGCTGGAATCACAACTGGAACCGCCCGAATTTCCGTCCTTTCCGAGCGATTCAAAACTAAACGTCGCTATCGCACCCCCACGTTTCTCTGCCTTGATCCCTTTGAAAACATCATTCACATGCCTCATCGTGATCAGCTTGAGCAACTGCCAAACGCTGTTGGGACAATTGAGGTCAAACTCTTGATCAACGAACGCCCGACGGAAAAAACTTTGCAACGCCTCGCTTGTCAAATCGCTCGCGTCGTTCGCAAGCTTAGGCATAGACGCCACTTTGTACCGCACCGCAGCCTTGAGCTTTGGATAAAACATTACCCACAACGCATCATGCGCTGCGGTGTCGCCGTTCGATGCAGCTCGTAGCAAATGTTGAAGTTTCTCTGATTCTTCAGGCCTCATTAATCTTCGCGCTTCATTCCTCGCATTTAGTCCAGTCTATGAAATCACTCCGGGGCGCTAAGCAGCCATCAGACTGCCGTCGTATAATTACTCTATGGAATTTCTGATTCGATTGGCGACAAGAATTGTGGAGAAAAATCGGAATAAGCTCGAATCCCCCGTGTTTCACCACCCAAACAGCCCGCTCCCTGCGCATTCTGTCGCGATTATGCAGGCGTTTTCCTAGCGGACGTTTGCCAAATGACGTACAACTGTGACTTGGTTTCTCGCAAGACATTCCTGCGAGACACGGTCTTGCGGGTTTGATAGCTATAGCGTCGCGAGCTCAATGGAACCTCTTTGAAAAGAAACCGTTAATGTCGACCCCTGTAAGTATTTTTAATGATGTCATCGGACCCGTAATGCGTGGTCCATCGAGCTCCCATTGCGCGGCAGCCCTGCGGATTGGTAGGCTGGCTCGCGACCTTATGAATGGTCGCATCGAATCCGTATTGATCGAATTCGATCGCGAGGGCTCGCTCCCCATGACGCACGAGAGCCAAGGCTCGGATATGGGACTCTTTGGCGGTCTGCTTGGGTGGAACGCTGATGACGAGCGGCTTCCTCAATCGGGGGAATTCTTGGCTGATGCCGGAATCAAAGTTCGCTTTGAAACGGTCGACGTTGGCGATCCGCACCCTAACACTTACAGGCTGAGCCTCTCGAACGAATCAGAGGAACATTCCATCATCGCCATCTCCACCGGCGGAGGAATGATCGAAGTCCTCGATATCGACGGCTTCAAGCTTTCTATGCTCGGAGATTATCGCGAAACGCTAGTTTGCCTCAGGCCTAATCCAGGCCTCGATCCATTGGATATCTCCGATTGGATTTCTGCGAATCTCAAGTGCGATGAAGTGCTCGTCCACACTAAAGATGACCTTCTCTTGTTGCAGCTCAAAGCTCGAAAATTCTGGAACGCAGAACAATTGCGTGAGTTGAGCTCGCTCGGTTCCGTCGTCTGGACAAGAGAGCTGGATTGCGTTCTGCCTGTCATGTCCTACAGCGGCATGCAAGTTCCCTTTCGCACCTGTAATGAATTGGTGGATTTCGCCGTCGACAAGGATCTTAAGCTTTGGGAGCTCGCGGTTCTGTACGAATGCGCTCGCGGCAACATCTCGCAACATCAAGTCGTTGAGCAGATGATTGAGATCGTTCGAATTCTGCGACGCTCCATTGCCAGCGGCATCGCAGGCAGCTCGTACGAGGATCGAGTGCTCGGTCATCAATCCGGACGATTCCAAGAAAGGTGGCAACAAGGGAGCTTGCTGGGCGGCAGCATGCTTAACCGAATCATTCTTTATGTAACCTCCCTCATGGAAGTCAAAAGCTCCATGGGGGTCATCGTCGCCGCTCCAACCGCTGGCGCGTGTGCCGCGCTCCCGGGAGCTGTCATCGCAGTCGCAGAAGAACTGGAATTATCCGAAGAGCAAATGGCTCGCGGGCTTCTGGCTGCCGGTTTGATCGGTGTCTTTATCACTGGCCAGTGGACCTTTGCGGCCGAGGTGGGTGGCTGCCAAGCTGAGGGTGGGGCAGCGGCATGCATGGCTGGCGCCGCATTGGTAACACTCGTTGACGGAACTTTGAAGCAATCGTTGGCCGCGTCATCACTAGCTTTCCAATCGATGCTGGGGTTGATATGTGATCCTATAGCGAACCGCGTGGAAGCACCCTGCTTAGGCAAAAACGTGATGGCCGCGAGCAACGCGTTGTGCTGCGCGAATATGGCGTTAGCCGACTTTGACCCACTCATCCCTCTCGACGAAGTCATCTGGGCCGCCAAAGAGGTCGCCTCGAAAATGCCTCGTGAACATCGCTGCACTTCCCTCGGTGGACTAGCCATTACGCCGACCTCTCTGAAGATCGAACAACGTCTCAACGAGAAAAAAGCCTCGTGCGGCGGCGGTTGCGGCTGTGTCATCACTCCCGCTACAAAATCGAAAGTCTAGCTACAAAATCGAAAATCTAGCGCACCTTTGGTGATTGACGTATAGGTCGGTTGGTTCGCGTACACAGATTGGTGGCGACTGCCCGACTCAAGGGTTGTGTTTTCTTAGCCCACCCAAATCCAGGTCAACTCCGGGTTGCGAGACCCAGGCAAAGATGAGGAATTAACGAATTCATTAATTTATTCAAACTGTTGGCGTGGACAAATAAATGTACCTAAACGATCTAACAGCCGTATTATAGGTTACTGGCCGACCAAAACCTAAATCAGGATTCAGATCATGCAGCTTTGTATTCACACCCACGGAATCGACCTGACCGAAGCGATCAAAAAGCAAACCTATCAAAAGCTGGAGTTGGCTCTGGACCGATTGGAGGGGCAGATCTGTGACATTAGCGTCACGATTGTGGATACCAACGGCCCGTTTCTAGGAGGTGTGGATAAAGCCTGCCGGATCGAGGTTCGTATTCGCGATCAAGATCCCATCATTATCGAAGATTGCGACGAAAGTGTTGATGAAGTAATCGACAGAATAACGGACCGCCTCGGTGTAGTGGCTTGTCAGAGAATTGACATTTGCCGACGAACCAGGACGCAGCGTCGCGGTTGGTTTCAAAACGAGCCAATCGAAAAACGCTTGGACTAGAAATGCTCTGACCGCTAAGAGGGGCCTCACATCTACGCGCCAGCCCCCTAGCGATGCTCCCGTGGCTCGGCACAGGACGCCGGCAAATGTTTTGTATCTGGCGTTCTAGGGGCGTGACTTAGTATACTTCGTGGACTAAGTCTGGATTCTTTACTCACGAAGTTGATTTTTGTATGACCCTGCGGCGTATAACGTGCTTCTTTTCGGGAAGAGTTCAAGGTGTTGGGTTTCGATTCCACACCAAGGAAGTAGCCAAAAAATTCTCGGTCAAGGGAACGGTCCAAAATCTTGACGACGGTCGAGTCAAAGTGATTGCGGAGGGGGAAAAGGATGAGGTTCACCGCTTCCTGGACGCCGTGAGTCAATCGATGACCGGAAATGTCAAGGGGGACGATCGATTCGAAAGCGAACCTTCATCGGAGTTCGAAAGCTTTGTCGCTTTGTGGTAAGATAGCGTATCCGAATCCGTCACCTCTACCACGTTCCTCCCACCTTTAACGAGTTTAGCAATGAGAAAGCTCTCCGCCGGCGGCGGCTGGCAAGCCGTGAGATACACCTTCCGAAAAGGAATCGAGGCGGGCGGTCTCTGGAAATTCTATCGGGCTCTCCGATCCAGAAATGCTTGCAAGACCTGTGCGTTAGGCATGGGTGGGCAACACGGGGGAATGGTAAACGAACACGGATCATTTCCAGAAGTTTGCAAGAAATCGATTCAGGCCATGGCCGCCGACATGCAGCCTGCGATCACCGCTGATTTTTGGGCCAAGCATCCGATTCGGCTGATGAAAGATTATTCGCCACGTCAAATGGAAACGAGCGGCCGGTTGATTCAGCCTATTCTCTATGAACAGGGAGATGATGCGTATCGAACCATCACGTGGCGAGAGGCATTCGAAAGGATCGAAACAAAACTTAAATCGCTTGGAGCAGACCAAACCTTTTGGTATTTCAGTGGACGGAGCAGCAATGAAGCCGGCTTCTTGCTACAACTTTTCGCCAGACTGTACGGTACCAACAACGTCAACAATTGCAGCTACTACTGCCACCAAGCGTCAGGGGTTGGGTTGCAATCAACTGTGGGCTCTAGCACGGCAACTTTGGTGCTCGATGATCTCGATGTCTGTGATACGATCTTTATCATTGGCGGCAATCCTCCCAGCAACCATCCTAGACTTATGACCACCCTTATGCATTTGCGTAGACGTGGTGGAAAAGTCATCGTGATAAATCCGATTCGCGAATTAGGCTTGGTTAGATTCAAGGTTCCGAGTGATCCGATCAGCATGTTGTTTGGCACTAGCATTGCCACACATTATGTGCAGCCCCACATTGGCGGCGACTTGGCTTTACTCACGGGCATCGCAAAGGCAGTCCTAGAAAACGACATGCATGATGCCTCGTTTTTGGCCACTCATTGCGATAACTCAGATGCCTACATGGAAAGCGTCAAGAATACGACGTGGAGCGAGATTGTCCGCAAGAGTGGCGTAGAAGAAGCCTCGATTCGTGAAATTGCCCAGGTCTATGGTGAAAGCAAGGGGACCGTGTTTTCATGGACGATGGGAATCACTCATCACACCAATGGAGTGGAGAACGTGCAGTCGATCGCGAATCTAGCATTGCTGAGAGGGATGGTCGGCCGACCTGGCGCGGGCTTGATGCCTATCCGTGGTCACTCTAACGTCCAAGGAATTGGTTCGGTCGGTGTAACACCAAAGCTCAAAGATGAAATCTTCAATAACTTGAAGACCAAGTTTCGCATCGATCTCCCAACGCAACCCGGGCTCGATACGTTGGCATGCATGGAGGGGGCTATGCGTGGAGAGCTCAAGTTTGGTTTCTGCTTGGGCGGAAATCTGTATGGATCGAATCCTGATTCGCAGTTTGCCGACAAAGCGATGGCGAATCTTGACATGCTCGTCATGCTCAACACCACATTGAATACCGGGCACGCAAACGGACTTGCCAAAACGACCATTGTGCTGCCGGTCCTGGCACGCGACGAGGAGCCCGAGCCTACAACCCAGGAATCGATGTTTAATTATGTTCGCCTGAGCGATGGCGGCCCTAAACGACTACCAGGCCCCAGAAGCGAGATCCAAGTCATCGCGGAACTAGGACAACGAGTGCTCGGAAACTCAACGCCTGTGGATTGGACCGAGATGCAGAAATCTCAAACCATTAGAACATGGATCGCGAAAGTAGTTCCAGGTTATGAGAAGTTAGAAACCATCGCATCGACCAAACAAGAATTCCAAGTAGGCGAGCGAACATTTCACGTTGCCAAGTTTAAAACCCCAAGTGGCCGCGCGACGATGCACGTCCATGCTATTCCCGACGTCGAAGAGTTAGCCCCCAACGAGTTGAGAATGATGACCGTACGGAGCGAGGGACAATTCAATACCGTCGTCTACGAAGATTATGATCTGTATCGACATCAAGATCGACGAGACGTCGTTCTCGTCAATCCAGCAGACTTGAAACGTATGGGGTTCGAGCACGATCAATTGGTTACCGTGGAAAGCGAATCAGGCACGATGAAAAATCTGCTGGTCCGCGCATTCGAGGACATCCGAACCGGTTGTGCCATGATGTACTACCCCGAAGCGAACGTGCTGGTTCCTAGAAGTGTCGATCCTAAATCCAGAACCCCGCGATTTAAGAACATTAAAATCAGGATCTTCGCCTGATAAGAAGAGGCTAAACTGGAGTCGCGGGAGAAAGTCGTGTATTCTTAAGGTAGGGTCGGGCCACCCCGCAATTCACCCGAACCAGCCACTATTTCCTCACTTTCCAGGTACTCATGAACGGCGACCAGGATGATGATCCCGAGATTGAACTCAACAATGCATTGTTAGAGTTCATGCGTCGCTACGACTCTGGGCACTTGGAAGATCGCGAAGCGTTTCTCAAAAACTACCCAGAGCTCGCGGAAAAACTATCGGAATTACTCGCTACAGCTGACTGGATCGAGTCAATGGCCGGTCCAAAGCTGACCATGGATGCAGAGAAAAAGCTGGGTGAGTGGAACATCTCTAAAAACGATGACGAACCTTACGATCCTAACGCAGCAACGTTACCTCCCACTTCGCGAAAATTAGACAGAACTATATCGCCGGACGAGTCGACACTACCTCCGTCACGTGCCAATCGACCGCTCGATCTCAGTTACGGACCGAGCAATCTTCCGTCGATGGACAATACGCAGTCGGCGCTCCCCTGTCGATTCGGTGAGTACGTTCTTCTCAAGATCTTGGGGCGAGGCGGCATGGGAGTTGTCTACTTGGCAACTCAATGCAATCTTGATCGACAGGTCGCTGTGAAGATGATTCGATCGGGCGCGCTCGCGTCAAAGGATGAAGTGAATCGGTTCTACGCCGAAGCGAGAAGTGCTGGGAGCCTCGATCACCCCTCCATCATCACGGTATACCACTGCGGCGAACACGATGGACATCACTTCTTTTCCATGGATTATGTCCCTGGCACCGACCTTGCCAAACTCATGGCTCAAGGACCGATGCCCGTCCGCGAAGCTGTAAGATATGTTTTGGATGTGACCCGAGCGATCGAATATGCCCACTCGCGAGGCGTGATGCACCGGGACCTCAAGCCCGCTAATGTGCTTATCACCGAACAAGGAAAAGTGGTTTTAACCGACTTCGGATTGGCAAAGAGAATTGGATCGGACGATGGCTTAACGGCAACTGGCGCAGCACTCGGCACCCCCAGTTATATGTCTCCGGAACAAGCCAGTGGTAATCAGGACGAGCAAAATTCTCTTACAGATATCTACGCTATCGGGGCCATTCTCTACGCACTACTGGTTGGCAAACCTCCGTTTCAAGCGGATTCGGTCATGCAGACCTTGATGCAGGTTCTTCACAAACCCGCCCCCAGCGTTCGAAGTTCAAGAGCTGATGTTCATCCCGATCTCGACACAATCGTTACGAAATGCTTAGAGAAGACGCCGAGCCGACGATATGATTCGGCCAGATCGTTAGCAGAGGATTTAGATCGATTTTATCGAGGAGCACCGATAGCAGCGCGTCCTCCATCGATTCTTAGGCGAACCAAGCATTGGGTTCAAAATATTCCTATCTTCGCGGCGCTGACTGGAGTTCGAAATCTCGAACCGACTCCTGCCCAACGTTGGACTCAAAATGGATTGATCATTTTTTGGTTGCTACTCTTGGTGGCATGGATGGTTGGCCCCATGGGCTGGAATTACTTCAGAGAAAATTCCCTTCCTGATTCCATTGTCATCGCCTCGGGTGCACCGGGGGGAATGTACTTTGAAACAGGAGGCGAGCTAGCCAACAAGCTGAAAGAACGGACAGGCATGAATCCAAATGTGATTCCCACCGGCGGCTCTCTCGAAAATCTGACTAAGCTCGAAGAAAGAAAAGCTCATCTGGCCATCGTTCAACAATCCGCGCTGCGATCTAACGAAGTCGTCGTTGTCGCGCCCCTCTTTTACGAAGCCATGCACATATTGGTTAAGTCCAATGCGATGATTTCAGAGTTGTCCGAACTACGCAATAGAAAAGTAATTCTCGGGGCAACCAATTCGGGCACGCGACAGGCTGCTCTGCGGTTGCTGCAACACTTTGATGTAACTCAAGATGATCTGGAGATTATCGACGGCGATTGGTTCTCCAGAGAATCCAGAGATAAAGCCGATGCCATGATTGTTGTGGTCCGACCAGGCTTGTTGGGAATTTCGGAGATCATTAGCAACGAGGGGTTTAAGCTCTTGGACGTGCCTCGTGCAAACGATGTCGCTCGCGAAGAACATAGCTTCTTGCCTTTCGAGATTACGGACAAACATTATGTTTCGTTGGGCCCTCAGGGAATCGAGACCTTGGCCACTACGGCATTGCTCGTAACCAGAAAAGATGCTTCGTCCCGCTTGGTGACCGAAACGCTAAGATCGATCTACGAAACTCAGTCGTTACCCAAGGATATTATTCCACAACGCAAGGCAGCGTCTTGGCAAGATTTACCTTACCATGACGCTTCTCGCACCTATTTCTTGCTTCCGCAGCAGTAATTGCTTTCCCTCGGGCTTTATGGCCATGCATCCAAAACGTAAATCGAAATGGTACGATTCCGAAGGACAACGAAGCGCACGACGTGTCGTATTGCACAAAGCCAATCCGTCGCGAACATTGATTTCATTGATTTTGCTGCTCGGCTTGGTGTTGCTATTGCTCCAGCAACTCTCCGACACGAACAAGGTGGCGCAAGTCGGGCAAGCCATTGGACTCTTCGAACCATCCGAACGCACTAACACGGTCAATTCAGATGGCTTCACCAAGGCTGATGCGGCAAATGACGTTAGCCCAGAGGCTCGGATTCTGTTCGAGTCACTGCGGTTGCGATCTGACAAAAATGCGGTATCGCGCGAGCAAGCCATTTGGACCTATTGCTTGTCGAGAATGTCGACGGAACAGCAAGACGTAATGGTTCGATTTTTTCTGGCCCCTAAAGCAAATGTGAAACCAGAAGAAATCACAACGCTGCTCGACGATTGCACCTCGGCCTTAAAAAACTGGATGGACCAAATCCAACAAAACACGTCGGATGGGACCGCCAACTCATCAGACAATGACGCCGAAATCCTCCGCCTGATGCGAGATCGGCTCGAAACCTGGCGGACTACTGGTAATGCAACTCGTGACCTCGGTTCCCCCTTTCGAATTGCACTCGATCGCGTACTGCTTAAACGATTCCTGGATAACCAAAATTGGATGTCAAAAGAACAAGTGGTTGCACTTAGGACTTGGGCTCGCATTAGAGAACTGCGCACCGCAATGGAGGAAAGAGCGCTCGCAGCTGACGAACTGCCCATAGTGGAAGTGTCGCAAGTGATGGGTTCCGAGAATGCGAACTATCGAGCCGTTCCCCTTCGTTTCTTAGGATCGATCGCCAGTGTCGACGAGCGAACAGGTCGATTGCAATCCGAGGAGTGGAATGGTGTGGCATATCGCGTATGGTGGATGAAGCCGACGGAGGTTAGCTCGCAGCCTGTCGCGGTTTATGTCCCTATCGAATTGGAGCCTTCTCAATATGAGAACGATCTAAAATCCGAACTTGAGATCACAGGATTCTTCGCTAAACGAAAGGCATACGCATCTCAACGCGGCCCAGAAATTGCCCCAGTGATTTTTGCAGCCGCGATCCGACGGGTGAGCAATACCCCTGCAACCAAGACGCAGGGCTATGCGAGCTGGCTTGCGAATTCCATCGTAACTCGTACTTGGTCGCCTCCGATTGACTTGGCCACTCCCATCCGACTCATAAAGTCAACAATGGAATCAATGCCCAGTTATTCCATAGAGGGCTCCTCGCAATCCTCAATACCTCCGCTCGCGCTGTCGCTGCTTATGGTGGCCCAGAAACATGAACCGGAGCTACGCACCTTGACGGCCACCAATCAGAATTGGGTTCTTTCAGAGCAAGTGAAAATCGATCGGGTGAGCGGTTGGTGCAATCAATTGAAGGTATGGGATATCGAGGCAATCACGGAGTCCGGAGTTAGCACAGATCTGATCTCGATATTGCGCCGCGAAGGGTTTCAAACCATTTACGAGCTATCCGTCCAGTCATCAACGGATTCAGGCAATGAACAACGCAATGTGTACGTCAAGTCGATACCCGAAGCGTGGCGATCCCAGGCAAAAGGAGATACCATCGAACTACGGCAGCCGATCGAAATGGTTGGGTTCGTGTGTCAGCCGGAGGCGAATGGTCCATCGTTTGTGGTCGGAGACCACGTGTCTTGGAAACAATCGGTATCGAACACGGAGAAGCTTGCGGAATTGCTCCCCGAAATAGACGCCACCGATCGTTATCTGCTTGGACGCGGCTGGAATCTTTCGCAAAAGGACGTGATCCAGCAGCTTCAATCGCCAGCTCAACCAATAAGTCGCCAAGAAGAGGAAGGCCTCTTTTCGCTGCTCCGGATCGCAGGAGAAGACCGCTCCCAAACGAACATCGGTAAATCGTTCCAGGCAACCTCCATAGTTGAGATAATCAAGAGCTCATTGAGTGCCACAGCCAAAACGAGACAGCGCCCATCATTGCTTTGGACAGAGTGTAACGTTCGCGTGGTTCGCGTGACTCGCATTCACTTAGACTCCTCGGTGCAGCAACATGTTCTTGGCCAAGACTACTACTATCAGTTAGATTGTTTTGCAGACATTGGCAACGTGACGTTCGAGATTCCGACCGATACAGAGCCGATCAGTTATGCGGGTGAGTATCCGATCACTTGTATTGCAACAGAGTTACCAGAGTCGTTTCTAACTCAGCCGCAAAAAAGTAATGCTGCTGGGGATCAAACTGACGAGCCGGCACTGACTGAGCCAGAGGGCTCGGCCAATCAAGATGTTTTCTATCCACGACTCAATGGAAGAGTTGCCGGATGGTTCTATCGATTTTGGAGTTATCGTACCCAAGAGATGACTCAGCGGTTAGGAACGAAACACCGTCAGGTTACGCCCCTCGTTATCGTGTCGAGCTTTCAAGTGAATCGAGGCGATGTTGGTGGTCCGAGCTCGGGGACGATTTCTACGATTGCGTGGGTCGCTGGACTTTTGACCGTGGCTGCCGTTTGGTGGGCAGTTCGATCCTACGGAAAGAGCAAAGGTGAATCCGCGAAAAAGACGATTCGCTTTGCAGTAAAACGGGACGCGGAGTCTTGATGGCGTAGTATGTAAAAAAATTCCGACGGGTGGGCGTATAAAACGGGACTAGTTTCGACTAGGATATTAGACCAGTTTAACGTGCCTGCTGCTGTCGTTTGCAACGGGTTGCATCCCGCGACATGAGGATTGAGATAACGATGAATACAGACGCCCCGAATCCCTACTCCTATCGTGGAGACGCACCGCGCGGTTCTGAGGGGCAGACCGACACGGCTAACGAAGAGGGGGATGCGACCGGCGGAGTGATTCCCTACAAGAATCCCAAAGCCTTGATTGCGTATTATTTGGGGATCTTGAGTGGACTACCCTTGATTGGTTTTCCGATGGGGATCATTGCACTGGTATTAGGTGTGCAAGGTCTTCAGGCTCGGTCCAAGAATCCGGCTATAAAGGGCTCCGTGCATGCGTGGATCGGTATCGGCTGTGGCGGGGTGTTTGCCATT
>JALOQS010000041.1 GCA_025459355.1 Pirellula sp.
ACTGCGCCGCTCGACGTGGTCATAGCAGTGATCGAGTACTGCCCGTTGCGATGGTAGCCTAGTGCAACTTCGGTGACGTTCGTGGTTTCTAATGTGGGTCACGCGGACGCAGCGAAAGAAGTGGTGATCGATTTGATGGAATCGAACGAGGCATCGGTTAGCGGCGATGCGTGAGATGGGCTTGCGGGTGTCGTGATGGGGGGAGTGTTCATGCCTTAAATTGTAAACGGTGCAAGAGGCGGATTGCTAGCTGGTTTTGAGATTTTTTTGTGGGGGTAGTGGACGAGGCAACGAGTCCCGACTGCCTGGAACGAACATGGCACGAATCCCTTCATCTATGCAGCAGGCGGTCTCCAGGGCAAAGGGACTCCTAGCGTCGTCCACTACAGGAACCCTCCTCTCGTGATCGTAAACTCCACTCTGGCCCTCCCAAAAGGTTTTTGGGAGGGTGAATGAGTCCCGGCCTGCTATCCAAAGTCTGGGGACTTCGGCTACAAGACCCTCCCGCATTCTTCGGGAGGGTGAATGATGCACCGAGCAATCAACGATCCCGACTCAGGCCTAAATCGACAAATCAACGCAGGCCCGGCATGCTATTCGTGAAACGCTTCTTGAAACGAGTCTCCTTGGAGGGTGTGCCCGACAAGGTATTTCTCAATCTCAACGATAAAGAAGATGCCAATGCCATAGAGGACGATGAATCCCCATATGTCAGCCCCGATAGGTGCGGTGTGAAACAGTTTGTTCATAAACGGCACATAAGTGAAGGATAGTTGCAACAGAATCATGACCAGAGAACCGTAAATGGCGGCCATGTTTCTAAAGAGGCCAATCGAAAAACAACTCCGCACTAACGAGCGACAGTTGAACAAGTACGCAATTTCGCCAATCACGAACACATTAGACGCGGCTGTTTGAGCTTCTTTGAGCGACGCTCCTCGATAAACGTGAAGCCACTGGAAAACACCAAACGAACCAACAAGTAACAACAAACTTACAAACATCAATCGCTTGACCAAGTTTTTATTGAGAAGGGATGAGTTGGGTTTGCGTGGCGGACGAGACATGGCCCCCTTTTCGCGTGGCTCAAAGGCTAACATTAAGCCCAGCAAGACGGCAGTCGTCATATTGATCCAAAGAATCTGAACGGGTGATATCGGCAATGCTGCACCAATCAGGATCGCGACGAGAATCACGAGTCCCTCACCGACATTGGTCGGAAGAGTCCAAACAATAAACTTGGTTAAGTTGTCGAATACGCCACGTCCCTCTTCGACAGCGGCTTCTATGGATGCAAAGTTGTCATCGGTGAGTACAATGTCGGCAGCCTCTCTAGCTACGTCTGTGCCCCCTTTGCCCATCGCGATCCCAATGTCAGATTGCTTTAACGCCGGAGCATCGTTTACACCGTCACCAGTCATGGCTACGACGTGCCCCCACGTTTGAAGCGAGCGTACGATTCGCAGTTTGTGTTCCGGAGAGACTCGCGCAAACACCGAGACTCGGTTCACTCGTTGATTCAGTTCTTCATCGCTGATCTCTTCTAATTCCGAACCAGTCATGGTCGCAATTTCATGGGAATTGTGCCCAATGAGGCCCAATTGTTTAGCAATGGCGGAAGCGGTCTTAACGTGGTCGCCCGTAATCATTTTGACGTGAATGCCCGCTTTGTGGCATTGATCAATGGCTGCTATAACTTCCGCGCGCGGTGGGTCCATCATGGCTTGCAAGCCCAGAAACGTGAGCCCCGAATTTACGCTCGCGTGATTGATGTCTTCGGTGCCTTTAGCAAAATCTTTCCGTGCAAAGGCCAAAACGCGAAGCCCCTCTGCCGCCATTTTTTCGACTTGGTGAAAAATCGCATGGGGGTCGATTTTGATTTGCTCACCGCTGGCATTCATAAAGGAATTGCATCGCTTCACAATCGCTTCAACAGAACCTTTTAAGTACGCGACCGGAGTGGCGTGCCCGTTGTGAAGATGCAGAGTTGCCATGTATTGGTGCTCTGATTCAAACGGAATAGAGTCGAGCCTAGTGATAGAGTCGGTGAGCATTGTTCCATGTAATCCAGACTTCATGGCGGAAACGATCAATGCCCCCTCAGTCGGATCACCTTGAACGGTCCAATCTCCATCGATCTTAAGAAATTGAGAGTCGTTACAGAGAATTCCGCACTTTAGACAATCGGCAAATGCGAGATTTTCGGAGATCACTTTACTGGCTAGAACCTCTTGATCCTCGATCTGAAAACCACCGTGTGGGTTGTATCCACCGCCTGTGACGTTGTAATGGAGTGCACCCGCGAAGATTTCTTTGACGGTCATTTGATTTTGTGTCAATGTACCGGTTTTGTCCGAACATATGACGGTCGTGCTACCCAAGGTCTCCACGGCTGGTAGATGCCGAATAATGGCTTTGCGTTTGGCCATTCGTGTTACACCGATCGCCAGCATGATCGTAATGGCTGCAGGTAAGCCCTCTGGGATAGCCGCTACTGCCAATGCGACTGCTGCGACAAACGAGTCAACGATGGGTTTCCCTCGCCACAGTTCAATCGCAACAGACGCCGCTGCAAAACCGAGAATCACAACGAGTAGGATATTGCTAAACTTTGCGATCGCTTTTGTTAAGGGAGTTTGGATGTTGTCAGCTGTTGCAATCAACTGCGATATTCGTCCCACTTCGGTGCGATTACCTGTTTCCAAAACAACCCCATACGCTTGTCCATACGTCACCAAGGTTGACGCGTAGGTCATATTGGTGCGTTCGGCCAAGGGTGTATCGGTTGGAACAATATCGGTCGATTTCTGGACCGGCATGGATTCGCCCGTCAAAGAAGATTCCGCAACCTGCAAGTCTTTGCATTGAGAGAGTCGCAGATCGGCTGGCACTTTATCACCAGATTGCAACCATACCAAATCACCAGGAACGATTTCTGTTGAAGCAATTCGAATGCGTTCCCCATTTCGAACAACTGTGGACTGTGTGACAAGGGTTTTACCTAGAGCATCGATCGCTTTGAGCGCGTTCCCCTCTTGAATAAAGCCAACCACCGCATTGATAAAGACGACCCCAAAGATAACGGCCGCGTCGATCCACTCACCTAGTGCGAATGTCACCGCAGTCGCTCCCAACAATATGTAGAGGAGCGGCTGGTGAAACTGGAGAAGAAATCGCTTCAAGGGGCCCGTCTGTCGCTTTCCCGTTAGTTCGTTTCGTCCGAACTGGATTAATCGCTTTTCCGCCTCTGCCGATCGCAAACCGTCCGTCGTGTTCGCATCGAGTTTGTGCAGAATTGACTCAAGTTGTTCGCTGTGCCAAATAAGTGTGTCGTCTGGGCTCATCGTCGGTTTTCATTGGGTAACAGTTTTCTTAAGGACTCATGAAAGGAATCCTCTTAAGAGGGAGAATGCAACTCAGATGCCACGCATACATCAAAAAATGCACGGCGAAAGTTTGAGAAAATCTAACTATAAGGGGCGATGGAACTCAGCGATTCCATTTCCGAGAGACGCGGCCCTCGATTTCCTTCATGGAGGGGTGATCGCTGTAATAGATAGCAGCTGGGTGGATGCCCGCTTTGGAAAATCGGTCCTCACGTTCTCGTACTGCCCGCCACTGAGCCACACGCGGCAGGATCAATCCCCACAATACAACCACGACAACAACGAAGCCGAAGAGAGCAAGTGACCCGTTGTGATTTCGCTTCATTGTGAATCGTTATCTCTGAAAGCAATCACTTTTGCTCAATCACAACCAATTGATTGATGGGCACGTCGGTCAACTGTTGGGTTGATCCGTCTGGCCACACGATGGAAACCTTATCAGCCTTTGTCGAATCACCGAGACCAAACGTCAATGGCAACTCAACTTGAGAAAGGTAACTGCGAGTTGGGCTTACGAGTCGGCGCTGCGCAACATCGTTTGAAGTCAGTATTACACTCGCACCAATGGCATCTTTGTTGCCCTGTTTGCCAACTAGCTTCAGACGCACCCAATTGTGTTTGGTTTCTTGATCGTTGCGTAGCAGTCTAGGCTTTTGCCCACAAGCGGTGATCAGTAGATCGAGATCTCCATCCCCATCGATATCCGCATAAGATGAACCGCGGCCCACCATGGGGACATGTAGGTCAGGACCGGTTTCGGCTTCGGTGCACTTAAGAAACTCATTGGTTGCTTGTTCGATTCCTGCGTTCCAAAAGAGTTGCGGCGACTGTTCATAGGTCTGGCTAGCTTGGACTACCGATATCTCATCCTCAAGGTGACCGTTCGCTTGAAACAAATCGAGTCTCGTGTCGAGATCGTAGTCGAGGAACAACACACCGAAGGTTAGTTCTAGACGAGTCGCTGGCCCCAAACCGGAAGAAACCGCTTGATCATAAAATTGCAAATTTCTAGTTCGAGACACAAATAGTGCCGACATTTCATTGGCAAAGTTACCAATGGCAACACCGACCGAGCCGTTGTTGCGAAAGTCAGCCGAATCAATTCCCATCGCTCCACGAGCTAACCCTGCGGAATCAAAAGCGACTCCTGCCAACGCTCCTTGTTCTTCAAACGTTCCGTCGTGATTATTGCGAAACAACAGATTCTGTACGGTGTCGTTGGCGATAACAAAATCGAGAAAGCCGTCATCGTCAAAGTCTTCAAAGACCAAACCAAGCGATTTCGCGAGTGGTGCATTGGTGGCGGATGGATTCAGGACTCGGACGCCAGCTTGCTGGGAAACATCGGTAAACTTACCGTTCCCATCGTTGCGATAGAGTACGGGAAAAGATCCAGGAAAATTCTGTGGCCGACCGTATGCTCTTCGCCCGGTGCCAACAAGCGTAAACTCCTGAGCTGAGTCAAATTCACGCGACCATTCGACGTAATTGCATACCAGCAGATCCAGGTCGTTATCTTTGTCAAAGTCAAACCAACCACACGCGGAACTCCATGACTTGGGATCACCTCCCACGCCAGTACTGGCCGTCACATCGACGAACTTGCCACCCTCGTTTTTGAAAAGTTTGTTTTCGCCGAGACACGATACATACAGATCAACATTGCCATCGCTGTCGTAATCTCCGCAAGCGACCCCCATGCCGTAAACCGTTACGTCCAGTCCCGCCTCTTTGCTAACGTCGGTGAAAGAGCCTTTGCCATCGTTTTGGTACAACTTCATCGGAGTTGGATCGCTAGCTACTAAAGCGGGATCCCAATGGCAGCAATTGATCAAAAAGATATCTTGATGACCATCATTGTTGTAGTCAAAGAACGCGCACCCGCTACCCATCGTTTCAGGGAGTAGTTTGCCCCCCTTTGCTCCCGAGGTGTGAACAAAGTTGAGGCCCGATTGAGTTGTAATGTCTGTCCATTTGACTTTGGGGGCTGAGACAACAGACTTTTCTCGCCCTTCAGGTTTAATGATATCTGTCGGGACCTCAACAACAGTTTCTACTTTCGGTTTTAGGTACCAGTACGAACCTGCTATGACTAACCCTATCAGAACAAAGACCAAGATTGAGCCAAGGAAAGCTCGACCAATAACAGCGTCGTCTTGTTCTTGGTCGCGTGCTGGCTCTAGGGCTTCATTCGTTTTTGATGGATCACTGGCCATTCGTATCCGCAAGTTCTGGTTTTAATGTTGGTTTCAAAGAGTAAATCACGACAGATTCCGCGGCAGCGTTGGCAGCAGGGTATTTTTCTCTCGCGATCCCGACCGCTACACCTTGGGCATTGTCATCGGGTTTGTACTTTGCATGAAGCTTCTTGTGGATGAGAGCTTTCTCATCATTGCCGAGGGCGGTGTAGACCAAGCCTAAGTTGTAATGCGCATTGACGTTTTCGACATCGATTGCCAAGGTGCGTTCGAATTGCTTGGCTGCCTCTTTGAGAATCTCTTCACGCTTTGCTTTTTGGCTCGGTGCATGCATTTGTTCGGCGCGATCGAAAACGGTACGTCCCAACACGTTGAGCACCTCAATGTCTTTGCTAAAGTCGAAACGTCGCTTTTTGCGTTCTTCTGTAGTCTTATCGACGATGGCTCTAAAGTTCGATTCGGCTTCCACCAATCGGCCTTGTTCGCGATTCACTAAACCACTAAACCACGCGATCGTCCATTCCGGTGCGGCAGGCTCTTTCATCGCCGCAGCACGAAGAACGGCGTCTCCCGCCTCGTCGATCCGACCTTCTCTGAGATACACACGGGCCAAGTTAATGGGGCCATCGAAACGGTTCAAGCTTTCTACAACCTTGAACGCGGACTCGGCTTGCTTTAGCTCAGCTTTCCCTTCGAGGAACAGTCCGATGCCATAGTCGTTCCATCGCTGCCATGCTGGAATCTCTCGGGCCGGTTGCGGACCAGGGCTCTCGAAGCCTTCAACGGCGAACTCTACTGAATCCTCAGCAAGAGTCAGGATGGGCAGATTGTTGATGTAAGTGCCATCGCTTTGCAGACCCGAGTTAGAAACATTGACTCCGGTATCGATCGAGTCCATCTCCGCAGTTCGCGACTCCGCCAACCGCTTGTGAGTTATCTCCATGTATTCGTGATCAAATTTGCGATAGTTCAGCTTAACCGTCGCTTTGATCGTGCCGGAAACCGTATCTGGGACTTGGAAACCATAATGAACAACTTGTCCAGCACCTGGAGGAATTTGGTGGTTGTAAAGAGGGGTAAAGATGTCTCCTGCGTTGCGACGATTGATCCGATTACCATGTCGATCCAACATAAACACGTTAATAAAGTGAGAGTAAGGATCTACCGCCTTGCGCTCGTCCATTCCTCCGCTTTGTGCGATCAGCTTACCTCCGCTTTCGAGGGAGACCTCCACCCAGACTTCATTCGAGTCCGCAGTACCCTGAGTGAATTCGTGCCCCATCTTGAGTGTACGGATAACGGTCTCAAGCAAATACGATTCGCCACGCTTCAGAACAGGAATTTCTGGTCGGATAGGTGCAATGAGTTTGCCGTCGATCGTCCCTTCTTCTTTGATGCCAAAGATGTCAACGCGAACGACTCCATCAAGGAACTTTTTATGCTTGCCCTCGACGAGATCCCAGTACCCGCGAAGAAACGGCAATCCAGAGTTACCAGAAGCAAAATTGTGATCGTGGATTGTGAGTTTGCCCGAGTCGTCGTTAACCTTAGCACCGAAGTCGTCCGACTCCACCAATTCCATGTGACATTGATTGCAATTGGTCTTGGCAGCGTCGGGATAGTAAAAGCTTCGAGCACCGTGCCCCGAGACACCACTCAAAAGCCAAGAGTCATAGTGATTTTGGCCTCGCAAAAACTCTTTGTACTTGTTGAGCTCATAGGGCAAGTGCACTTTATGGCACGTTGAGCAAAAGTCTGCACTCTTGTGGAAGTCCTTTAGAAACGTCTTCTTGTGAAACTCAGGCTTGGCTTTGATTAACTGATTGTTGATCCACTGCAAGAGCGGATTTTTGCTAAACGCAAATGGATAGTGCAAAGGCTCCTCAATGATGAAATCGGCGTTCCCTCGGGTCGAGTTGACGTGGGAAATCGCGTGACAAGTCGTGCATGTAATACCAGCTTGCGAGGTTGGGTCTTTGACGTCGTCGTAATGCGGGTTATCAAAAGCGCCGCTAAAGAACGGAACAGGATCGTGACAACCGGCACAGAATCGCGAGCCCTTCATGTTGCCGTCCAGCTTCATCGAGACTTCGCGAGTTTCTCGGATGCTGACTAAGTAAGCCGGATTGTTAAACGAGCTAAAACGGTGAGCGCTGTGTTCCCATTGCTTGTAAGAATCTTCGTGACACTTGAGGCAGTATTCGTCGTTGTCGAGGTTTTCCGCAGAGATAAAGCCGCCGTTCGCAGTGCGTGCCAGGGATGGCTCGAAGTACTTTTCTCCCTCTGCCGAAACGACTTTACTCCATTCCCGGGGATCTTGGACGTGCAAAGAAACCATCACACCCACCGAAACCACCGCCACAATGCCATAGGCAACACCCAGCTTCCATTTAATCTTCTGCCCAACGAGTCGGTGGAGCCAGTAAAGCCAAACCGCCACCAACGGACTTATCACGTGTGCCCAGTAGACAACTGATCGCGACGCCGGATGCTTGAGGTCGAAGACGCCGCCTATTCGTACCAGGAGCAGTCCCGAAAGCAACACGACCAGACTGATACCGAACAGAGCATAGCCAACCCGAATGGCTCGTTTATTCTTTCGCTTTCGTGCCGTAACCAAGTGAACAATTCCGAAAACCAAAAAGGGGGCCAGGAACACCAACCCCAACCCCACATGCCCGAGGAACATGAACATGTAGAACTGATTTTGATAGGACTCGCCACGCTGCCATTCGAGGAACGTGATGGTCGACAAATACAGTGAGTTCGCAACCAATAACGCCAGGATCGCAAACAAAACGTAGAGCAGCCTCTTTAGTCCAGGACCAATGGCTGGGACGTAAGCACGCTTCTTTGGAGGGCTGGTGGGTTTTTCTTGAGAAGTAGTCATGCTGGCAAACAGCGAGTTTTATAAGAGTAGATCCCTAGCCATACTAGGGAAAAATCTTGGCCGCAGATTTGTTTGCGACGTCGATTAAGAATAAGCTTTTCAGGTGAGGGTCCGCAACGATGAGATTGCTCGCATCCTTAGTAATACCGACAGGATTCTTGAGCGGTTCACCGGAGATTAATTTTTCTGGTTCACTGCCGACTTTGACTTTCCAAATCGCCTTGGCATAGCCATCGCAAAGGTAGGCGTTTTCCTCATCATCTAGAACTAACTGATTGGGAAACTCGAACGGAGTCCCTTTGACGATGATTTCCGCCGACTTGTCAGGAGAATACCGCACCAAGGAATCGTTCACGTTGGCGAGAATCCAAACTCGATCTTTGCTATCGATCGCAATGCCACGCGGTGCCGAACATTTGACAAACTCGGTCACTTCCCCTCCGGCCGCTGGGACTTTGAAAACGGCATGCCGTTCGAGGTCTGCGACGAATAGATCGCCTTTGGAATCAATCACGATTCCCATCGGAATGCCGATGTAACCCTTGGTGAGGGGCTGCGGTTTTCCCTCGGAATCGAATTTGTAGACTTCGCGAGTGGAGGAATCCCCCGCGTAAAGAGTCCCATCTGCACCGATTGCCAAGCAACGAACCGCATTCAGAGGAGTCCGGAATTTCTTGGAGCCTTGAAAGTAAATCGTGGCTTTGCCGTCAGCGACCTTCCAGATTCCGGGAAGATTCCGATCGGCGACGTACATTTCCCCGGTTGGTGCTTTGACGACCGCCAACGGGTACTGCATTTCCTGGCCATTCGCTGGCCCGGAGAAAGAGACTACCCAGAATAAGGCAGAGGCGCAACACAACGAAACGAACTGTGAAACGAACTGTGAAACGAACTGCGAGAGGATGGATCGAATCATTAAAAGTCCCTTATCTGGTTCCAAAACGACGGTTCGTCTTGGTATCTAGTTTGATACTGCTGTAAAAATTCGACGTGGGCAGGAGTATTCGGAAACTCCTGGTCGGGTGCATAAGGATACCGAGCCATGCCACGGAATGGCAACGGCCCCGTATCCTGACCATGTATTGTATTCAAGTCGGCGTCTTTATCCCAACCAACATTGTAAATGACGAAATCGCGAACCCATCCGGGGGGTAAATTCGTTACATTCGCTGAAAAGCGAACCGTCATTTCGTCTCCGGCTCCCATTACAACCTGCAAATCGTCCGCTTCGGCGATGAGTTTCGTGACATCGCCATACTTGGTGCTCTTTGGTAACGCTGTTGTATTCGTATCGTTTCGGGGCATTGCCCGGTTGGGGAATCAACTCCGAGAAGCCTCGATAGTGTAAATCAGCACTTTGAAGTTCGAGCGGCGTGACAACGAAAGAGTCTGAGCGAGGCTTTCGTTCGCCACGCGTATAGAACACTTCGTCCCAGCAGAGTTCCATGTTGGAAACGAGCCGAATGCGGTGGTCGTCACAAAGGAACACGTCGGTCACATCGATGGCGATGGTTTTGGTTTTGCCCCCCGGGAATCCGGCATAGGGGACGACTTCAACCCAGTTGCCATCGGCATCGGGCACTTGGATCGACGGCGGCTGCAGTTTCGGCTTGAGTGGGTTCTCATCGCTCGCCAAGTTAAGTGATGTACAAGTTGGGAATAGCCAACCAGTCATGTAGAGCACGATCTCTTTGCTCGGTTTCGCTTGGGCGGCGTTCGGTGTTTCCTCTCGGAAATCAATTTCGAGCCAATGAGGTTTGGTGAGTCCCTGGTTGTAGCCTTCGGTCCAAGTTCTCGTGTAGCGTTGATCTCGTTTGTTGGTCCATTCTCGCAAGTCATTTCCGTTTTGATCGATGATCGACTTGGGGTAAATGCGATTCTCAACGGTTCGGATTTTGAATTCACTGATCTCAGCTGGGCCAACTTTTTCGTTGGTAAAGACGTCGATCTCTTTTGGATGGTCGATGGCAAGGAGCTTCACCGAATCAAAGTAAGCGGCTTCCCAGAGCTCTTCGGTTATCTGAAGGATATAAGAGTCATCCTTTGGCTTGAGTAGTTCGCCATCGATCTTGAGGTATTCCCATTCTCGAGTGGGAGCAGTCACACCGGCGGCGAATTGCAATCCGATCGGCGCAGCCCAAAGGCAATCGGTAACAAACTCAAACCGTTCACCATTCCATGTATATAGATAGGGGCACGAGCCGCCGAGATTCTGTTGATCAAAAACAGTCACCCGACTATCCACATTGAAGATGTTGTTAGGAATGCCATTGGTCCATATGACACGCAAAATGTCTGCTTGATTTTTCGCTCCCAGGCCGAAACGAGTCCTGGTGCCACGAACGATCTGAGATTGATAGGTGCCATTGGTTTTGATCTCAAGGACCGAGCCTACACCGTGCATATTGCAGCGAGCTCGCGCGGCTTGACTGCCGTCTTCATCGGCCCTCAGCACAATTTCTAGTTGATGGTTTTTGTTGCCATCCTGATTCCGGAGCCAAATCAATTCCCCTTTTTCAGAAAGTGCAATCAGATCGTCATCTCGATCCGAATCGAAATCGAGGGGGATAACTTTCGAAATTGAATCCGAAATCGCCAGCCCTTTTTCATCGCGAATCAATGTCTGATCTGCCCCCCCGCGATACAGTGCGATCCCCTTGGGACCCCATGTCACTACGTCGGGAAAGGTATCATTGTCAACGTCTAGAACCATTAGTCCAGCTGACTTGTCGTCCGATAGCTTCGTGACGTTGTCGGGCTTCCAAGACGTATGGCCTAACGAATTCATCTTGACCAGCTTTAGGCCTTTATCTCCACCCATCACGACATCCCAACAGGCATCTTGATTGACATCGATGGCCTCCAAAAAGGCGAAGCTACCTTCCGTCTCGCGTGGCCAAGCGATATCTCGGATTGCGTAGCGACCATGCAGATTGCTCGCCATCATGGTGGGGGCAGAGGCTGAGTCGCTTCCAAGTAGAAAATCATTTACGACGTTGCGATCAAGATCTAGAGCCAGAATGTTGGAAACGGCTTTATCGCTCGCAGGCATGTTAGAAAAAGCGGACATATCAGCGAACGTCCAATTGCCACGATTAGACCAAATCGACAATCCTGAGTCTGAGGAAACGATCAAATCCAAGTCGGAATCATGATCCATGTCGATCGCGACAACTTGCCGAATGCCTTTCAAGCTCTCCATGCCTTCCGACAACGGGCGGGGTGTGAACTCGCGAATCCCTGTCTCTTTGATCATCGCGTTCTCGAACAGCAACAAACCGTCTTGACCGTAAGCTATCAGATCAACATCGGTATCTACGAAACCATCATTCTCTTTTTTGCGTTGTTCGATCGGTATGGCAGAGGGCAGCGGCGATGGAGGGATTTGTTCGCGGCTCCGCTGGAAGTCGCGATCCAAATCCACGAGCACCATTCCTTTGATGCCGACACTCATTTTTGTCGAAATAATCTTTTTTGGTTCAGAGGGATTTGCGAAGCTCCATACATCAATTCCAGCGGGTGTACTTACGAGCAGGTCTAGCTTGCCATCTAAGTCGACATCTTCCGTCGCGATCGCACTGATTCGATCCGAGACGATGATGGGCGACGCAACGGATTCGAATCGAGCTACTGGTGTTGAACGCTTTCCAACTGCCGATACCGGCAGTGCACCGGAACGCGTGATAGCATATTCCAGATGGTCATCGCGTTTAAGGTAATGCAAATCTTGTTTGAACTCAATTTCACCGACAAGAACGTTCCGTAACCGAAAAGCCCCACCCTGAACCCCGTTCCAATTTCCTTTGCCAATGGCGTCACGTAACTTTGTAATTTCCAGATCCCTTTTTTCGTTGGACAAAAGGGGGCGGCAAAGTTCCACACACTTTTCTAATTGATCGGAGAATTTGCTGTCCTTTAATTTTGCGAGGGTCACAAGATAGTAAGCGTTGAGCACCAGGCTATTACTCGATTGGTTCAAGCCTTTTTCCAACAGTTCTCGCATCTCTACAAGTTCGGAATCGGTGGCGTCCGGTCCGATCAAATCAATCAACTGAAACCAAACATCCTTTGTCGCCGTCGGCTTGGCACTGGCCTCGCTCATGAGCTTAATTGCCTGGGTAAAGTCTCCTCGATTGACATAGATTCGGGACTCGAGAACGATCGCATCGGTAGAATCAGGCTGCATTTGCTTTAACTTGGCCAACGCCGCTAAACATTCCTTTTCAAGCTCAGGAATACGCGACGAATCTCCCCCTTCTTTGAATTTCTTAATTTGCACCAACAGCCCGACAGCAAGATTTTGTTGAGCAGCCGCATCGTCGGGGAATTGAGCGATGAGCTTGCGAAAGCCCTCAATCGCAGTGTCTACCTTAGAGCCGGCTTTATCATCGGTCGCTTTATTCTCTAAGAGAGCCAGCGATTGGTCCCACAATTCAATCCACTTGGTATCGACCGAAGGAGGCTTTGGAGCTTCGTTAGAGCTCCAGCACCCAACCAATAGCGATATCGAACTGAATGCCAATAGAACAACAATTGACGGAGATGCATTCGTTGGACGGTTCATAAATGGAATCGAAGAGGAGCCTGCCAATGTTCGTTGAGTTGCGGCCACGCGGCTGCTGTTACAACTCACCGATAAAGTCTAACAACCAAATATCGTTTTTCGTAGCGTGCGACGTTCGACGTGACGATGTAATCGAAAAAATACCAGCAATTATCTCACTTCTCGCTGAACGCCCCTTTCTTGCGGCCGCCAGCCCCGCCTATCCCACCCTCCGAAGAACTCGGCGGGGGCTTGTGGTGGATGACGCTAGGGTGCCGCTCGACGCAAATCGATTGTCAATTGCTTCCAGCTTGTAAGGTCGATTCCCTTTTTCAGAAGAATCTCTTTTTGCTCCGGCCGACTAAAGAGCTCAAAGTCTTGGTGTCGCCGCTTATGGCTCGTCGTAATGGCCGCGAGTTCTGGCCCATCAAGAGCCGAGTGAATAATGAGCAGACTAATGCCATCTTTCAAATGGTTGATGGCATCACCGTAAATTTTTTCTCGTGCTACCAAATCGTCCGGTCCATAAAACTGCAATAGGTGATCGAGCACCGGCAATTTGCGTTGGTCCATCTGTTCAACCGTTCTCGCAATCGTCGCAGCAAAATGAGGGTACTCATTCTTTTGCTCTGGAGACATCGAGCGAAGCCATAACATTGGCAGATCGTATTCCATTGCGAGCTTGATATAGACCTCGACGATATCCAGCCGTGACATTACGGCTCCCATGTGAGTGTCTAGATGGCTGATTGGAACGCCATGTTGTTTGGCAAGCTCGATCTGAGCCCGTAGTTCTATTTCGACCTCACTGGCCTTGGCATGCTCGGCCACTTGTGCAACGCTCTTCCACAGGTACCCATCGGGATCGACTAGGCTCGGTACTTTGTCACGGCCCGCTACCGGTCCCCAACGATAGCCGGACCATTCGGAGTTTAAAGTCAGGTGCACGCCATAACAAAACTCGGGGTGCTGTCTTGCATAGTCGGTGAACTCCTTGGCCCATGAACAAGTCATCATGATGCTGGCGGAAGTAGCCGCACCACTCTCTAACGCCCGAATCGTGGCAACGTTGGCAGCATGACACATGCCTGCATCATCAATGTGAACAATCAGTTGCTTTTTCGATTCCGAATCCGCAGCGGCCGAAGGCAAGGAAAGCATGCCCAACACTGCGAACGCAATCAGCCAGGAAAAGTAAGAAAACTGTATCCCGATAGGTCGATTCCGTTTCCATCGATCTGGCATGACTACCCCGTGATTCATGAAGGTTTCGCGTTTTACGTTCTGCACAAAGTCTACCAAGTTCCAATAGATTTGCAGTGGTGATAGCCGTTGATACGTCGGTTAAGGCCGCGAGTTCACAGCGAGTTCACAGCGAGTTTACAACGGGTAGACGGATCGCTCGCGGTGAAGGGGTGATGGGAACGCGGTTGCTAGGTTAGAAAAAATCTAACTTGGTGATCAGCAAAAAAATGGGGATTCGGTACAATCCTAGCCCTTGCCCACGTTCCTTTCTGTTTTCCGCGTCTACATCAGATTTTATGACCTATCAACCTTGGATCGATAACCCAAAGTGGCAATCACTAGTGGTCGACACCTACGCCGAGGCATTTCGTAGTTTATACGGCCGCGTGTTGATAACCGCACGTGACGAGAAGTGGCTCATGGCGGCTTGCCAGGCAGCAACAGGGCACGCTAGCAGCACGATTTTATGCGACTGCGAGGCCGGAATCGAGCAGATTGTTGACGGACGCTCATCGGGTCAGGAGACGCCAGACGGACGGATTGGTGCTTATCTTCAGTTTCACGTGCCGAGATTTCGCAAAGATCGCGTCGAACACTTGGAGCGAGTGATGTTGGCTCGGCTTAGCCAAAACATTTTAACTTGTCCGACCACGCGATGCTTTAACGCACTCGATACGGAGCCTTACTTCAAACTAGGTCGCAAGATCGCGTTCTTTGGTGATGGGCATCAACAACGGACGGAGATGTTTCAACAAAAAGGTTGGACCATACCGACTCTCGGAGGCGAGTTCTTTTTGAGCCGCAGGTTTGGATATGCCGATGGCATCATGGGAGGAAATCTTTGGTTCCTCGGGTTCTCTGAGGAAGCCGCAATACTTGCGGCCGAGCGGGCTGCTGAAGCTGCAGACAAACACCCGGGGGTCATTACGACGTTTCCCGGCGGGGTCGCCGCGAGTGCGAGCAAGGCGGGAAGCAGTTACAAGTTTCTAATCGCAAGCACTTTTGCAGAATACTGCCCGACCCTCAAAGAAAAACTCGGCGAGCGATCGTTAGTGCCAGACGGAGTGGTCTCGATCATGGAGATCATTATCAATGGCTCGACGCTGGAACAAGTTGCTTCGGCAACGTACGCCTCCATTGATGCGGCCCTCACTGTCGATGGCATCCATAGTATTAGTGCTGGCAACTATGGCGGTCGTTTGGGCAAGTCGTTCGTTTACCTTCATCCACACCTGCATCCCTAATACTCCCTAGCATTTGCTTTATGAACGAGCCGCGACTCGGAAGCGATCTTTACTATGTTCGGATCCCCGATGGCCAAGAGTTTGGGCCTGCGGATCGTTCAACAATTTTAGCTTGGGAAACCCAAGGCAGGGTTAACGATACGTGTCAGATTAGATCGCACGATAGCGACGGACTTGTTGGATTTTCTGCGTGGAAGCAAAGCCATGTACAAGCCTACGCTCAACCAGATAGTCCCGCGACCCGGAGCCGTTACGCAAACACCAACGTGTATGGTGACCAGATTGGTCGAGTCGAGGTCCCTGGCAATCAATCGGTCGTCGTTCCACGCGGCCGTGCTAACACGGTATTGATTTTAGGAATCTGCTCCTGGTTTCTGTGTTTGTCTTTTTTCGGCGCGCCGATTTGTGCAATCTTTGCCATCGGGTTGGGGGTGTCGGAATTGCGACGAATCAGCCGAGGCGAGATTGGCTCAGAACAGACTCACATCGTCTGGATAGGAATAGCCCTAGGGACTGCAAATCTCATATTCACCGCTATTTTCATGTTGTATGGGTTGATTGCTGCCATCCTTACATGAGAATACTGCCACGGGAGTCAGGGGCACCCATGGAAGATGCGCGGTCATCGACTCCTTTTTGTTTCGAACTAAACTCGTTTCGGATAGAACTGTGAAACTCATTATTGCCATTATCCAGCCTACGAAGCTTGAAGAGGTCAAGGAGGCCTTAACGGAGGTCGAAGTGTTTCGGCTTACCGTGCTCGACTGTTTAGGATTTGGGCGGCAACGAGGTCAGAAGTCGGCGTTTCGCGGACAAGACATGTCGATCAATTTGGTTCGCAAAGTTCAGTTGCAAATCGCGGTCAACGACGAGTTTGTTGAGCCAACCATCAATGCCATTCTCACTGGTGCCCGCGAAGGGGAAAAGGGCCAGATAGGGGACGGCAAAATCTTTGTCGTCCCCATGGATGACTGCATCCGAATTCGTACCGGCGAACGAGGCCCCGAGGCGATTTAACGCAGGTCGGATCGAAGTGCAGCAGCGGGGTGTCGAATCTATTCCCAACCTAGCTTCTTGAATGTGGGGGATAAGGCTGTTCTCCACTTCGCGTAACCAGCTTCGTTGGGATGCAAAAGATCAGGAAATTCCTCGGGCTTTGCGTCTCCAGAATCGTTTGCAAAAATAGTCCACGTGTCCACCAACGTTACATTATCGAATTCCGAAGCCAGCTTGGTGAGCATGTCGTTGATGGCTTTGATTTTAGATGCGGGTCGAGATTTTTGCTCCGACGCAGGAAACACCAAACAAAGAACGATAGGTGTCTGCGTATTATGTTCATTGATCCGCTTGATGATCAACTCGACATTATTGCGGACCATATCCGGATCAGCTTTTTCCTCCAGATCGTTTGTGCCCATGAGCATCACGATCCCTTTGGGTTTAAGTGAAAGTACGTCTCCGTCCAACCGATACAGCATGCCTCGTGTTGTGTCACCGCTTATACCACGGTTCGCAAGCTTCATGCCAGGGAATTTTCCTTGGAAATCATCTCCCCAACCTTGCGTTATCGAATCGCCAAAGAAAACAATCGCCTCTTGATCTGCTTGGACTCGTTCGGACCATTGCTTGCGTTTCTGATTCCATAGGTTGACAAACCAATCGTAACGTCTGACCGGCCCCTCACCTGCCATGTCATCATTGGATTTAGGAATAGCCAAGCTGGGTTGAGGCGATTTTTCCTGCGCTGTGGCAGGACCGTTCAATGCTATGGCTGGCAATGCTATGGCTGGTACACAACAGAGAATGAGGCGAAACGCATTTTTGTAAATCATGGTGTGGAATGATAACGATGTAGAAAGAAGTCGATGGGAGGCATTAAAACGATAGAACCAGTCGTCTCGAGTATGTAAGGGAACGAGATCGACTGGTTCTTGATTGCGAGTTGGTGACCGCGAGTTGGGCTCGCGAATCGACCGTCTATAGAGGTACCGATCAGTCGCGAGTTACGACCCAAACGTTTTGAAAGACGACTGGATTCCCGTGATCTTGTAGAAAAAGTGCTTCTGCAGCCGGCCCTTCAGGCTTGTTACCAGGAGTGCCGTGTGGCAGTTCGAGATTGTCATGAATAACGACCCCGTTGTGTTTGATGGTCACGCGAGCGTTAGTCACTTTCTTGTCGTTCTCGTAACGAGCAGCTTTAAAGTCGATGTCATAGGTTTGCCATGCAAGTGGCGGGAAGCACATGTTGACTTTTGGTTTTTGAATCGAATAAATACCACCGCATTCGTTGTCAGCACCATCCAGGCCAAACGAATCGAGAACTTGTAGTTCATATCGACCTTGCATGTAGACACCGCTGTTGCCGCGAGCTTGACCGCGATCTTTAGGCATAAACGGCGTACGGAACTCGATGTGAAGCGTGTGATCTTTAAGTGCTAGTTTCGAAGAGACATTGGTCGCTCCCAAGTACTTACCATCGACCAGTTTGCCATTGACCCAGTTATCAACGTTGGATCCATCGAACAATACCGTTGCTCCTTGGGGTGGCTTAAGTCCCAGAGTGGGGCTTTTGCGTTCGACTTTGTCCAGCGTGAGCACGACTCGATCCTCGGCGATGACCTCCATTTTGCCTTTGCCGATTTTGAGCTCAAAGTTCTCTCCATCGATGTATAAGAATTCCCCTTGAAGCGAACCCTCTCCGCGATTGGTATCGTCGCCGCGAAGCCAACCATCGCCGGGGAGTCCACCTTTGAACCCGATCACTTCGAATTTGCCATCACCCAACGCGATCACTTGAGAACCCCAAGTTTCATCTAGATCACCGATTTGGATTCGACCGCTATATTCACCTTGGATCTCGTACTCAACGCCCGCTTTGGCTGGATCGGTAATCGTTTGAGCATTCAAAGAGGGATGGGTGAAAAAGCAGGGGGAAGTAGCAAGAGCACAGGTAAGAAAAACTCGACTGATTAGTCGTCGCATGATGGCTCCGATGGATTAATGTGGGGAGGGAAACAATTCGCTCGCACATCGTAACGAGCTGTTGGCCCTTTACACTATGCGGCACAGTATTGTGATCTACGCTTGATCAGGTCGCAACCACGGAACAAGATACCGAGGTAATAAACTTTTTCTCGCTCGGAATCGGATTAAACATAATGCTTAGATCGATGGCTTTGGGGCTCATTCTGTTCGCTGCGATGTTCGGATCGCAAAAGCCAATCGTTTTCGGCCAAACCAAACTTTTGATTAACCCTGACGTGACTTTTCAGGCTATCGATGGATTTGGAGCGTCTGACGCATGGACCATCAATCCTATGGTAAAGAAATGGATTCAGGAATCCAATGAGCAGGCCATTGAAGAGGTAGCTGATCTCCTGTTTTCAACTCACAGTGGTATAGGCCTCTCGGCGTGGCGGTTCAACGTGGGGGCTGGCAGTTCACTTCAAGGTGCGGAGAGTTTGATTCCTGATCCGCTTCGTAGGGGCGAGCTATTCGTCAAGTCGCCATTGGGGCCCGTTGATGAAAGTCAGCAGGTGGGGCAAGTGCGAATGTTACGTGAGGCGCATCAGCGAGGTGTTGCTGACTTCGTCGCCTTTGCCAATAGCCCGCCTTACTGGGCTACAAAAAATGGGTTAACCCACCCGAACGATGGTCAGGGTGTTGGCTCCAGCAATTTAGCCCCTCATCATCGATACGCCTTTGCAAAGTCGCTATTCGATGTCGTCCGCTATTTGCGAGGTCCTAAAGTGGGAGTGCCCATTAACTACCTCAGCCCTATCAATGAACCAACTTGGGACTGGCAAGGGAAAACGCAAGAGGGCTGTCCCTATAACACCGAAGACATCAAAGAACTCTACCGATCGGTTCATGCACAATTGGTCGAGTCAGGGATCGATGATCAAGTTCATGTTGATGGACCGGAATCGGTCGAGTATACCGCAGCCCTGAGCGATCTCCATAAAATCGCTTTTGACAAGAAGCTCTATCAAGGGGGAATGCAGAACAAGAAAGTGGGGCGTTACCGAAACTACATTGATGAGTTTCTTGGTGACCCCGAAATGCAGACTATTTTACACAACAAGATTTCTCTGCACGGTTACTTTTCCGATGCATGGCCTGATCGCTTAGGAAAGCTCCGCGACATAACGCTTATGAATGTTCGACAAGTCTCACCGGATGCAAAAATTTGGATGAGCGAGTTTTGTATTCTCGGTGACTCGGGAAAGGCCAGGGCGTTCGGCGGCCCAGGTTATGATCCTAACGATATGGAATTCGCTCTCCATGTGGCCAAGGTGATGCATTGCGATTTGACGCGTCTCCATGTCTCTGCATGGCATTGGTGGTTAGCCATCACGCCATACGACTACAAAGATGGCCTGCTGAAGATATCGTCGTCGCTAGATAGCGATTCGATCGAGCCAACCAAAGCGTTTTGGGCATTTGGGAATTTTAGCCGTTTTGTCCGTCCAGGTTTTACCCGGATAAAAGTTACCAATCCAGATGAGCGGGATGGCATGATGGTTTCCGCTTACAAAAGTCCGGATGGAAAGACTATCGTAGTGGTTGTTGTGAACGGAGCAGAAACCGAGAAATCGCTTGCCGTCGAACTAGAGGGCAATTCGTTTCGTTTAGATCGCGAAGCTCTTCAAATTTACCAAACGGATCGGACTCATAACCTGCAACTGAGTTCGATATCCGACAAACTCATCGCGCCACCACGATCCATCACGACCGTGGTGGTTGGCCCACTCGCGAATTAGGTGCTGCTCAACGCATCCAGAACCTTGACCAAATAGTCATAGGATTTGGCGACAGACGATATGGAAACTCGCTCTCCCACGGCATGATTGCCTTTGATGGTGGGGCCGATTGAAATCGCGTGCAAGCCCGGCATTCTCTCAATTAGCAGTCCGCACTCGAGCCCCGCATGGATCGCATGCACCTTGGGTGACTCTCCAAACATCTCTGTATAGGTGTTGATCGCGGCCTTGAGAAGCGGCGAATCGAGATGTGGCTTCCAACCAGGGTAACCATCTGCGATTTTTACACTCGAGCTTGTCAACTGTGTGACAGCTAAAATGCTGGCGGTCACGTCATTGAGAGCTTCCGGTGTAGTTCCCCGTACACTGCATGTCACTTTGCCAGCTTGTCCTGAGAGAAGTTCAATGATGGCCATGTTGCAAGATGCTTCGACGAGCCCCGAGATTTCGGGAGTCATCTCACAAATACCGGTTGGAATGGCTTGAAGGATTTGAACAAAAGTGCTGGAAGACGATAAGGTTAGGGCCACATTCTGAGCAGGCTGGGTTGCCGCGATCTCTAGGTGCAGCGAGTTGTCGCGATTGGCATAAAGTCTGTTAAGCTCCGCCAAGATTCCGTCACAGGCCGATTGAACTTTTGGAAGATCGGTTTTTTGTATCGCAATAACAGCGGTGCTCTTATCTGGGATTGCATTGCGGCGACTGCCTCCTTTCCATTCTGCCAGCCGCAGCGCGACAGAATCAGAAACACGTTGCAATATCCGAGCAAGCAATCGATTCGCGTTGCCGCGACCTTGGTTGATCTCCACGCCCGAGTGACCTCCCTTGAGTCCATCGAGACGAATGGTGTAAAAGCTCGCATCGCCTGCCGATTCCCAAGTCGCTGGGAAGCTTAGATCAACATCGCGACCACCCGCTGCTCCGATCGTGATTTCATCGTCGTCCTCTGTGTCGATATTGACCAGATACTTGCCCGACAAACCTAGCTTGTCTGGCTCCATGCCGATTGCACCCGTCATCCCTTGTTCTTCATCGGTCGTAAACAGCAGCTCCAAGGCGATGGGTCGGTGGCTGCGTTCTGCTGCGGCCATCATCATGGCAACCCCCATGCCGTTGTCTGCGCCGAGCGTTGTGTACGGTGAGTTGATCCAATCTCCATTCGGATTTGGGATGAGGGTTTTTTCATTCGATGGATCAAAATCACCACGCGCCAAAGGAATCTTCCCATTCGACGCATCAGCACCTACGGTGTTTCCCTCTTTGGTTACCGAAACGATGTCGACGTGCGATTGCAGAATGATAGGGGACATGTTGCTGCCGGTGGTTGCAGGGACATGAACCACGATATTGTTCGCTTTATCCCGACACGATCGGAAACCAAGCGTTGTTGCCCAAGCCTCGACGAAATCGACCGCTGCTCCTTCGTTCTTCGAGGGCCGCGGAGTGGCGACCAAGTCAAAAAAATGATTCCAAACGGTGATGGGTTCTGGAGTCGCAAAATTAGGCTTCATAGTGTTTTCTAAGTGTTGGGATCGGCGGGAGGAATTAACAAATCTTTGCGCCGAAGTTCTGTTTTCAAAAGGGATTGTTCTTGCCGCCACTGCGCGATCTTCTTGTGATCGCCACTCACTAAGACATCCGGTACGCGATGTCCTCGGTATTCAGGTGGTCGAGTGTACTGAGGAAATTCTAGCAATCGATTTCCCCGAGAGAAAGAATCGTCCCAAGAACTACACTCGTCGCCGAGTACACCTGGGATCATGCGAATCGTAGAGTCCACCAGCACCATGGCTGCGACCTCGCCACCATTGAGTACATAGTCGCCGATGCTCAATTCGTGAGGTTTGAGAATGTCGATAACCCTCTGATCGAATCCTTCGTATCGACCGCACAACACGATGAGCCGTCCCGTTTGGGCCAGGCTCTCGACTCCTCGCTGTTCGAGTCGTTCGCCTTGGGGAGTTAGCAAAATGACCAGAGCTGGTCGGCTATCTAATGATTGAACGGCCTCGACACATCGGATGACGGGCTCGACACAGATAAGCATGCCGGGACCACCGCCGTAGGGACGGTCGTCCACTTTGTGGTGCTTTTCGTCAACTGACCAGTCTCGCAAATCGTGAACGTGGATCTCGACTAGGCCTTTATCAATGGCCTTAGCGAGCAGGCTTTGCGTTAAGTAGCCAGCGAAGATTTGGGGAAAGAGGGTAATGATGTCGACCCGAAACATTGGCGATCATACTTGAAGAGAAAGAAAGTACGCACCCAAAAAATGGCTCCGCGAGGTTGGCAGGCTTGGGCTATTGATGGGTTCAATCGCCGCAAGGCATAGACGCTCTAAAAGCCCAAGGCCGATACGGGACGCACCGGCCAACTTTTATTACTTCAATCCAAAACGAGTTCGCTGTGCAAGAAAAAAGACAAAGGACGGATCTAAAATCCGTCCTCTTTCAATTAGTCTTCGCAATTGACTTGTGCTGCGTCGTTGCTCGTCGCTGGATATCGTCGTCCGGCAGCTTTGTTGTTGCCCGAGTTCCAGCCCGTGTTCCGTAATTTCACAGAAACACCTCTGGAGCGATACTGTTGAAACGTTGCGGCTAGAACAACATCGCTAGACGTGTGGGAACAGCTTACGAAGCGACCGGTGCAACGACTGGTTTGCGACCTAGCCGACCGAGTGCGTCTTGCTGCTGTTGGAGATGGGTTCCATTCGAACCGTACTTCTTAATCAGCACCTCGACGTTTTCGCTCGGCTGAGCTCCAACGCTAATCCAATATTCAATTCGTGGCCCGTTTAGAACGGCACGAGCATCAACTTCTTTGCACATTGGATCGTAATGTCCGAGTTCCTCAAGCACTCGACCGTCCCGAGGGCTTCTCTGATCGATTGCGCACAAACGATAAAATGGACGGCTCTTTCGCCCCATTCGCTTCATTCGAATACGTACTGCCACGTCTCTATTTCTCCATCTGTTTCAAAAAACCAAGGGGCAGAATGATAACGACAAAATCACTCAGTGACGAGTCGTCTTTCGGAAAAATCCAATTCTGTGAACAACAAATCTCCTGCATGGCAATAAACAGTTAGCTTAAGGAGCCATAGCTCACCTTGGTTGAGGCTAATGCAGCACATCTACCCGTCATTCATTGCCCCTCGTCTTTCTGTATAAAGACCTAGCACCTTGCACTGCATTTTGCATGATTTATGTGCAAACCTTCACAGAAAGCTACATCAGAAACAATTATATGCTTAGAAAGCAAGCTTTTTCGGCAAGCTAGCAAAATCTTTTTTGAGAATCTGAGATCTCGGACCGGGATTTGCTAACGTGGCCTGAACCTGTAGTGTGCGTAATGAAGACGCAGCAGAAGTAGTCAATTCTAAGGCGGAGAAGACGATGGTTCGATTTGCATTAAGTTTGTTCCTCTTGCTGGGGCTGTGTACGACAGTTCCGGCGTTTGGTCAGGAGGCCCCCCCACCAGACACCCCTGCAACCGATGCAGCGGCGACCCTTGCACCCGAAGCGGCAGCACCAGCACCGGAGGCTGCTGCGGCTCCAGATCCACTGAACACTGGTGACCAAGCATGGCTTTTGGCGAGTAGTGCTTTGGTTTTGTTGATGACGCCTGGGCTGGCATTTTTCTATGGCGGCCTGGTCGGCCGAAAGAATATTCTTAGCGTTCTTATGCAATGCTTTATGTGCATGTGCTTGGTCACGATCCTGTGGGTTGTTTGCGGTTATAGCCTCGCGTTTTCTGGCACGGAAATTGGTGGTGGTTTCGCTGGCAATCCTATGACGCACTTCATGTTGAATGGTGTCGCGGATGACAAGTCTTTCGTACCTGCGGGAGAAGTTAAGCTAGGCATCAGTCAGCAAACCTTTATGGTTTTCCAGATGATGTTTGCGATCATCACTCCTGCGTTGATCGTTGGTGCGTTCGCGGAGCGGATGAAGTTTTCGGCATTTATGATCTTTACCGGTCTTTGGTCGCTGCTTGTTTACAGCCCGGTCGCTCACTGGGTTTGGTATGGGCCTACGCACCCGATTTTCGGATTGGGAAGCTTCGCGGCATCCGATGCTTATCCTGAGGGCGCTTTGGATTTCGCTGGAGGAACGGTTGTTCACATCAATGCGGGAATTGCAGCGTTGGTTTGCTGCATCGTTCTCGGCCCACGACGTGGCTATCCGACACAAATCACTCCACCGCACAATCTACCTTTTGCGGTTCTCGGTGCCGGACTTCTTTGGTTCGGATGGTTCGGTTTTAACGGCGGTTCTGCATTCGGTGCAAGCAACCAAGCGGTAAGAGCGTTTGTGACAACTCAAGTTGCTGCCGCTACTGCAGGGTTTGTATGGTGCTTGATCGAGTTTGTTCGAAACGGACGAGCAACTGCCTTGGGAATGATCACCGGGGCGGTAGCAGGTTTGGTAGCGATCACGCCTGCAGCAGGATTCGTAAGTCCTGCGTCAGCCATCGCAATCGGAGCTGGTGGAACTGTGTTCAGCTACATTTTCGTAGCCTTTGTCAAGCCAGCCCTAAAGTATGATGACTCGTTGGATGTCTTCGGAGTTCACGGCGTCGCGGGAATTTGGGGGGCTATCGCCACCGGAATATTCGCTTTGGACACCTATGGCGTAGGTCGTGCAGGCGGTCTCATCAACGGTAATACCGCACAAGTGGTTGCGCAGCTAAAAGCTGTTGGGGTAACGATTGTGTACTCGGGGGTTGTCTCCTTTGTGCTCCTCAAGGTCATTGATCTGATCGTCGGACTCCGATGCACAGAAGATGCCGAGAAGATGGGCTTGGACCTCAGCGATCACGCGGAAACCGCGTATACGATCTCCTAATAGCTTCCAAGCTTGATCATTAATAAAATGCAAACGGCAGGCTGTCCTCAGCCTGCCGTTTTCTTTTTGGGGCTGTACGGATTCCGCGTTTCGGTGACACTGTTATGCTCTTCATGACACCCCGTTTCCCTAGCAAAACCCTTTATACGGACTCTTATGGCTTCTCCATGCAAATTGATTATCCACGGTGCCTCGGGCCGCAATGGCAAGCGACTCATTGCGCTCGGCAATGCTGACCCCGAAGTTTCATTGGTTGGAGCTATCGTTCGGCCAACATCGACTTTTTTGAATCAAGATGCAGGGCAGCTTGCGGGGGGCTCGCCCATCGGTCTTAGTCTATCCAGTTCGTGGCCAGCAACCGCCGACGCTGTTATCGATTTTTCCTCCCCCGAGGGCTGCATGGAGGCACTACATCAATGCGTCGATCGAAAGATTCCCTTAGTTATCGCGTCAACAGGATTAACCAAAGAGCAAGTGGCCGCGATTGAGCAAGGATCGCATGCGATACCCATCTGCTATGCTCCCAACATGAGCGTGGCAGTCAATCTCACTATGAAACTGGTTCAGCAGGCAGCTCAGGCCCTGCGAAATGTACCGGGTGGCGCTGATGTCGAAATCCTTGAGAGACACCACCGCTATAAGGAAGATAGCCCCAGTGGTACGGCGCTTCGATTCGGTCAGATCGTTGCCGAGCAAATGGGGATCGATCGGCATGTCCACGGGCGCGAAGGTCTCTGCGGCAAACGTCCTCATAACGAGATCGGCTATCACGCGATCCGAGTCGGCGACGATGCTGGCCAACACACGATCGTCTTTGGAATGATGGGCGAAACGATCGAGCTTCGAGTCGCTGCTTCCAATCGTGACTGTTATGCGACAGGCGCGATAGCTGCCGCGAAATGGTTGATTGGCAAACCAGCTAAGCTCTACAACATGTTTGATGTTCTGGGTTTGTAGCCATGGCACGTTGCGATCAAGGGTACTTGTGCAGGATTTGCGGCGAAGAAGTCGATGCCATTACCGATAGCGAACTGTATTTGCGTTACGTGATCGGAGAAGTCGATCCGGAGGTGTTGCATGTCGCTCCGGAATGCCATTTGACTTGCTCACCCGCAATGGCTCAATTCATTGACGATGAGCGTTTCCCTGCGATCCTTTACGAGGATCCTCTCTTTGGGGCAAATAATCTGGACCCTGATTACGTCGAGAAACGTCGGGAATTGGTCACCAAAGGATACAAGCGTCTGTGGCAGATTCGTAAAGAACGCAAAAAACAAATCGCGGTCGCTGAGTATCCACTGCCCGAAGTTATCGAGCGATGGAAAGATTGAGTTGAACCAGTCCGATCTCGCGAACCAAATTGCTCATTGATGCGCGATTAAAACGTGCATGTCCTTATCAAAGGCTAAGCACCGGCAGGGCAGCACTCTGAGCATGTTGAGCAAAGCTTGCTGCAACCGAACGCACGACACCACGGCACACCGCTTCAAACGGCTTGGACAAAACAGGATCTTGCAAGGCCTCTGCTAATCGTCCCTCATCCGACTCTCGTCTCAGCGCGATTTGGATTGGCACCTCACCGAGGAATGGCACTTGGAGCTCCTCCGCTTTGGCTCGTGCTCCACCACGACCAAAGATATCGTACGTCTTGCCCGTTTCTGGGTCGGTAAAGCCACTCATGTTTTCCACGACTCCCAAGATCGGGATCTTGGTCTTTTCAAACATGGCGATCGCTTTCCCTGCATCGAGCAATGCGACTTCTTGCGGGGTGCAAACGATGACCGCACCCGTCAGCGGCAACAATTGCGAGAGAGTTAATGCGACGTCTCCGGTCCCAGGTGGCATGTCGATAATGAGGTAATCCAATTCGCCCCAATCGGTATCTCGCAGAAACTGCGTGATCGACCCGTGAAGCATTGGCCCTCGCCACACGACTGCCTGGTTCTTTTCGAGCAAGAACCCCATCGACATGACTGGCATCGAGCCACAAAGCTTGGGTTGAATCTTGCCGTCAACAATTTCCGGTCTACCATCGAGTCCTAACAGATGCGGAATGCTCGGACCGTAAACATCAGCATCCATCAACCCGACTTTCGCGCCCATTTTTTCTAGGGTCAGCGCGATTGAGGCTGCCAATGAGCTTTTGCCAACCCCTCCTTTACCGGCAGCCACCGCGATCACCGCTTTGGCTTTGAGCCCGATTTGTCCGATCGGGACCGGTGGCTTGTGGAGATTTTCGAGCCGGATGGAGATTTCCTTAACGCCGGGGATTCGGCTCGTTATCAGGCTTTTCAGCCTCTCGATGATCTCCTCGGAGATGGGCTTTAGCAGCGAAGTAATGCTGTATCGAAAGGAAATTCGCCCATCCGACACGGAGAAATCTCCCACTTGGCCCGTCGCGATCACCGATCTCCCCGTCTCGGGATCTCGAAAGGCTTGGAGGGCTTCTTGAAGTTGTTGATTAATTTCCAGATCTGACATGATATCCCTAGTTTCGCTCGGTGTTTACGTTAGCAGTGTACCAAACCGGCAATCATCTGCTAGCGCACTCTGGATTGGCTTTCGTGCAGTTTTAGGCACAGCAGTCGGTCGGCAACGATCTTGAAAATTCGGAAAGACAAAAGATTTCTAGGCCGTTGACCAGACGTGTCACACCCAGGATCGATGATTAATGGTGTCAGGGGAACAGCAAACGTTATCAGGAGGTGACGCTGCTGAACCAAACAACATCCAAACAAATTTTGGTCACCCTCGACACTCCCAAAAGCGTTCAACCCTCTGCTCTCGTCCCCTCACTTCGAGGGCAGAGTGGTTGAACAAGCCTCAGTGCTCATCCAGCCTTTGGCACATGGTTACTACAACACATCAACATCATCGAAGCAAGGAAACCTGATCATGGCAAAGTTCTACGTACAAAGCGGATCCGTTCGAGCCATTGTGGACAGCTTGGACATGGACCGAGCCGCTCTCTGGGTCGTCAATGAAGTCATGACCACCACGCTGCCTATCGATGACTTGAGCGACGATGAAGCGACTGTAGATCGCGCCGACCGAACCGAAGCACAGTACCTGTCCGAAACGATCAGAATCAGCGAGCAAGGGTTTGATCGCGACGACGCCTGCGAAGTCGACGTACTGAGCGCCTTTCGACACTGGTACGAGCTATATCAAGCCGTAACGATCCTAGCTAGCAAGCTCGGGCAACCGGAAGAAAGCGTTTGTCGTAACTAGTGCGTCGGCGGTTCTGATGTCCGAGATACTGCTGCCGGCGTTATTTGCGTCGGCAGTTTTTGGGGCGTTCACGAGTGACCAATCTCCAACTTAATCCCTTGCCCTGAGGGCGTGTTGCATTAATAGTAGGTTGGTCACTCACGACCGACTTTGGCGCCATGAAACGGGCAAGAGTGCCCATTTTACGTTCGCTAGTCATCCAGTATCGACTAAAAGCAACCAGCCCCTAAGCTCGGGGGATTTGCTTTGTCAGTCAGCCGTAATCTATTCGGTTAAAGTTCCGGGTTCCAATCGGGGAACTTTTCGAGCTGAGCTTTGAGAGCAAACCGAGCGCGATTGAGTCGCGATCGAACCGTTCCGATCGAGATATCGAGAACTTCCGCGATATCTTCATACGACATGTCCTCCATTTCTCTAAGGACCAGAATCGCCCGATGGTCTTCCGTTAACAAAGCCAAAGCGCGGTGCACTAGCTCAACATCTTCTGAGCGTCGCATTCGGATTTCTGGACCTTCCGTCGAAGCCGCTGGATCTTGTCCAGCATTCTCGCGGTGCTCATCCAAAGATACTAGACCTTTGCGTTTGCGACGTCTCGCTAAGGCAAAGTTAAATGCGATACGATAAAGCCACGTAAAGAATCGACTGTTCCGCTGAAACGTATCGAGCTTAAGGTACGCTTGTATAAAAGCTTCTTGGACGACGTCTTCGGCTTCTTCCGTTGAGCCGACAACGCTAATCATGGCTGTGTAAAGTCTATCTTGATACCGGCGCACGAGAACTTCAAAGGACTCACCGTTCCCTTCTAGTGCCAGTTCAATTAGTTCTTCTTCGTCGTTCAAAGGTAATGTATCCTGGCCGACCAACGGCCGATAGTTTCGGGAATCTCCAAATCGCATTTGAGGATAGCACTCGAATACGCAAGCCCCAATGGGTGATTGAAAATGGAGACCTACCTAGTGGGAAAAAATTCGGATTGCAACGATTATTCGGGTTAATGCAAATCCTGCCTAATCTATGTACGCGTTAAACTCCCGCAAA
>JALOQS010000253.1 GCA_025459355.1 Pirellula sp.
TCAACGTATCCGAGTTGGCTGCGCTTGGAGAATAGCTGTTGCGATATTTCGCGGTAACGCTGTGCCTTGGTTGCTTGACCTTTGAGAGTGCTTAAGCGGCGACCCACTTCATCGACGATATCGCTGAGGCGGAGCAAGTTCTGGTCGACCCGTTGCAATCTGCGTTCGGCCTCGACCTTTTTCGCTTTAAAGCGAGAGATACCGGCTGCCTCTTCGAAGATCCCGCGTCGGTCTTTCGCGGAGGCTTGAAGAAGGCGATCCACTTTGCCCTGTTCGATCAAGCTATAGGCATCAACACCGACGCCTGTACCTCGGAAGAGATCTTTGACGTCTTTGAGTCGGCAATTGTCACCGTTGATGCAGTATTCGGTATCGCCGCTGCGGAAAACGCGTCGCGTTACGTGGACTTCGTCCGAGTCATGATGAAACGTACGTTTCGAGTTATCGAGAATCAGCGTTACTTCGGCACTATTGCTGGGACGTCGACCGCCAGCAGCCGAGCCCTTAAAGATAACGTCGGCCATGTCGGCGCCGCGAAGGGCTTTTGCGCTTTGGGAACCAAGCACCCATTTGACAGCATCGACCACATTCGATTTTCCTGAACCGTTAGGTCCCACGACAACGGTGATGCCGTCTGGAAAATCGAAACGCGTTCGATCTGCAAAGCTCTTGAAGCCAACTAGCTCTAACGCCTTAAGCATGGCGAATTCCAGTCACGATGACTATTTGAGTGCGTCCCAGTCAATTTCCGGTAGCTCGTCGCCACCTGCTCCACCAGTTGAACCGCTAGAATTGCTCGATGACTTCGAGTTCTCTAGCATAGAAATTCCTGATTCCTGCGTGCGTTCTTTTTGGGGCGCCGCTGCGGTCGCATCCGTTTTCGCTTCGGTTTTCGCTTCGGTTTTCGAGCTTGCAAATGCGCTGGGAGTCAGCGAGCTCGGCCACTTCATCCAACTCCAAGCTGATTTAGGTTTTACGCGAGTCGACGCATCCAATGCCATCGGCTCGATACCTTGCGAGGCATCTCGATTGTAGATACGTCCAGGCGATGGACGTGGATTAAACACGACGGGAATCGACGTAGCATTGAGGTTCTGCAGTTGATCTATGGTTTGGATAAAGTCGTTATAGGTTGCATCGACCGCCCCCATGCCTCGCAATATCGATGTCATATCAGCTTCGACGATGACCTTAGCCGTCTCGCCGTAGGCTCTTCTCGAAATTTGGATTTCGTTCGAGCGCTCTGGGGTGAGGGTCAGGAACGGCGTCGGCGTAAGTTTTGCGTTCAGTTTCACGGGCGCCGTTGAGCCAAACAATATCAGTTCTTGATGCTCTTGTAGGGAAGGAGCCAGCAATGGAGTCGAGCTCGGAACGATAACGAGTTTCGTATTTTTCGTTAGCCGTTCCCCTTGAACAATGAGTTCTCCATTGTTGCGTTCTCTCAGTGCGATCAACGCGCCGAATCGAAGCTCTGGTTCTTTTTCCTGAAGTAGTTGAATCAGATAATCGCGAGCCGAATCGACTTCCGTGATCGTAAGTCCTGTTAAGCACAGGGGACGAAAGGCCGGCTCTTGCTTGGCGATATCAACCAGGATTGGTATCGACTCTTTGCGATCGAGATACGCTAACGAATAGGCTGAGTAGAAACGAATTTCTGGGTCGAGTGACGAGAGCCCTTCCAACAAAACATCGATCGCTTCTTTAGTTCCTAAGGCTTCTAGTTCCGCAGCCGCACGTTTCGCCGAGGTCCGATCCGCTAACAATCGCTTGCACCCTTCGATCCGTTCCTTGCGTTCTTCTTCGCTTTCGTTAAACCCGGTTGCCAAGATGACGTTGGAAAAGTGAGCGGGATCGAGCCTGTACTTTGGTACCGTCGTGATGGCGATCTGAGCGCTGTTTTTACCTTCCGCCATGAACTTTTGTTTGTAAGAGTCCTGGAAGTAAAAACGTTTGTTCAGCGCCTTTTCAATTTCTTTCACAACCAGAACGTGCTTGAACTCGGTTGACATCAGAACGCTGAGAGGATGATTGTGGAGCAGAGAGCCACCACCGACGATTACTGCGTTGCGAGGATCGCCATTCTTGCGAGTATAACTCGCAGGCAGAAGAACTAATTCGCCCGACGCGGAGGCTTGATCGGTCCCCGATCTAAGTCTTCCGCCTACAAACGCCATTTCGCGCAGACGTGCCTCGAGGAGTTTTCCACCAGTCAAGTCGGTTGCATCGCATTCGGTCGATGTCTCAATCGCTACGTCCAACACCTTTCCTGATGTGTAGCCAGGATATCCGTACACGCGGACTTTGGTCAATGCCGTGGATGGATCATCCAAAATCTGTTCTGGACTGTCGACACCCTTGGTCCGCATTTCCTGGAGCATAATGTTCCGCTGCTCGCTTGGCTTTACCTTGCCACCCGTACCAGGCAGTCCAGCGACCAACCCGAACGACTCATATATCTTTATTTCAATGCCCGCCATTCCAGCGACTTCGCCAATCAATCGCGGTCGGTCCGGATCCGCCATGATCTCTTGGATCCGTTTGGTCTCTTTGACAAACGCGGGGTCCTCCTCCTTGGATTTGCTGAACCAAGATTGGCAACCCGACATGCACGTCAAGCCGACAGCGCTCGCTAGAACAGCGCGGGCGAGTGTTGCGCGATAAAGTCGTTTTGACTCACGAGATGAGAACATTATGGTTACCTGATAGTCAATGTTGATGGTGAAATTCGATCACTTTAGAGCAATCGGTATCGACCTGGTTCGTACGGGCTTGCGTCATACAATTCGCAAAACAAAGGGGTCAATATCAACGTTTCGCCGTTCGAGAAAACGAAGTCGGAACGGCTGGCAGAACCACACCATCGACATGACCCGTGTCCGATTGGATTTGTGCAGCCACGGAACCTGAATAGACAGGGCCCATGCCCAATGTTGTCCAGTGTTGGTGGTCGCTTCGTGCTAGCGAGTAGCCGGAGTTAATGACTGGCTGATTGGTCTTTAGGTCCGTTGCAACGATCGCAAGCTTTGCGGTCCCCATGGCTTTGTTGCGTTCGTAGAAATTGATTTTCGGTACGCTTCCCATCAGCCCGAGAGGAATCTCTGGCGTACCAACCACTAGCTCAGTCCGGTCGGTTCCCACTCCACCTGACGCGATTTCGATTTGCACCTCGGCCGCATCGGCTGTGTCAACTAAGGTGCATTGATTTGCTAACAGTTTTGATTTGGTGGCGAGAACAACGTAGTTCTTGTCAACACAATCCAAAAGATCTGACTTGAGATGTACCTTTGCACCTGCAATGGGCCGAAAATCCACTTTCTGTAGGGATTGATCAATCGCGTTACTTATCAGCAATTGTTCCAAGCCCGTGCGAGCTGTGTCCGATTGTTTCATTGTGGCACATCCTGGCAACAGAGCCAGAATGCAGGCTATTGCCCCAAATGCGTTCGATAGAAAATTGCGTGTCACCATTAGTCTCCAACCATCAGAATCGTTGTTCTTTAGAAAACCGTGTTGGGAATGACAAAAAAGGCGTCTGGAGTCAATAGGAATCGATGTCAAATGGTGCTGATGGTGTGCGACGCAGGACGTTTTTGGAGTAAATGCAGGCATTCGCTCCTGCACCGATGTATAGTGGAGGAGACCGTCTTCCTACCAACCATTCCACCCACCATCTCTCTTTTCAAACATGGCAAAGTCGAAACGGAATACCCAAAACGGAGTTGCTGCTCACCCGTCGGGGATGGAATCAAAACAACAGAGGGGACGCGCTGGAAACGACCAGAGCAAAACGGAACGAAAAAAACGAGAACCCGAACCAGTCCAAAGGGAATTGCAGCCCACCGACACGGCTCGAAAGACAGCTAAATCCCCTAAGCCGCCTCGCGAAAAGCCCGCACGGTTAGTGAAAGAAGGTGATGTTGTCGGAACTCTTTCGCAACGTGGAATCGGCACTCATGAAGTCGAGCAGGCTATCGAGTCCTCGCAATTGGCCAAGGTCGAGGCTGTCAAGGATATTGTCAGTTCTGTTCCGCCTCACGACGTCGCGACGTTGCGGAAAGTCTTGGAGGCCGTTATCGCTGGAGCCTCGGGCGATGATGCAGCCGTCTTGCGGAGGGCGCTAGTCGCTCACGAGCAACTTGATCTGCCAGTCGCAATTCACCCTGATGACGAGTTGTCTCCTGATTGGAAGATCGGGGCCTATCCGTACAAGAGACTGTTGTCTCGAAAGAACTATGAACGGCAAAAATACAGGCTTCAGGTCGAACTGTTGAAACTCCAAGCTTGGGTGAAAACTACGGGGCAGCGAGTTGTTATACTTTTCGAAGGGCGCGATGCTGCTGGAAAAGGAGGAACGATAAAGAGGTTCATGGAACACCTTAATCCTCGGGGGGCGAGAGTTGTCGCGCTTGAGAAACCCACCGAATTAGAACGTGGACAATGGTACTTTCAAAGGTATGTCCAGCATCTGCCGACCGCCGGAGAAATCTGTTTGTTCGATCGTTCTTGGTACAACAGGGCTGGCGTTGAACGTGTAATGGGCTTTTGCAGCGATGAGGAATACAAAGAGTTCACGAGACAGACACCGGAATTTGAACGCAATCTCGTAAAGAGTGGAATTCATCTAATCAAATTCTGGTTCTCTGTCAGTCGCGAGGAGCAGCGAAGACGATTTAAAGAACGCGAGGTGCACCCACTAAAGCAATGGAAACTCTCGCCTGTCGATCTGGCATCCTTAGACAAATGGGATGAATACACCAAGTCAAAGGAAGCCATGTTTTACTACACCGATACAACCGATGCTCCGTGGACGGTAGTCAAGTCGGATTGTAAAAAGCGAGCCCGACTCAATGCAATGCGATATGTGCTGCACAAGTTTCCCTACACGGGAAAGTCTGTCGATCGCATCAATCCGATCGACCCGTTGTTGGTAGCCCGTGCCAATGCCTTTGAAATGGGCGAACGGAATCTCCACATGTTGGCAAGGACTGATTCGTAGCGGCGTTAGCCGACGGGTTGCATCGCTTCTTCTTCGGTTTCTCGGCGGAGTTCGTCGATGAGGGGCCATAGCTCGTCGACTCGATCCTCAAAGATGTTTCCGATGAGAATGTCCGTGATGAGATTCTTCTTTTCGGGATGTTTTCTAACCAGTTTGCCAAAGTTCAGGCCATCGTAAAACGCCATGACCAAGCTGCGCATGCGATTCATTGCCTTGTTATACTCAGGTTCCCAACGACGAAGCCTCTCTTCGGACGGATCCTTTGCGTCCAGAGCGTCTGCAACCGCTTCCCCTACGACCTCTGCCGACTTAAGAGCCAGGAGCACACCCGAAGAATAGAGCGGATCGAGGAAACCATAAGCATCGCCCACGAGAACCCAACCATCGCCACCGCCACGTTTGGCTCTGTAGGAATACTCCTTTTGAACAAAGTACTCGTTACAACGCGTTGCGTCTGCGATTCGCGGCTTCACGCCAGGGCATCGATCAACCTCTTCCCTATAGATCGTTTCTAAGTCTTTCGTCCCTCGGTTTTTGAACAGATATTCAAAGTCTGCGACAACTCCCACGCTAACAATGTCATCGTGAAGCGGGATGTACCAGAACCAACCCTTTTTCTTTTCCGTCTGGATCACGATGGTTCCACCCTCGTCGAGTCCAGGCTCTCGATGAGCTCCCTTCCAGTAAGTCCATATTCCGTGTCCCATTGCCTCAATTCAAAGCGATCGATCAACATCGAGGATTGACCGCTCGCGTCAATAACGACTTGTGCATGATAGTCGCAGGCTTCATCGGATCCTTCCAGCTTGGCCTTAACTCCGACGATCCGATCTCCATCTTGTAAACAATCGAGCACACGGGTTCCTTCGTAGACTTCAACACCGTTCTCGCGGGCATTGTCGATCATCATCTTATCGAACTCACTTCGCAGAACTTGCCACGTCTGCGATCGTTCGTGTGGGTCGTACTGCGAGAAGCGAAACGGTTCCGATAACTTTCCTTGCTCGTTGATGAATTGGACGCCGTACTTCTTGGTAAAGTGGCTGGCCTGCATCTTGGGGAGCATGCCAATCTTTTCAAGCACCGGATAGCAGAAAGGAATGAGAGATTCGCCAACGTGGAAGCGAGGAAAATGATCTCGCTCAAATATGGCCACTCGATACCCTCGACGTGCAAGAATCGTAGCCGTCGCAGAGCCTGAGGGGCCGCCGCCAATCACGATCGCATCGTATCGATTATTCGCATGAATCATTATGAGGTTCTCCTTAAGTTTCCTGTGCGACGTTTGCGTCGCGTATCATCCAAAGCAAAACAAAACTCGGCTCATCCCCACGCACTTCCGTCCGGCTCGTGAGGGGCGCGAACCTTGGCAAGCAAACTGCACAGCTCTTGTAATTCGGCGGGCGGAACGTGTCCTAACTGTTTTTCATGCAGTTCGGTTAACCCACTTGCCATAGAATCCAGCAGTTTGACCCCTTTCTCGGTGATTTCCACCAAGACCGATCGGCGATCGGAATCGCTCCGAACCCGCACAATCCAAGCCTGCTTCTCTAATCGATCCAGCATCCTGGTAACATCCGGTGCACGCGAGATCAGCTTGTCGGCGATTGTGAGCGTCGGCAACGGAGCACCGTGAGCCTGCAAGATCCGGAGAACGTTGTACTGCTGAGCGGTCAACTGCCACTGGGCAAAAAAAGCATCTTCCAGAGCCTTCAGCCGGTCGTAAGTTCTCCAAATTGACAAATACGATTCTTGCTGGACGGAATCGAATCTTTGCTTGAGCCGCATACTGCAAACTTTCCGGTGCCCCAGTTCTCCCGATCTCTGCTGAGATGATCACGTGTCGTCAACTGTAGCATATTAGTCGTCTGGACAATGGTTGTCTAGACATCTATTTCCTGGAAATACGATTTGAAAGTGGCAAATTGTGGGAATCTGGACAATCGATTACACTTCGTGCACCACACGCCAGCTTGCCGCACCGGTGCGTTTTCGACCCTTTTCACAAGATCTTCATGGGCCAATTGCGTTTTAGGATTTCCAATGCCCAAGAATATGATCCGCACATCTGGCAGACGGCTTATTTTTCTGGGCTTGAGGGGATTCCGTGGTCGAGTCGCAATCGGCTAGACGGCGACATGCTGATCATTGATCGCTCGGTCAATGAGTCGGGAAAATTGTCGATTGTATGGCCGACTCAGGAGTACGGTCCTCTGTTGGTTTCGACGGCCTCATTGCGATGCCAGGAGCAACCCTACATTTTGCCACTTGAGTTGGCGCGAGGAACCATTCACCGCATTCGGGGGCGGGCGTTGGATTGGCAACGAATCGGGCTTAAGATTCCTGACACGTTTACACAGACGATGGACCGTTCCATTGCTTACTTCGTCCAAGCCATACTGGCCTCGAAGCGTTTAGAGGAGTGTTGCGAGTTAGCTCAAGCCGCGATTGATTGGGCGATCACGGCATCGAAGCCGCTGGGTAGGGCGTTCGTTTCTCAGTCGTTGCAAGCGAGGCATCAATCTGAGCGACAGCTAAGTACGTTGCTCGGAGTGAAATTGGTCCCTTATCCAGGCTGGGAAAGTCACACGAGCGCGCTCGAAGCAGCATCGAACACGGTGCAACTCTCGATGGAGATCGGACAGTTAGAGGGTGACATGAAGTCTGATCGTGTCTCGATTTTGGATAAGCAGATCGCGTGGGCGCGAGATCACTCGCTACGGGTCTTTGGTGGTCCGCTGATCAACTTGCAACCTCATGCTATCCCGAAGTGGTTTTACTTGTTCAACGATTTTGAGTCACTCTACGAAGCGGCTTGTAAGCATGCGACTCAGACGGTGGAGAGGTATCGCGGCCAAGTTCACATATGGTCCGCAGCAGGCGGGCTCAATGCCCCCAACACGTTGGGGCTCTCCGATGACCAAGTGTTGCATCTGGCTGTGGGCGTCATTCAGTCGGTTCGTCGAGCAGATCCCAAGACACCGGTCATTGTAAGTATCGATTCTCCTTGGGCGGAGTATCTCGGACAAAAGCAGGATGGTATCAGCCCGCTCCATTTCGCTGATGCGTTGGTTCGAGCGGACTTGGGGTTGTCGGGTTTGGGATTGGAGTTGAATCTAAATTATTGGCCACACGGTTCGTTACCTCGTGACATGATCGACTTGTCGGACTTAATGGATCATTGGAACATTTTGGGGCTGCCGTTGCTGGTTCAACTAAGCACTCCTTGTAGCGTCTCACCTGATCTGCACTCCACCGCTAAGACGGACATCGTCTCGAATTGGCGGCATCCGATCCCAGCAATTTGGGATGCTGGAATCGACTGGGGAATTAAACAAACCAATGAGCCCGAGTGCGGTTCCGCAGACGAAAGCGGCCGGCAACGATTACCGATCAATGGTCTGGAAGCGATTCAAATGCTGATGGCCAAGGTCAACGTGCACGGTATCATCTGGAATCAGTTCTGCGATCGCACTGAACATATCTATCCCAACGCGGGACTCATCGCTCCGGTCGGCAAGAAGCGATCATTGCTCGATGGCCTGACTCGGTTGCGGCAGTTGCATGTTCATTAGTGCTCTCGAGTAAATGGTCTCGATACCCAGATCGCGAGCATCAGGTCGAATGGTTGAAATTCCATGAGCGGCCGGGACGCCCTCCCTCATCTTTACCCACATTTTTCGTGCTCGTGCTCAATGAAATGGTGCTCGTGCTCGTGCTCGTGCTCGTGCTCGTGCTCGTGCTCGTGCTCGTGCTCGTGCTCGTGCTCGAATCGCCAACGCAATCGATAACAAGCACGAAAAGCATCGAATCTTGGTTTTCGATGTCATGAAATGTGAGTAAAGACAAGGACCCTCTCGCGAGAGTGTTTGCTCGTCGACGGGGAAACTCAAAAAAGCTAAGCTTGGCCGAATTCTTGATATTTCTTCTCCTGGAGAATATCTACTCTTGATCTGGGATCGTCGCTGACACTATATTTGATTAGTCAAATTTGGTTAAGCAAATTATCTTCGCCGAGCGAAAAAGGAGTTGCTGCGATGAATAGGCCGCCTGCTGAGGCACTGACGGATCGAGAGTTAGAGGTCATGCATGTCTTCTGGGACAACTGTGCAAGATTCTCTGGGACAAAGAGTACTTGGAACGAATCGGCGAAACTCGACCATTTGATTTCAAGCCAACGAAATCCTTCCAGGAGGTTTCTAAGTTCTTTGTAACGGATTTGCTACATCGTGTGTTCCAAGGTTCACGCGAACAATTGCTCCTGCAAGTTTTGGGCAACAAGAAGCTAACACCTAAGAAACGCAAGGCTTTGGAAGATCTTTTGAAAGAGGACGGCGAGGTGTCACCATGAGCTTTACTCTTCACGCGTTTGTTTGGGCTTGTCTGCAAATCGGTGCACTCGGCGGATGTGCGCTCGTTGTTGCATGGCTCTTTCGAGGAAGCAGGCCTCAATGGATTTCCTCTTTATTAGCAGGATCCTGCATTGCGATGCTAATCGTTGCCGGGATCGCCTTAATCCCAACCGGACAATGGACCATCGTTTCGCAGGCTCACGTCGAGGAGATGAAACAGCATGATTTGGCAGTTTCATCCAGTGGGCTGGACGAGGGGATAGTGAGCTACCGTGAACCGAGTCCCGACGCAATCGAAACTCAGGATTCCGCCCCGAGGAAACGTAGCGAAAACTCTCTCTATTCGGTGCACATGCTTGTTTCGAAAGCACTGCATCGATTTGATGAACGCGTGCGGGACTCGGAGCCATTACAGGAACCAACTCAGAGCAATGCAAAGAGCGGAGTCGTGATTGCACTTATTTCTGGTTTGGTGTGCATGTTGTTGCTCTGGCTTTCAAGCTACTTGTGTATTCGTCGAGTATTTCGGCATAGCACACTCATTGAAGACGGCGAAATGCGGGGGTTGGTGGATTGTTACGCTAAGAAATTCGCCCTTTCTTCGACACCCCGGTTACGAGAATCTTCATTAATCGCAACGGGAGCCACCGTCGGTTGGTTACATCCGACGATATTTCTGCATTCTGATTGGCGAAAGTGGAGCGAGCAAGAGATATCGGCTGTGGTTGCTCATGAGTTGGCGCATGTTTGCCGTCGGGATTACCTCTGGGTGGTCATTGCGACTTGGACAAAAATTGTATTGTTCTTCCACCCGGTCGTGCATGTTCTCGTTCAGCGTATGCGTGCAGAACAAGAATTGGCCGCTGATCAATTAGCGGCCGGAAAAATGGGAGACGCTAGAGCGTATGGACGCGCGCTGGCAAGTTTAGCGTTACGAAGCCAATCAAATCTGTGTCACAAGGAGAGTGATGATGTTAAGGCAAGGAATCCTAAAACCAATTCAAACTAGGTCGCGACTTTGTTTCGCGATCTTGATCGCAGGAGCGTGCACTGCCATTCCGTTCACGGGATTGCGTGGCTCGATCCAAGAGGGCTCGAACGATTTTTCCGCAACGGAAAAAGTTGTTGAACCCACAACTGAATCAGAAAAAAAGATAAACCAGAGCCTAACGAGATGGCCCTGGACCAATCGAGTCTTTCGTTTGAGGGTTCGATCATCTATCGGCCCGGCCGATTAAGAGCGGGGGAATTCGGCGCTGAAGCCGCGTGGATTCAAGATTGGTTTACCGCGGGTATCATTGGCAAACCTATCCCGGACAAAGCTGTTCTATACGGCAAAAGCTATGTTGGCTTGCGTTGGGACGACGAGACTCGCCAAAACGGCGCGCTAGACCTGTCGGCCAATATCACCGAAGCGGATTCTTCGCTGCCAGGACAAATGCAGTCGATGACAAACTTCCCGTTCTCGGTCTTTTCTCGTTCTGCTACCAGTCGCGTCGTGGCGACACGCGATTTCCATGGCAGGGCGTTGCAAGGGCTGACCGAATCGCCAACGAGTGACTCTCCTGAGAAGTGGATGATTGATGACGAACAAGGCTACTTCATTGGATCGCTTGCTGATGCAGTGCGGTACGCTAAGG
>JALOQS010000042.1 GCA_025459355.1 Pirellula sp.
GCGCTGAGAGAACGCTGGCCGTCGATGGCGAAAGATTTTCGACACTACGCCCACCAATCCCATCCTAAGCCAGGCGAAATCTGGATGTGGGGGGGAACAGGTGGTGCACGAATTTTTAACTTGATGACTCAAGAAGGTGATCATGGCCACGGTTCTCGGCCAGGTAAAGCGAACATTGCTAACGTCAATCACACTCTTCGTCGCCTGCGACACGCTATCGAGACCGAAGGCATCACCAGCTTGGCTATCCCTGCCTTGGCAACCGGCGTTGGTGGATTGCAATGGGACGAAGTGAAGTCGGTCGTCGAAACCCAGCTGGGGGATCTGGATATTCCAATCTATGTTTATACGGTTTACCACAAAGGCGTGAAAGCTGATGAACCTGAGCTAATAAGCGCCAGCTAAATGCTGCCGAGCCTGTTTAGCAATTCAGCGCTTGCTGTGTGAATAGACCAAGCTGGAACGACTCCTAGAGCCCTCCTCAGAGTGAGGGCTCTTTCCATTGGCGATGACTCGATCAGCAGCGATAACTTGACCATCGGCGATGGCTCTACGAACAGCGATCGTTCAAGTTCGCAAGGGATCCAATCGGCGTTTTTTAAGTCCAGTCCAACCCTTCGTAGAGACTGTTGAGGTTGGTATGCCCATCTTCTGTAACAACTACCATATCCTCGAGTCGCACACCTCCAACCGCTTTGCAGTACAGTCCGGGTTCGACCGTTACGACATCGCCAACTAACAAGGCTGGACCTCCGATCGCGAGCAATGGTGGTTCGTGAACCTCTAATCCCAGTCCGTGTCCGGTGCCGTGGGTCATGGCGGTGTAGTTGTCGTCTGCATCGGCAGGGGGTAGCCCCATTTTGAATCCATCCGAAGTGATCGACGCAATGGTTGCTTGGTGAACTTGGTCGCCAGATATTCCGGCTCGAATCACTTTGCAAGCCGCCGCTTTCGCTTTGGCGACCGCGGCATGCATCTGTTTGACTTTCGGATGAATATCGCCGTGGACCACCGTTCTAGTGCAGTCCCCGTTATAAAGCGTTTTTTTATCTCGTGGGAAAATGTCCACAATAATGGGCTGACCCGTTAGTAGAGGTCCGTGCCCGTGGTCGTGACAATCCGCGCCAATCGGTCCACATGCGACGATCGAACCAGGACTGGAGAAGCCAAGTTCGAGCAACCAAACATCGATCAACGATTGAATGCGTTCTGCGGTCAGTACTTCCCCATCGGCGTGGAGAACACCCGAGGCATTTGGAGTCGATTTGGCTATAAACCGACACGCCCGTTCCATAACGACTTCGGTTTGTTTTTGAGCGAAGGCAATCTTTTCGATCTCGTCGGCCGATTTTTGGCGACGTTCAATCAACCCCCATTCGGTATCGCAAACGACTTTGATGCCGCGTTCAAGCAACGCATGAGCGAAAATCATGGGAATCGATCGATCAACCGTAACTTCCAAACACCGGCGGCGAACAAAAAATTCGGCTGCCGATTGGGCTGTCGCAGTTTCTCGATCCCCCGACAAACCAGTCGAGGGGGAAAAATCATTAGGGCACCAGCAATGAGTCGCGCGAGAGAGTTTTCTCGCGCGATCCAACTCTATGTCTCTCAGAATAAAGTGACGTTCATCGCCGGGAGGCCCGAGTTCGATCCAAACAACCGGATCGCCGACCAAAAAACCAGCTGTTCGATATAGCCCCGCATTCAGTGCAGGAACTCCCGCCATCATTCTTGGATAAGACATATTTGCCTATGCGTTTTCGCCTATGCGTTCTTAACTCGTTCTACAATGATCAGCAGGTGCTGAGCGTCTTGTACAGATCCGACCAGCTTAACGAAATCAACCGCGGCTTCCAAGTGCTTTAAGTTAACGTTGGGAAAACCAGACCCGGACGATGCAGCAGGTGCGGGTGCAGCCGCAGGGGCAGGTCCGCGCTTGGCCGGAGTTTTATCGCCCGAAGTACGCTTGATATGCGCCTTCACATTGGCGACGTCCGCAGCCTTGACATCATACTTCTCTAACGCTTCGACAATATCTTTGTTGCGAGCTTCTGGGTTGGCCTCCATGTAAGCTCTAATTCTCTGGGCTTTGCTCGGCTCTTTCGACATACTGTTACTCTCGGATGAAGGGGATAGCTCAAGATGTTCAACTAATTCACTTTTCGACTCTGCTTCTCGAACCAAGTGTTCCGGCACTCGGTCCATTAGCTCATCAAGCGTTACGACACGTTCTACATCAACCATTTGCACCATGTTCCTAAGTTCCCTGGGAATGTAAATGTGATACGGAATTTCAACTGAAATTCTCTGCAAGTCTCGTCAAACGCCTCATCGGGCGACGGTCGTTCGGATTCCTGGCCAGTCTCGCAAAAATGCTGACTATTCTACCGATCTCATCCGGGCAGAGGGCCAAGAGATCGTCCGTGGAATCAAACTTCAAAGATAGTCAAATGATAGGTGGCAAGCCTTATAAGTCAACGCGTTTTTTAAGTCTGATAAAATGATTTTTTCTAACTCGTACATTCTAGCGAACCTCCCAATCATGAGACTCAGGCGTTATGTTTGATTATTATGCCGAATAGGGAAGCTTTTTGGTCTCAACTCTTGCATCATGCTGAAAGATCCCGTCCAATATCCTCAGTGAATTCAGATTGGTCTCTGAACTCCGGGTGGAAGAAGCTGATCTCCTGCCCGAACCGAACCGCAACGTCTATTCAGAACCCAGAAGATAGGTGAGGCTAACTATGCAAGATAATGCATTCCATCGTCGTGAGTTTTTGATTACGGTTCCTGCGATTGCCGCGGCCGCCGCTCTACCCAACTTCGTGAATCCGAATTGGACGCGGGCCGGCGAGGATTATGGGCCAGCCAATGCCGATATCACTCTCATTGTCATGGACCCCCTGGCCGCTCCGTTGGCTTGCGACTGCGTGGAAGGCTACGCTCAGCGAAAATACGAGGTGCTGGCTGACTACCTTGCCAAGGAAACCAAGAAAACAGTCCGTGTTAAATGGACAGACGATCTGGAGAGTCTAACCAAAGAAGGGGCCGTTTCTCCATCTATCATCATCGGAAAGGATTCGGTGGTTCGATTCGGTGCTCACAAACTTTCTCGCGTGGTCTCCCCCGTCGCGATGCTCTCCGACCAACAAGGTAACACGACACAAAAAGGGATGTTTGTGGTTAGGTCCAAGAATAAGGCTTCCAGCATCCTGGATCTCGATGGCTTTGATATCTTCTTCGGCCCGGAGTCATGCGACGAAAAGTATCTGGCTCCGATTGCTAAATTAAAAGAAGCTGACGTGTCGTTTCAAATTGCAGAAATCTGCGACGCTTGCTCGGTTGCAGCGAAAAAATTGCTTGAGATATCAGATGATACAAAACAAGCGGCCGTGATTAGCTCCTACGCGGAGCCTCTGCTTTTGGGATGCGGTAATATCAAACAGGGGGATTTGCGAGTCGTGGCCTCATCCGAGGAAATTCCGTTCGTGAGCGCATTTCTGGATAGCTCTGTCCCCAAAGACTTGCGCTCTGCCATCAAGATTGCTTTGCTGAAAACACGTTCGAATGCGGACGTTGTTGCATCGCTTCAATCCAAGTCCGGTTTCGTTCCCTATGACATGACCTAGAAAACGATTGACTCAGTTCCGACGATGGGATGATTCTCGTTTTCTCCGTTTGGTAACTGTTATTCCCGTTTTAACGGCCAGCACGATAATCCGCGCTGGCCGTATCTTTTAGACAGCCTATACATCCGACGTTCGCGATGGTTTAATGATGCTCCAAAGGGTTGCTACACGATAGATAATAGGGGCGGAAATGGCGAAGACGCGGTGGCTCGATCACGAAGAGCCTGGTCCGGATGACGTGAAAAACGAGATTCTTCGGCTCCTAATGTGCCTAAAGTCTGGTGAAAGCATTTGTCCGTCCGACGCAGCGCGAGCGTTCGGTTCCAAATGGCGTCAGTATATGCCTCTGGTTCGGGATGTGGTGGCCGATATGTTCCGTGATGAATTGATCGATGTCACCCAACAAGGTGCTGTGATCGATTTAGACGAAAGAAGCATCGAATCAATCAAAGGCCCGATCCGACTGAGACTGCGACGATCGCAACCATCCAATGAAAGTGACATCTAGCTCATGATGAGCTCCGAGAAAACGATCGATCCAGAGGAGGGTGGTTCATCAGGAACCCTCGCAAGACCGTGGCAATTTTTATTGCTTGGATTGATTGGTTTTCATCTGATCGCTGTCTTCGCAGAACCATTTCATTTCTTCTCGCGAAGCCCGGTGCAATCGGGGGCGGATGCCGATCTGCTCCGCAATGTGACTCGTCCCTACGCCCAGTTTATGTTTCTCGATCATGGCTATTTCTTCTTTGCACCTAATCCAGGCCCAGGGCATTTGCTCAGAGTCATGACGGACGATGCACCGTTGCAATTCCCATTGCCACAAGAACGCTTCAACGTGAACCCTTACGATGGAATGTTGTTTCCTGATCGGAATCGACATAAGCCACGACTCCTCTATCATCGCTACTTGATGTTTGCCGAATTCTTTAACTCTCGGTTCGCCCCACCGGACCTCGACCCCGAACTCGCTAAGGATTCGCTGATCAAAAAGAGTTGGACTAACGATCGTGCGATTTACACCAGTTTGGTGCGAGCCGTGTCCGAGAACGTAAAGCAAGAAACGAAAAAGCCCTTTGCTCGCGTCGATCGATTGGAACGCGAGATCCCTGACCGAATCTCTACCTTGCAGCAAAAAGTACGTATCTCGGACCCTCGTTGGATTCAAATCCTGCCCGAAGCCCCGGTGCCAACTCCCGAAGCCCCGATGCCCGCTGCGGACGGCAATTTGACTCCTGCGACAACGCCGAGCACGGAATCGTCCGACCTGAAACCAGAGGAACTGGTGGTTCCTAAATGACGACATCCAAAGACACTGCCCCGGTTAGTGCCGCAAATAAGGCCACACGGTCCCCATTGAGATTTAGCGTGCTTGATAACTTGCTCGCTTTCTTCTTCCGGCCAACCTCGGCGCATACGCTTGTTCCGATTCGCATCGCGACAGGATTCATGATCGCTTATGTTCATTGCGTATGGCTGCTAGGATTAGAGGACTTTCTCGGGCCGAATGCATTGGTCGATACCGAACTATGGTTGCGACTGCACGGTGGCGATTCGGAGTTGGGAATTCCAGGGGACTCCAAGTGGACTTACTTGGCATGGACCGATTCGATTTCTCTGATTCGCGTACATGAAATGCTGGGGATCGTCTTCGGGCTATTGGCTGGACTGGGATTGTTAACGCGACTATCGATGCTGGCTGCGTGGTTTCTGACTTTGATGACGGTTCATCGAATGACGGGCTTTTTGTTCGGGTTGGATCAAATCGTCATTATGCTCAGTTTTTATCTCTGCATCGCCAAATCGAATGAGGTGGGTAGCGTGGATCGGTTGCTTTGCGATCGATTCCCAAGATTAGCTCGTTCGCGCGGGATGAGGTTACTCACCGGCTTGAGGGAGAGCACGAATGAAAGACCGCAGCTGTCTTGGCAAAACGGCTTGTCCACCCGATTGATGCAGATTCATCTATGCATCATTTATTTTTTTGGTGGACTTGGAAAATTGCGAGGTGAGATGTGGTGGGACGGATCTGCTCTCTGGTTCGCAGCTGCATCGTACGAGTACCAATCGAACGATTTGACTTGGATGGGCAGGTATCCCGTGATCGTGGCTATGCTGACCCACATCACGCTATTCTGGGAAGTCCTCTATCCAGCCATCGTTTGGCCCAGATGGACTCGACCGGCGGCCGTATCGCTCGCCATTGCCGTCCACTTGGGCATTGCCATGTTTATGGGGATGATCACCTTTGGATTCATGATGATCATCGCGAATCTATCGTTCGTTTCCCCAGAGCTTACGCGCCGTACTTACCAAGCCGGCCGGCGTTTGATAAAGCCAAGGCCATAAGATACTGAGCTTCGAAATGTCCGAGTCCACCGGTAATGCATGTGGATTCATTGAAGGTCACATGCGGATCAGGTCGACAGCAATCCGATACCAACAGCGTTGGTACAGGATGCCACGAGTGGCTCTTGAGAAACGATGGCGTGCTATGGTCGCCGGTAACAATCAGCACCGTTGGTTTGAGTGCATTAATCCGAGGCAGAACGCTATCGAGTTCCTCGATGCGTTTTACCTTTTCTGCAAAGTTACCATCTTCGCCAGTGCTGTCGGTGTATTTAAAGTGCAAGAAAAAGAAGTCATAATCGTTCCAAGCTTTTTCCAACGTATCGACTTGTTCGGCCAACGTTTGTGCTTTGCCGACAATGTCCATGCCAACTAGCTGTGCGAGCCCTTTGTACATCGGATAAACAGCGATTGCTGCAGCCTTGAGACCGTAGACTTCTTGATAACTAGGCAGCGCTGGCTTGCTGGCAAAGCCTCGCATGGTGTGGAAGTTAGCTTTTGGGTGACCCGCCAAAATTTTCTTGGCTTGCGACAAAAACTCTTTTGCGACTTCTGCCGTTTTCTTGCTGGCCTCGTTCTGGGCAACGGGATCGAGAGGCGGGACACCTGTTTTCTGAGGATCGGTGTCGGCAACGTTACCACCCAATCCGGGCCCCCGCAGAACCACAACAAATCGATGCTCTTTAACAGGTTCGACGAAGACTTCGATGCCAGGAATTTTTATTTGCCGAAGCGAGATTGCCAAAGGAGCACTTTCCTCGCTGCTGATGCGACCTGCACGCCGGTCCGAAATGTTTCCTTGAGCATCGAGCGTGCAAAAATTACAGCGGATGGCGACATCGCCGTCTTGCAGAGCAAATCCAATCCCGGTTGCTTCTAACGCTCCACGACCAATCTGGTACTTGAGCGGGTCATAACCAAAGAGCCCCAAATGCCCTGGACCACTCCCCGGAGCAATGCCCGGTTTCACCGGAATACTGGCCCCTTGGACCCCAACCGTGGCTAGGGCTGATAAGTTTGGGGTCACAGCGGTCTCCAATTCTGTTTTTCCGCCAGCGTGCATGGGCAAGCCCCCCAGCCCATCGGCGACCAACATCACGATTTTGCTATCATTGCCCAGTTGAAGTTCGCGAGTCAAGTCATGCATGTCCATCGAGTGGTTCCTCTGATTGGGTAAAAACTGGGAGAGTATCGGTTGAATCAGTCCTAAGCGACTCGCAGTATTCAAACAGATCTGATCGATTTCGCAATCGCATTTATCCTCCATTTCCCGATGCTCGCTTTTCCAACAGGATCAAGTGCGGTAATGTAATGGCAACTGATGAAGCCAGAGTCTCCTGAAACCATAGTTGAGGCTCATACGAATGCCGCGACTTGAGGAGATTGTGACACGATGCCAACGATTCGAAAGCTTCCGGTAGGCTTGGTTAACAAAATCGCAGCGGGCGAAGTGATCGAACGCCCAGCCAGCGTCGTCAAAGAGCTGTTGGAAAACAGCATCGATGCAGGTTCAAAGAGAGTTGAGATTAGCATCGATGGTGGCGGTCTCGAACTGATCCGTATATCGGATAACGGTTGCGGGATTGCGGCCGACGAGTTGGAGCTTGCGATTTCTCCCCATGCGACTAGCAAACTGCAGAATGATGACGATCTTTTTGACGTTAGAACCTTAGGTTTTCGCGGCGAGGCTTTGGCCTCCATAGCCGAAATCAGTCACATGTCTCTCCGGAGTCGAACGGCTGAATCGGACAGCGCTTACGAATTGGTGATCAAGGGAGGAGCTCAAGAGCCAGTGCGACCCACCTCGGGGCCCGTCGGTACCACCATCGAAATACGACATCTGTTTTTCAATACGCCTGTTCGCCGCAAATTTATGAAGAGTGCTCAAACGGAAATGGGGCACGTGATTGAAGCCTTTACGCGCGTGGCCCTCGCATTCCCCGCCGTGCATATGGTCCTGAATAGTGGTAGCCGAACGGTTCATGATTTACCTCCGACCGAAAGATGGTCGGAGCGAATTCGTAAATTTTTTGGTGACGAAGTTGCCGATGCTTTAATCTCTATCGACCAGCGGGATGACAAAGTCGCCATTCATGGCTTCGTGTGCGATCCATCGGTTTCTCGGAGCAATAATCGGATGCAATACTTGTTCCTGAATGGACGGCACATCCGAGACAAGGCCTTGCAACATGCTCTCGGAGAATCGTATCGCGGATTGATGATGGTAGGCCGGATGCCAGTCTGCTTTCTACACGTTGATATCGACCCCAAGACGGTAGACGTCAATGTCCACCCCACAAAAGTCGAAGTTCGCTTCGAAGATAGTGGGGCCATCTACTCGCGTCTGCTATCTGGCCTAAGAAATAAATTCCTCAACAGCGACTTTGTTCCAGCAGCTCGCACCAACGTCGAACCAATTCTTCCCAGCCTCGTTCCGTCAACAGCATCCGATGCGATGATCCCTTCTCTGCAGAGAACGAGCCAAAGCACCAGTAGTTTGCTAGACTGGCCTCAAACGACAACAGCCGCGTTGCCTCGGGCCGTCCCCGAATTTCAGCCTTTTCCTTCCGCGAGAGGCGGCTTCGACCCGCGATTCAGCCCGAACTCCTCTCAACACGATCCGTTCGGACCAATCGCAAACGAGCCCGTGCGTGCCCACGCCGAACTTCCTTCCAATGCTTCGGCGTGGTCAGCCGATACCGATCTTGAAAACAATCTAAACCACTCGCTTCGTCACGATGCATTGACCGAATCGGGGACTTCGGTGCAGCGACTTGATCACGCCCATGCGAGCCATGCTCCAACGAGGCCCAGCGGATTTCAGATTCACAATCGCTATCTGGTCTCGGAATATGAAGATGGAATGGTGATCATCGATCAACATGCCTTGCATGAACGAATCATCTTTGAGCAAATTAAGGCCAAGGTGCTGTCGAAGGCGGTTGATGTGCAGCGTTTGCTCGTGCCGGAAACCATCTCACTGCCACCTCAAGAGGCGGCCCTCATCACGGAGTACAAGTCCGTGCTAGAAGAAATTGGTTTGCATGTGGAACCATTCGGAGGCGAGACCTTTCTGATTCACTCGTATCCCGCAATGCTCAAAGGAATTTCACCCGTAGAAGTGTTGCGTCAAGTTTTAGAACCGCTTCTCAAAGGAGGGAAAAAACCTGACGTGCGAGATCTGCTGGACGAAATGATGAACATGATGGCCTGCAAGGCGGCGGTCAAAGCAGGCGATAAACTCTCCGACGATGAAATCTCGGAACTACTAAAGCAGAGGGATATGTACCACGAAACCCATCATTGTCCTCACGGCCGACCAACCGCGCTTTTCTTTTCACGCGATCAACTGGACAAGATGTTTAAACGAATCTAGATGATTCGTTAACGCTCTGGATGTATCTCAAGAAGATAAACGTTGCCAAACAAAAAAGGCTGCTCCCATGAGCAGCCTCTTGTTGATACGAATCAACTCGGAGAACTAACGAACGCGGACCAGAAATTCGTTCTCTGCGTCGCGAACAACCATTCGCAACGAACCCGCTTCCTTGGCCTCTTCGATCGCGGCATAAAATTCATCCGGTGAGCTGATCGCTGCTCCATTCACGGACTTGATCAGCAGACCAGTTGGTAATCTTCGAAATGCACCTTTTTGATTCACCGAAACGACTTCCACTCCCTCAGGTTTGCTCATACCCAATTCTCTCATGAGTTGCGGCGAAACCTCTTCGACTTCGATACCGTATTGCGAGAGCAACTCGAGTCTTCGATTGAGTTGTGTTTCGTCATACTCCGAAATTTTGACCGACGACTCCACCGGCTTGCCATTGCGAAGATAAGTAAGCTTTACCGAGTCACCAGGCTTGGTTTCGCCGATGATTCTCATCACTGAAGTACTCGTTGTGATCGATGTATCGTCGATTTTGGTGATGATATCACCTGGGACGAGGCCGGCTGCCTCGGCAGGAGAGCGACGAGCAACGCTTGCGACCCGAACGCCCTTGGTTTGAGTCGGCAGCCCAAGCTGCTCGGCCGATTCTGGGGATAAGGTTTCGGGAGTGATGCCGATGTATCCACGCGAAACCCGTCCCGTGGAGATAATGTCCGACACGATGCGGCGAGCCGTGTTGGTGGGAACGGCGAATCCAATTCCATTGTATCCGCCACTGCGAGACGCAATCGCCGTGTTGATTCCAATCACTTCACCTCGAAGATTCACCAGCGGACCACCACTGTTACCAGGATTAATCGCGGCATCGGTTTGGATGAAATTGTCGTAAGCCGTAATCCCTTGATCCGTTCGTTCCGTGGCACTGACAATGCCAGAGGTTACCGTTTGAGCCAATCCAAACGGGCTGCCGATGGCCAACACCCAGTCCCCTACTTCCATGAGTCCAGAGTCTCCCAGCGGCGCGTGCGCTAGTCCATCGGCATCGATCTTGAGAACTGCCAAATCGGTTTTAGGGTCGGTCCCCACAACCTTCGCATCGAACTGCCGATTGTCGCTCAAGTAGACTTCTAGCACCGTCGCGTTCTTAACCACGTGAAAGTTAGTTAGGATGTAGCCATCAGGACGGAAAATGACACCCGAGCCGAGACCGTTCTCCATGCGTCGCTTCTCGACCTCCGCCATCTCTGAATCAAAACCATAACCGTTCATCAAATCTTCGATGGTTCGAGGCGCTCCGCGCCGAACAATGTTCGCCTCAACCACATTCTTGATGCTGACTACAGCGGGCTTTACCGATTTGCTGACTTCTCGGAATAACTTTGATAGTTGATCCGCCCGAGCCAGATCGACCGTATCGAGCGTCTCGCGCGAGGCCTTGGAGTCGGCCAATTGTTGTGCGTAGGTTTGGCTATGCCGATAGGTTCCGCCAAAAAACCAATAGCCGCTTGTAATCGCCATCACGCCCAAAACGCTGAGCCATTTCCAATTTTGAGAGAAGCTACTCATGATTTTCTCTTTCTTGACATGGAATGATTTTCTCGATCCTTGCTCAACCTATACGTTAAACAATCGCAAAGGTTGGTTGCCAGTTTGAACGAAAGTACTGACGCATAAACCGTTTAGCATTTTGTGTGCCAAAAACTAATTCTGGTATCACCAGATATCCAAGATGGCCAGTAGCCATCTTCTCTGGTCGCTAGAAAATTTAGCTTCCCTGAAAAATGTCCAGAAAGACAAAGCGAATCGACGGAAAAACTTTACTTCAGCAGCTCTGCAATGTGCGATTCTAGAAGCGCCCGCTCATCAATGTCGGGCCAGTAATAAGAGCCGACAATAACCCCGTCTGAGTTGACCAAGCAGAAACGGTCCGGATGCCCGCGTTTTTCCACTCCGTCCAAGAAGAACTTTTCAATGCCGACTTTTTGCGTGTATGCCATTTCACCTCGAACAAATGGCCATTTTTCGGGATTTGCCCCATAACGCTCGGAGTACTCTTTGAGCACCTCTTGGGTATCGATTTCTGGATCTACAGTGATGTTCAAAAATCGGATCGGCTTGTCTTTATACTTCTTCGCTAGCAACTGCATTTGAGACGTTTGGCGCGGACAAGTGCCGGTGCAAGTTGTAAAGAAAAAACAGGCAACATACGGTTGGCCCAACAGGGACTTGGTCGACACTTCCTGGCCAATTTGATCGGTAAACGTAAACTCCTTGAGCCATTTTTCTTCCGCTTCGGCCGACTGGGTCAGTTCTGCCAGCAGTTTGCGTTTTCCCGGATCAGGAGGCGTTGCCGGACGAGGGTTTTCCCACGGATCGTCCTCTGAATCAGCAAGTTGCGGGCTTGGGACCGGATCTTTGCCCGAGTTTCGAAGGATTTTCGTGGAAATTGCTGCCCCCGTCCCCAGAACAACCCCCAGCCCGACGCCAAGAACTCGAAACCAGATGCGATTCACTTCCATCACCTCAATTCGAAACTACGAACCAATCAACGCCCGTCATTATGATACCCGCAATGCTCGAAGTTGGCAGGTCACCACTCCCGGATGGATTACTCGCATGTCTCGGTAGAAAATTCACCGTATTTTGCTGCAAACAAGCCTCTCCACGCACTTGTTTCCTGCACCAACTCGGAATAGATCGTCGTCCCGAGAAAATAGCCTGCCTGCTTTCGAAGCGCGCCCGCCAGCTTTCAAGGTCCGCTCGCCAGCTTTCAAGGTCCGATTGTACGGATTATGGTGAGTTTACGACTTATCAACCTACGATTCGACCGAATGCGGCCGAGCATTAGTTGAAAATCCTCTCACTTCTCGTAAGTAATCCTAGGCTTTTATGTACTAAAACCTTCTCGCACTTGCGTCATCATGAGACGATACCTATCAAAAATCAAAAGTTGGCGATTGCTCGCAGACCAAAGTGGAGCGACAGCGATCGAGTACGCTTTGATGGCGTCGCTCATTGCAGTCGCTGTGATCTCAAGTGTCGGTTTGCTCGCGACCCGGACTAGGGAGTCGTTCAACAAATCTGGTGACGCCATTAACCCTGTTCTGGGGAACTAGAGGCATCAACCGGGGCCGCGGACTCGGCTGGGCATGGAATCCCTACCTCGCTATAATCTTCGCGTCCGACCTGGGTGAGAGCACTTGGGTCGCTTTGAGGATGCAACGAAGATTCGACACGAAACAGGGAGGCGGATTCGGTGAAGAGATTTTCTTTCAATGCGGCCATAGCCGTTTATTTCTTAGGTCTGGGATGCATTTTGACTTGCGTTTCCATGGCTCAGCAATCGCCACCAGCTGGCAAAGGCACACCAGCGACCCCCGCTAGTGCTGCATCAACGGCAAACGACGCCTCACCCGGGCCAGGGTCCCAGCCAGACTTGAATGCTGCCAACTCTCATGCTGCACTTATGCGGCTGGTCGATTCTTTCGAGCTGTATCATCCAGCGAAGAATTTAAAGGGCACGATCGTCTTAGATGGCTCGACGACGATGATGCAGCTTGGGAAAGCCTGGGCCGACCGATTTCGTCAATTCCATAAAGATGTCGTTTTGACGCGAGGTGTGGACGGAACCAACGCAGGTTTGAACGAACTGGCGAAAGACCCGACTAGAATCGTTGGCGTAAGTCGGCCGTTAACCAATGCCGAAATCGATGCGCTCAAGAAAGGAAAATGCGTTGACCCGATCAGCGTTGTGGTTGCTCTGGATCCTATCGCTCTTTACGTTCACGAATCCAACCCTCTCAAAGGTGTAACACCAGAACAATTCGAAGCCATGTTGCGTGCTCCTGGACAAAAGGGCGCTCACATCGCCAAATGGTCAGAACTGGGGCTGGGAGGTGAATTTGAAGGCAAGAAGATTCAATTTCATTGCCGAAGCGAAATTAGCGGCACAAAATCTTTTATCAAAAATGTTATTCTCCGAGGAGAAGAATTGACCGAAGAAGCGGGCAGCCACGAATCGAACGGAGCTGTCTGCGAAGCGATTGCTAAGGATCTGTACGGAATGGGGCTAGCTGGATTCGGGAGTATTAAGCCCGGCATTCGCCCTGTCCCCTTGGTCTTGAATGGTGTTGCGGTCCCCGCGAGCGAAGAGAGCTTTCTTATGGGCCAGTATCCGCTTGTTCGCCCTCTCGTCATTGTTTTTGATCGAGCTGAAATGAAAAAAGACGGCGGACTTAGAGAAGAAGTTTTGCGCTACATTCTCAGTCGCGAAGGTCAGCTCGAAGCGATTCGCGAAGGATTCTTCCCGCTTGACCCATCTTTTGTCCATCAAGAATTGGACATGATCTGTGGTCCCCGTATCCGATAACAACGAGCCTTGTCAAATTTAAGGAGCTTACATCATGACGCGCAGGACGTGGATTCTCTTCACCGGCTGGTTTATTTCGATCTGTACGACTAATGCCTTTGGCCAAAGCAATTGGCTGGGAGACTTGTCATCGGCGTTGCCGAGAGTCAATTCTGGACTCCCGAGCACAACTATGAATGGCGGGATGTTCGGCGGAGGTGGGGCTTGGGGATCACCCAATGTCCCGAACAATGGCCTTTCGATTGGAACGACCGGCATTCGTCAAGATTGGCGTATCGGCGTCGGAATTGATAATCGTGACATCGGTGCCATTGTGACTCAGGTTCAACCAGGTAGTGCGGCTCAGCAAGCTGGCATCATCCCCGGAGACATTATCGTCGGTGCGGGACCGAATCGCATCGGACTCATCGACGGCAGAATTGTTGAATTGGCGGAAGTGGTCAGAAATTTTGCAGACAACTTTGGACGCATCTCCCTCTTGGTCCTCGACAGCAGATCCCGGCAACTGCGCAATGTCCCGATCAACATGATGTCCACCGCGACGTCTCTGTCTGGATCGTTGAGCCTAGCCGACAATGGCTTCCTGCCTGCGGATGCCGTCGCCGTGATAGAGCTACGAAATGCCTCCCGTCCCTTTTTCCAGGTACAAGGGGGCAGGACTGTGGTGAACGTAAGTCGCCAAGGTCCCTTTGCATTTTCAATGAATGTGGACCCACGCTTCTTGGATCCAAACGACCAGTACGAACTCCAAGCGATGATCACATCGCGAAATCAGATGATGTATTCATCGCAGCCGATGTTGCTGCGATCCAATGACGTTACACGGCGATGGGATTTGGTGTTGCAACCCGCCAATTTATCGGCGGCTTCATCGGGCGGAATCGTCAATGTAGGCTACCCCAGCTTTGGCGGCTCGAACTCGAATGTGAACATCGTGAGAGAACTGCAATCTTTGCTGGGGCGGCAACCCATGTCGAATGAGATTACCGCTTGGGAAACATTTTTGCGCAGCGGAAACACTCTCGACAGCTTGCGCCAAAGAATCTTGTCCAACCCTCAACTCCGTTCGAACTTTGGAAACGATTCGCTTTATGTTCAGCACATGTTTACCAATATCATGTCCAGATCTCCGAGTCCCACAGAACTCAACTACTGGATGTCTCGTCTGAATGCAACCAATTCGCCTGATACCGTTATCTTAGAGATGATTCGTCAGTAACATTGGAAAGCAAGCCATCTGTGACCGTTAGCCGATTCCCGTTCGAACTAATCAAAAAAGATTCGAACACCAGTGCCCGACGAGGCCGGTTGACGCTCACTCATGGGATCGTTGAAACTCCCGCGTTTATGCCCGTCGGTACACAAGGGACCGTAAAGGGAATGACGATCGGGCAAGTTCACGATACGGGCGCGGACATCATACTCGGCAACACGTATCATCTCGCTTTGCGTCCAACGAGCGAACTAGTTGCTGAAATGGGTGGCTTGCACCGCTTCATTGGTTGGGACAAACCAATCCTCACCGATAGTGGTGGCTTTCAAATTTTTTCTCTCGGGGACTTGAACAAAGTCACCGAAAAGGAAGCGACGTTCAAATCGCACTTGAACGGTTCCATTATTCGCCTGCGCCCAGAAGACTCTATCCGCATTCAACAAGAACTCGGCAGCGATATCGCCATGGTTCTTGATCATGTCATCGCGCTGCCAGCCTCCCGGGAGGCTGTTCTCGACGCCATGCACCGAAGCATTCGATGGGCAGAGCGATGCAAGATTGTGGCAACACGACCTGACCAAGCTCTCTTTGCCATTGTCCAAGGAGGCTTGGACATCGAATTGAGAACCCAGTGTGCTGAAAAATTGATCGATATCGGCTTCGATGGGTATGCCATCGGTGGACTAAGCGTAGGCGAGCCACCTGTGGAAATGTATCGTGTCCTAGACGGCACTTGCCCTGTTTTGCCCGAGACAAAACCTCGTTATCTCATGGGAGTCGGCACTCCTATCGATTTGGTCGAGGGAGTAGCGCGAGGGGTCGATATGTTTGATTGTGTCATGCCTACCAGAAACGGTCGCAATGCACTCGCCTTTACCCCTGACGGACACATCAAGATACGGAACAGTAAACACGCGAAGGACCCGAATCCCATCGACGAGTCGTGCCCCTGCGTTGCTTGCAAACATTCGCGATCTTATCTGCGGCACTTATTCATGGCCAAAGAAATGCTTGGTCCCATCCTGCTTTCCATCCACAATGTAACCTTCTACCAACGCCTGATGGCAGAGGCCCGACAAGCGATTGAGGCGGAGCGATACCGTGATTTCCTAGAAGAAAAGCGTCATCGATTCCAGCCAAAACACTCCGACGATCCGATTTAATCCGGTCTTCGTTTAGGTATCTCGTGCAGTCTTTCGGGACTTGGGCGGAGACGCGAATAATCGCTTGCTTATGTGTACTGCAGCAATCGAAATTCCCTCCCCCGATAGATTCGCAATTCTAAGAAAAAGTGCGAATAGCAACGCCACTGGCTGAGTCAGGATCGGCGCTAAAAGCCATGCCACGACCAAGTCTCGTGCCACGGCTCCCCCCGGCAACATGGATAAAAAACCAGCCACTGCACCTAAGCACACAGCGGAAACGGCAGTTCCCCAAACCGATAACGAGATCATGTCGGGCGAGTCGTTCAAACAGAGAATGATCAGCCAACCAACCGTTCCTTGCAAAAGCCAACCGATCGACATTCCAAAACATGTCTTGAGCATGAAACTCCACGTGAATGCTGATGATAGCGACTTCGGAATCTTTCCAATTTTGCTTTTGGCTAACGCAAAGAGCCCCAGCCGAAAGAAATGTGGTGAGAGCACAATGATCGACACGGGAACCGTCGCGAGCAAACTCCATTTAAGCCAAGATGGCACGTCGACAAAAAGAAGAAACAGAACACCGAGTATCGCTGCTGTACCAACTCCGGTAAGTGTTTCCACAAACACACTCAAAATCGCGGGCTTGATCGAGACTCCGTATGGCTGAAGCTTGCCCACCCTCAAAACGAGTACCATGGCTTTGCCGGGTACGTACTTACCAGCATGGCCGAGATAATACGCGTCCAGTGCCGGCAACAGAGGAAAGCTTTGGCCGAACGCTTTGAGAACTCTCATCCAGACCACTGCAGCGGGTATCAATGCAACGATCGTTAGTGCAATTCCGGCTGCCAAGTACCCTAAGCGAATACGACTGCTGGAAATTAGCTGCTCATTGTTGCGAAGCTCACCGTAAACGCGATAAATCGTAATCGCCAGAAACAGCAGCACTGCGCAAGCCACCCCAGCTTTGAAAAGTTTCTGAAACGTTTTATTCTGAAATAGAGCAATCGGCCCCGTCTCAGCGGGAGCCCCTTTTGGTGTGGGTGGCTCGCTGGGATTGGCTTGGTCTTGAGTTTCAATCTGATCTTTTGATGGTTCGGGAATCACGGATTGCGGGTTCGTTCGAGGGAAGAGATCGGAATAATTCGTAAGTTTCAGCGAACTATCAAAGGTCCACGTCGTAGGCTATTGAACGGGTTGCCATAGAGTTCCGAATCGAGATCCTATAGAATCTTGAGGGTTCTCACCATACCCACTTGGATGGCGTACGGAATTAGAACAATGCTTCAACCATTCCTCACGTACCGGTTTTGTAATCCTAACTTTTGCTGAGCATCTCGTCCCAACATGACGCGTTATATCTCGTTTGCCGTACTGCTGGCCATTATCATCGTCATCGGCGCGTTGTTCTACCGCGTAATGATAGGCTTTTTTGTACCTGTCTTCCTGGCAGCAGTATTGGTAGTGGTTTTCAGGCCGCTTCATCGATGGGTTCTTTCCCGCGTCGGTGAGCGAGATCATTTGGCTTCAGGAATAACGACGAGTTTAATCGTTCTGATTGTGCTGTTGCCTGCTGGAGTTGTTTTGTCATTAGCGGCGGTCCAAGGGGTTCGTTTCGTCAGCAATGTCAACTGGAATAACATCGAATACGGACTGAATAAACTTCGAGGAAACGATCTGGTCAATCTCGATTACCCTCATGCCGATGAGGTGCGAGCGATCCAGAATAAAATCAGCGAGATTCAAAGTCTTGCAACCAGCCAAACAAGCATGGACTCCTTAAAAAAGGAGAAAGAGACTTTTCAGAGTGACCTGAAAGAGATCCGGCGATTGCTCGACGAAGATCTAACGCCGCAGCTACAAGAAATGCCTGCTGCCGAAGCAGCCAAAAAGATTATAAAAGCCCAAAAATCAAAAACAAAGAACGGGTCTAGTCCGGAGCTCGCGAAAGATGGTACCCCTACGTCTCCTCAATTGCGAGCCGAACTTAAAGAGTACTTCGAACGCGTCACGAAACAGATTCGCGATAAGTTAGCCGAACGAGAATCGGTCGCAGCGACGACTGACGCGAACGAACCAACCGTCACCCAAACTCCAGAAACCTTTGCAGATGTCGTGGCAGAGTTGCAATCGCAACCGCTCGATCCTTTGAATAGCTTAACCCAGGCGGAAAACGCAATCCTCAATTCTGTTCGCAGAAACTACATTGAACAAAGCGTAGGTTGGTACCAAGCGAAAGCTGAACTGATGGCATCTTTAGATGCTTTAGAGGCGAGCAAGATACAGGAGTTTGACATCGTTCAAATTCAAAAGTCTGTTCTATCTGCAACCAACGCTTGGAACAAATCCAAGGAGTATGTTCTCGGCGGGTCGATCGTTGCCGTATTAAAGGAAATTGCGAATCCCTCGCCTGATCAACTCAAAACCCTGACTGGATCATTTGTTGAGTATATTAGTCCTAAGATCGTTAGCATCACCGGCGATTCATTTGCCTTTTTGATTCGACTAGTAATCGGAGCCTCGATACTGTTGGTGGCTTTATATTTCTTCTTCTGCGATGGCCCAGCTATGATGAGAACCATAATGGATCTCAGCCCGCTCGACGATAAATACGAGTTAGAGTTGCTTGCAGAGTTTGACCGAGTGTCCCGAGCCATTGTGCTCGCCACATTGCTCTCTGCGCTTGCCCAAGGGTTAGTGGCAGGCTTGGCATATTACTTCGTGGGACTTGATTCGCTAGTGTTGCTGATAGCGGTAACCTCAACGTGTGCGTTGATTCCATTTGTGGGCACGGCCATAGTGTGGGTGCCCGTATGCATTTTTTTGGCCGCCTATCAAGAGAATTATTATGCCGCCATTGGAGTAGCCATCTGGGGATTTCTCGTCGTTGGTAGCGTAGACAACTTGATTAAGATTCTGATCCTACATGGACAAAGTCAATTGCATCCATTGTTAGCGTTATTGAGTGTGCTTGGAGGGATACAAACCTTGGGTCCAGTGGGAATCTTGGTAGGTCCGATGGTCGTCGTATTGCTTCAGACCTTGCTAGGGATTCTGCGGCACGAATTAGCTAGATTCAACAAATGGGACACCGATTCCGGAAGTGGCAGCGGAGCAAGTCCGTTGAGCGAGAAGTTTCGCAAACTCAAGTTGAGAGGAAACGAAGAAACCTCAACGCAGACATCCGGAAATCCCGATTTAACCCCACCCCCACTTCCTTCGTAGCCAATCTGGCCTCAGATTGGCCCCCCGTAGCCGATCTCGCCAAGAGATCGGACCTCCCCCCGTAGCCGATCTCGCCAAGAGATTGGATCTCCCCTCGTAGCCAATCTCGCCAAGAGATTGGATCTCCCCTCGTAGCCAATCTCGCCAAGAGATTGGATGTATTGCCGGTGCACTTTCCAAAGTCTGGTGACTTCGGCTACACAGGCTCGCACCCCACCTCGCCACAGATCGGAACTTTTTCTCGTAGCCAATCTCGCCAAGAGATTGGAGCACTGTCCAAAGTCTGGTGACTTCGGCTACACATAGCCCGTCTGGGAGCATTAGTAATCGCGTTGCCGAGATCTAGCCTAACGAACCATACGCTCCGGTCGGGCTAGCCGACCGGGGGCGAGGTCAATGCGGGAACGTAATCAACCCATCCAGGCCCCCGATGGGCTTGTCCCATCGGTGCCAACGGTTCGCAGCTAGAACAAACTCACAACACGCATCCACTCCCAGTATTGGGCAGACCCCGACGGGCTTGCCCCACCCGGTGAATCAGGTTCCCAAGCTAGACATGCTCCTCGCGCGTGAGACTCGCCGATCTAGCGAAAAATAGGAAACTCCGATGGACAAGCCAGCGGTATCTAATCGTCGTTCGGCCCCGATCTCAGCCGTGCTGATTATCGACGTCACCTGTGGTAGGATAATGCAATGTCAGAGATGGT
>JALOQS010000254.1 GCA_025459355.1 Pirellula sp.
GCGAGGTTACTTGATACGGTGACAACTCGTTTTCGTTTAGCATGATATTGTATGTTTGAAGAAGGACGTGACCATATGCTTAACTTATTGCAGAAAATGTTCGATGCTCCTCAAATGTTTATCCTCTGGGCTTCAACGTTGAATGTTGTTATCTAAATCCTTGTTTGAAGGAAATGACAGGCGCAGAGAATCACTTGATTTAGTGTGACTGAGTTATGCAGATTCAGCGTTATGATCAGCGAAATTTATATTGCGACTGGCATGCCATCAAAATACGCTAACATTTATCTTTTAGTCCCGCCTCAAGCGTCGCCAACTCTCCTTTCTTTCCCCCGTTTCCATCCGCTCCCTGAAGGTTCTGAGTTAAGGTTTCTATCTTGCTTGTCAGCGCGTTGAGTTCGCCCTTCAACGTTGCAATCCTTGTGAGGGTGTCAACTTGCTTTTCACCCAACGTGAACACCCCTTTCAGTTCTGTCGATTGGTTGAAGTTCCGCTCGATGAAATCATGGTTGTAAACCATCGGCTGGAGCTTCGTGCCAGCCTTCCAAGTCACAATACAAGTTGGAAACTTTGATTCATCCGCTATGACCCGGCTGATCGTGGTTTTCCCGGTGCCGTTCGAGCCAAACAAGAAATTGAATTGCGAAAGTCCATCGAGCAGTTCGGGGGTGGTAGCGTACGTTGCAATGTCAGAAATTGTAATGGTTTCAATCATAATGCGTCTGCTTCAGGCTCCTTGACAGAAAATTCCCCGCTCAGCAGCTTAGGCAACAACGTATCGCGCAGGGCTGCGAGCGTGCGGGATTCCTCATCATTCGCAAAAATCTTCGCAAACCATCCTCCAACGATTTTGCCAAATGCCGTTTGTATTTCAGTTGGCGGAACAATCACTGGAATACCGTAAAAGTCATCGCGGCTTGTTGATGGAATCGCGGAGCCGGAATCCATGCTGTTGATATCGAACCGGAGCAGTTCATAGTAGGCCCATTTGAGATCCAGTGATGCTTTGGGTTTCAAATAGAAAGCCGTGTCAATCACGAAGAACGGTTCAGGTGAGTAGTGGACTCCGCGGTATGCGCCCTTGCGCCCAATGACGATTCCAGCGTTGTTGTAGAGAGCTTTGTCGTGGAAACCAATCGGGCCGTTGGTGCCAAAGACACGATATTTGCCGGTGCTTTCCTGGTAGTCGCGGATGCTCTTGCCGTATTCCAGCGTGGCAATGTCTCCCCAACGTTTGAGATTCCATCCTGTCGGAACAACTCCCTCCGCCTTGTGATCGAAGTGCTCCGGGAATAGTACGGCTGTGGCATGGTCGAGTCCGGTGGGTATTCGGCCGTCGAGTTTGGCGAGGACGGGGTCGAAATCCACGAACCAGCTCTGGAACAACGCCCTCGCCATCGCCTCCAGCGTCCCGTTCATCCGCCGGTTCAACTCAATCTTGTCGTCCAGTGTGGCGAGAGGGGGGAGAAGGAGCGGTGTGGTTCGTAAGATGCCGAGATTGGTGTGAGGTACGCCGGTCTGTATGGCGTTTTGCCGGATATACTCCTGCTGGTCTCCACTCGTGAAGACGTAGTAGAGGAACAAAGTGTCAGCCTTTGCATCATCGACGGTGAGCTTCATTTGGCTCTGCGAAATCAAATATCGCTCGGCACCCTTCGCAGGAATCAAGGCGACCTGACCAAGAGTTCCTCGTTGCGTAAAAACTACGTCTCCGGGTTTCGCACAGTTCGCTGAGAGCGAATCGGCTTTTGCAGACGTGACGTAAGCAAACTCACCAGCAACCCAGCGACCGTGCCCCATGTTTGTGCCACGAATGACCGGAACGCCGGAAGGCACATAATCTTTGGAAACCAAGTCTGAGCCGAAGGGACCGCCAACGAGCGCGTTTCGTGCTGACGACGCCACATCTTGAACTATGCAATCTGTGAACTGATCACCCACCATAAACAAGTCCTTTCAAGTTTGCTTTGATGGCCTGCTCCCGTTTCGCAGCTGAGGGAAGAACAAAACGCAGAGACGCTGAGAGCGCAGAGGTTGATCTCGGTTCAGAACCGTGTTTCTTTTGCAAAGTTTGACGCGACCAACCACCGGCGATCGCGTGGACGGCGTACCATTCACGCTCGGTAGGTTCCGCCTGTGTTAACAACGTGACAATGTGGAAACAGGGCAATTGGGCAGCAGCTTGCTGCCCAAATTGTGGGACATGAGTCTCTTGTTCCACTTGTGCAGCAGGTTGCTGCACAAATCGCATGTCGGGACATTGCTCCGCAAAAAGCCTCATGTAATGCAGGTTTCGCGTGGAAAACCACTTCATATCCGGGAAGGCGGCTTTCAGGTCAGCGGCCGCGCGGGCAATGACTTTGCTGCCCCAGCCATGGCGAGTCTGGCGTTCAAGGATGTCGCTGCCGATCGAGTGGTAGAGCTCAATCAGTTCCGCATTGACGGCCAAGGCTGCTCGACTACGTGCGGACTGTATTCGGGATTTCACCGATTCCAGCCAAGCTAAGTAGTCACCAGGAATCATTTCATTTGCCATAACCCAGCCCCGTCAAGTTTTCTTTGATGGCTTGCTCCCGTTTCGCTTTTAGGAAGGGATCAAAACGCGGAGACGCTAAGAGCGCAGAGAGTGCAATCGGATAAGACCTTTGCTTCTTTCGCGAACTATAGCTCTTGATTGTCACAATTCTTCGCCTTCCTACTAAAAACGAACTCTATCTTGGCCGCTCCTGAGTGAGCTATTGCCACCCGGATTGGAGATCACAATTTGTGATCTCCATCGCCGCCGATCATCCACCGAATCCTAGTCCCTTCAAATTGTTTTTTATCAGCTTCTCCAACTTCGCAGACTCCGCAAACTGAGCGTTCAGCTCCGCGACAAGCCTTGGCATCTTCTCCTCGAAAGGTTCGCCGTCGTCCTCGACCTCCTCCGCTCCTACGTAACGGCCAGGTGTTAGGACATGACCATGGGCCGCGATCTCGTCAGTTGTCGCTGATTTGCAAAATCCCGCGACGTCCTCGTATTTGCCAGCCCCTTTATCCCCTCGCCATGCATGGTAGGTACTCGTGATCTTCTGTAAGTCAGAGTCAGTCAGTTCACGATGCACGCGGTCAATGAGCGTCCCCATCTTTCTCGCATCAATGAACAATGTCTGCCCTCGACGATCCCGAAATCCGCGTTTCGTATCCGCCTTCTTACTCTTCGATAGGAACCACAAACAGACTGGGATCTGCGTGCTATAAAAAAGCTGACCCGGTAACGCCACCATGCAGTCCACCAAATCCGCTTCGATAATCGCTTTTCGAATATCCCCTTCCCCTGATTGATTCGATGACATGCTCCCATTGGCCAAAACAAAACCAGCGTAACCATTCGGAGCTAGGTGATGAATAAAGTGCTGCACCCAAGCAAAGTTCGCATTCCCTTTTGGTGGCAATTCGGAGTCGTTAAACGGTGGATTGGCGATGACAAAGTCCGCTTTCAAATCCTTGTGCAAATCCCGGCGAAACGTATCGGCATGCTCAAGCCCCAGATCTCCTTCGATGCCACGAATGGCCAGATTCATCAAAGCCAATCGTCGAGTTGTTGGGTTGGACTCTTGCCCGTAGACGGCGATGTCACCAAGTCGTCCACCATGTTCCTCGACAAACTTTTCACTCTGCACAAACATTCCACCGCTACCACAAGCCGGATCGTAGACACGGCCTTTGTAGGGAGCCAACATTTCCACCAAAGTTCTGACCACGCATCGCGGTGTATAGAACTGGCCCCCTTTCTTACCCTCTGCGCTAGCGAACTCCGATAGGAAGTATTCATAGACTCGCCCAAGTAGATCTTTCGATCGATTTTCGGCGTCCCCTAAAGCGATTGTTCCGATGAGATCGATCAATTCCCCAAGGCGTTGTTTGTCGAGCGAGGGACGAGCGTAATCTTTGGGAAGCACCCCTTTGAGTTTGGGGTTATCCCGTTCGATTGCCACCATCGCATCGTCGATGAGTTTACCGATGGTTGGTTGTTTGGCGTTATCCTGTAGATGTTTCCAACGAGCTTCGGTCGGGACCCAAAAGCAATTCGCTGCGCGGTATTCGTCTGGATCTTCCGGATCGGCCCCTTCGTATTCGTCATCACCGGCGATGAGTTTTTGGTGCATCTCCTCGAACGCATCGGAGATGTATTTCAAGAAGATCAATCCCAGAACCACATGTTTGTATTCTGCCGCATCCATGTTGTTGCGGAGTTTATCGGCTGCAAGCCAAAGTTTGGATTCAAAACCAATATTGGCACCGGAATCCGCTTTCGCTTTCGCTTTTGCTTTCGCCATGGGGTGTTTCGACAAATCGGTGAGAGAGTGGGGACGTCCGTTACAAAATCAGCGGTAACGTTAGTTGGAATTCGACCAGCAATCTAACATCCGACCCCCATTGCATCAACCAAGCCATCACGTTGATCGAGACTTCATTCGAGATTGAGTTGGGCACGAAGTATGAAGGAACTCCGTAAACCGCAAGATAGGAAACCCAAACAGCGTCAACGGAACCCCCAAATTCCGCTTTACAAAGAGTGTAATGAAGCACTCAACGCTCAAATAAACTTTGAACAGCTATGGGCATTTGTCCGCAGGCCAGGAGGATGGGCGAGCGTTGCCAGCGAAGAGTGTTCCGCTGAGAAGACCACCTAGGAGATCGCTAGGGAAACCAATATAAACATTGAAGCAAAAAACAGCAGGGCCAGTAGGATTCGAACCTACGACCTACGGATTAGAAATCCGTTGCTCTATCCAACTGAGCTATGACCCCGTATTCCCTACAGTCTACACAATTCACGCCCTACCGGAAATCCCTTTGTGATCCCTCGCTTCTTTGCTTTTCACCGCGGTTCCCTCTAAAACAGGCCGTTTTGAGGAGACTCCAAGAAATACCAAACTTTTTCTTTGTCTCCCCTACAAGCCCGCACTCCCTCTCGGTTGTGTTATAATTCCTCGTCCTACCCCCAATGTGCCATAGGCTCCCCTCCCTCCCTGTTTAAAGGGTCTCGCCATGCTCTCCTTTCAATACTCCGGTGCCAAACTCTGTGATGGTCTCTCTCGCCGTGAATGGTTAAGACTCGGTAGCCTCGGCGCTTTGGGCTTGTCACTGCCAACCCTCGAAGCTGCCCGCGCTGCCAACCCCTCCCTCGCCCCCCACTCCAACGGTTTCGGAAAAGCTAAAGCTTGCATCTTTCTGTTTCTGCTAGGCGGTCCCCCACAACATGAAACTTGGGATCCGAAACCTAACGCAACACCAGACGTTCGCGGTGACTTTAAACCTATCTCCAGTGCAACGACTGGTTTGCACGTTTGCGAACTGATGCCACAAACCGCCAAACTTACCAACCATATCGCCGTCCTTCGCGCTATGGCCACCGATGATAATGCCCACTCATCAAGCGGCTACTGGATGTTAACTGGCCGCCCTCACACTCCCAAGAATTTTGAAAACGCTACGCCAGGTGCTCCGAATGATTGGCCATCCATTGGCTCCGTCGTTCGTAAACTTCGTGGCGACCAAAACGGAATACCAGGCTCCATTCGCTTGCCCGAAGAAATCTGGAACACAGGCCGTATTGTTTGGCCAGGACAAAATGCAGGCTGGCTCGGAGCAACCGCCGACCCATGGCTGCTCAGCTGCGATCCAAGCGATCCGGCGTTCCGAGTACCCGACGTAAGCTTGCCCATCAACATGACTCCCGAACGCTTCGAACAACGACATGCGCTCCGACAGTTGATGAATCAACAGTTTGCTTCGATGGATCGATCTCCCCTCAAGAGTTGGTCGCAATGGCAATCGAAAGCTCACGACCTAATCGGAAACACCAAAACCCAAGCCGCCTTTGCCATTGATCAAGAACCCGATGCGGTTCGCGATCGATACGGTCGAAATCGCTTTGGACAAAGTGTGCTTATGGCTCGGCGAATGATCGAAGCTGGCGTGTCGCTCGTCCAAGTCAACTGGACTCGCGGTAAAGAAGACGAAGATGTCGCCCCAGCATGGGATACTCATGCCAAAAACAGCGAGCGATTAAAGAATGCACTGATGCCACCGATGGACCAAGCCTATTCCGCATTGATCGAAGACCTCGCCGCTCGCGGTATGCTCGATGAAACCCTGATCGTCTGGGCGGGTGAGTTTGGTCGATCGCCCAAGATCAACCCCAGCGGTGGTCGCGATCACTGGGGCCACGTCTATTCCGCAGCATTGGCGGGTGGTGGCGTTCAAGGGGGAGCGGTATATGGTCAGTCGGACAAACAAGGGGCCTATCCCATAGACGGCCGGGTCGAACCGCAAGACTTGGCTGCAACCATTTTTCATTGCCTAGGAATACCACCAGAAACCATGGTCTACGATAAAGCCAATAGACCCATGCCAATATCAAACGGCCACGTCATCGAATCCATTTTATGATCCAGTCATCATGATCGTCGGCCGACTTCAAGACGTAGTCGATACACGCTCCCCTCATTCCTCACATCTCACTTCTCATTCCTCACTTCTCCATTGTTTTAGGTGCCTCATGCGTTGCATTCCTGTGATTGACCTACCTCGTCGAAAAGTCGCCTCTCTGTTTTTTTCGTTGAGCTTGCTTTGCTCGCCTCTATTGGGACAACAAGAAACCAAACTGTCGGACATAGCGCCCGTTAAACTCTTTGAGGTGGAACGATACTCCGAAGGTGTTGTGTTCGATAAACAAGGGAACGGCTACATATCGTGGGACAAAACGATCACGAAATTCACGCTAAAGGGAGAAACGTCGACCTTTGCCGTCACCGGTGCACCGAATGGTCATAAAATATTAGCCGATGGTACTCATCTAGTATGCGATGCTAGCCAGCATGCAGTCCTAAGGCTTGATGCAAATGGCAAAATGCTGGAACCGGCATCCAAGTCGTGCCATGGCAAGCCGCTTCGAGGCCCTAACGATCTGACGTTGGACCCCAAAGGTGGTTTTTACTTTACCGATCCGGGTGAGTCGAGTGCGGAGAATCCTATTGGAACCGTTCATTATGTCGATACCGCTGGCGTGACACATTTGGTTGCTGACCAGATCGCGTTCCCCAACGGTATCGTGCTAACCGAAGATGGCAAGACGCTATTGGTGGCCGAAAGCCAACGCAATCGCGTTTTGGCTTATCCTGTCGTGAGCCCCGGTAAAGTTGGAGAAATGTCCGTATTCGCAGATCTCCCCAAAAGTACCTCAGGAAAATGGGAAGACAATCAGCCTGATGGAATGTGTTTCGATGCATCAGGAAACCTCTATGTTGCTCACTACGGAATGAAACAAGTGCAAGTTCTTGATCCTAAAGGCAAACTCATTCGTCAGTATGATGGCGGCAATCAATTGACGAGTAACGTCGCGTTTGGTGGTCCGAACCGAGATCAGCTTTTCGTAACGGGCAGTATCAAATTTGACGGAACACCGGGGGCTGTGTTTCGACTCGATATCAAAACCGTAGGTCGGCCAGTATTGCCGCAAAAGTAATCGACTTCACGTCGCAACTTGGCAGAGATATCGAGAACCAGTATTCGTTGCTTTTCGTGCTCGTGCTCGCAATCGTCGATACGGAATGTTTAGCGAACGTAAAATGGGCACTCCTGCCCGTTTGATAGCGCCGATGTCGGGCAGGAGTGCCCAACTTACGTATGCTATTACATATCGGGTCGGGCAGGAGTGCCCAACCTACTGTTTTCAGCCCTCCGCGCTGCGGCGTGGGGGACCTCTGCTACCGTTTGTTAGCCCGAATAGAAATTGTGGATATCGAGAAAGCTATTTTGAAACTCTCGTAAGACACTGACAATCCACTCGAACTTGGACTGCGTTGCCACTTTGATTCCCGCAAAGGAAGTTGTCGTCGGCGGTTCAGCAGGTCGGCGGTTGGCAACAAATGCGTCGATACAGCAAGCGTCGATTCCGGATTTGAGCATAGGAAGCCAATCTCGCGATTGAAGCAGTGGGGCGGACAACCACAACTTGGTCGAACCACGTGAATCTCGTCTCGCTTTGACGGCGAGATTTACACATGTGGTAACGTCGGACTCAAATTCAATCCAGCTTCCTGGCTTTAATTGTGTGACACTGCCTGCAATCAGTTCCACATAGTCGAATCCGCAATCGATCAGAAAACGAATGTCATCGTACACGGTTTGATTGAGAGCGATGATGGCCGCGCCGATTGGAACGTTTTGCGGAACCATTTCCCGAATCGCAAGAACTTTTTTCGCCATTTGCTCGGGGGTCTCAATCTCGTATGACAATCCCGACTTCCAATGGGAATAGGTAGCAGGCGAATAACTGGATTGCGATTTGCCGAAGAACTGAAACTGTACAGCCGACGCGGCAGAAAGCTGAGCCACATCGACAGGCGCATCGACGAAAAGAGGGACGAGCCTCAGCGGTTGGTTGGACCAAGAACCTCTTGGTGGGCAAACCCAGGGGATTCCGTAGTTTGTGAAACTGGCAATCAGATGATCCAGTACCCCTTCCTCCAGTTCGATGTGCTGAAGCATCCTCGAGTAGGTAGGCAATCCCAATTCAACAGGCTGGCCTTTGGGGGCTTTCAAAGTCCAGCTATTGAGTTGACCGATTCGATTCGATTCGTTTTGTTGCGAATCGAATCGCGATGCTAAGGGGATGGGTTCATAAACCATGTGGATACTTATTCCGGCTTTTTACGCAGATCGAGCCATTCGCTATGGAACGTCCCGTCTATGTCGATTCTTTGGTAAGTATGTGCACCGAAGTAATCTCGCTGAGCTTGAAGCAGATTCGCAGGCAAGGTTGCAAGCCTGTAGCTATCGTAATAGGCCAAGGCTGTAGTAAAGGCAGGTGCAGGCAACCCCAAGTGCGTAGCGGCCATAACGACTGCTCGCCACGATTCCTGAGCCTTTGCCACGATTCCTGAGCCTTTTCAATCGCCTGTTGGAAATAAGGATAGATCAGCAAGTTCTCAAGGTTTGGCTGCGCATCAAAGGCCTCTTTAATACGATCGAGGAATTGAGCGCGAATGATACAACCTCCTCGCCACAACAACGCACAATCGCCGTAGTTCAAATCCCACTTATGCTCCTTGCTGGCCTCTTGGAGCTGGACGAACCCTTGTGCATAAGAGCAAATCTTGGACGCATACAACGCTTGCTTGACCGCTTCGACGAATGCCTTTTTATCGCCGACTAACGCTTTTACTGCGCCGTCAAAGCTCGTGTTGTGTGATGCTTTGGGGGCTGGCAGAATTTTGCTAGCCCGAACGCGAGCATCTTTCATCGCTGATATACAGCGAGCATAAACGGCGGTTGTGACTAGCGTGCTTGGAACGCCCAGGTCCAATGCGAGCTGACTCATCCACTTGCCAGTACCCTTGGCTCCCGCCTTATCCAAGATCTTGTCCACAAGGTATCCACCCTTACCTTGATCGTCTTTGACGCTGAAGATGTCTCGGGAAATCTCGATCAGATAACTTTGCAATTCTCCGCGATTCCAATCGGAGAACACGTCATACAATTCCTCGTTGGTCAAACCGGCTGCTTCTTTGAGCAGATAATAGGCTTCGCAGATCAACTGCATGTCACCGTATTCAATGCCGTTGTGAACCATCTTCACATAGTGACCCGAACCGCGAGGACCGACCCACTCGCAACATGGAATGTCATTGTTGGGTCCGACCTTAGCGGCGATCGATTGAAAAATCGGCTTGATGGTTTCCCAAGCAGCTTTGCTACCGCCCGGCATCAAGCTCGGTCCTTTGAGAGCCCCCTCTTCACCACCAGAGACTCCTGAGCCAACGAATAGCAATCCTTTGCTTTCGACATATTGAGTTCGGCGTTCTGTGTCAGCAAAGTGCGTATTTCCCCCATCGATCAGAATGTCACCAGGCTCCAGATGAGGTAACAATTGCTCGATGAGATCGTCGACCGCTGGACCAGCCTTCACGAGCATCATGACGAAACGAGGTCGCTTGAGATTCTTTACCAACTCAACGATGGAATGACAGCCAACGAAATTCTTGCCCGCTGCTCGCCCTTTGATAAGCTCGTCAACTTTGTCCGTGGTGCGGTTGAAAACGGCGACTTTGTAGCCACGGCTTTCTACGTTGAGGGCAAGATTTTCACCCATGACAGCCAAGCCAATCAAACCAAAATCGCAAAGGTCACTCATTTGATATCAAAACTCTATTGGTGAGAGAATGCACGGGAAGAAACGCTGGCTAACACCAGAGCATCTGCTACTTCTTGCAATGAAAACCAAAACTCTGCAGGGAGCAAGCTACACGAAGTATCCAAAAAAATCTGTGCGGATTTTAGTCAGAATAGGAGATCTGAGCAACTATCGCCAAGACTGATCTTTCCGTTAGTCGGAGCGATTTGATAAGACCCCATATGAGACGATCGCGAGCTGATTGGCCCTAAAAAGGTGGGGCCTCTAGTTCTATAGGTGAATATAACGGGATGGATCCAATCAAATGCACAATCCGAGAATGAGATCGATTGTACTAATATCCAGCGGTGTGATTGGAATTGGAGCCATGATTTTGTTGGCAATCGCTCTCGCCCAACGTGATGCGCGGCACGAAAACAAGCTGGCTGATCAATTGGTTGGATCGATTCCACCTAAAAAAGCACAGGGCATACCCCTAAATCCCGATTGGGAAAACGACGCTTGGCCCCCCTCTCCCGTCATTCGAGGAAATGACTCTCCTATCGGAACGGGAGGTAACTCGTCCACCAAGGCCGCGAAAGATAGAGACAATCCATTTCGGTCACCCGCTGCTGCTTTGAACGCTTTTTCGAATCAAAATCGGGGCGGTGCTCTCGCCGAACCACCCCCACTCCAATATCGCCCGCTGCCTGGAGCCAATTCGACGTCCCGACCCTCCGGCAATAATCCCTTGCGTGGTGACGAAACAGCCAGCCCTTTGGTGGCAGCCCCAAGCATGATGCCCTCGATCTCGTCTCCAAACGAATCCGGTACTCTGTCTGCACCTGCCCCATCGGTTCCGAACGGACTCAGCGCTGGACCAACCCTTTCGAATTCGGGCCTCGGTGCCGGTGCTAGCTCGCTCGATAACTCGTTGCCTGAACTGCCCGCATCCTCCGGCTTGCAACCAACATTTCCCGGCTCGGGCTCACCAACTTTGCCTGGCCCAACATCGCCAACACTGCCTGGCTCAACCTCGCCAACACTGCCGGGCTCGGTCCCGCCAACACTGCCCGGTTCCGGCAATTTGATGCCGCTCGATTCCTCTCGAAACGTGGCTCCTAGCCCCATTCCGGCCCCCTCTCCCTTTGCGAATTCGATGGGTTCGCCAAGTGCACTGGGTTCGCCGAATGCACTGGGTTCGCCCTTGCCTTCGAATGCACCATCCACCAGGGCCATTGATTCAGAACTCCCTGAGCTTCCAAGTTCACTCCCCGAGCTACCAAGCTCCCTTAACGCTCCGAACTCATCAAGCTTAGATCGTTCATCAACCTCCTTATCGGACTCGCCTAAGCCACCGACCTTGGCTCCGAACGCTGTACCACCAGTTCCGGCTACTGTTCGGATGCAACCACCTCAACTGGAAGGGCCTGCGACAGGCATTGGCAATCCGATCGATCGCAGCTCCAGTGCGTCTCTTACCGGTACGTCAGCTCCATCTGCTGCCATGACGCCAACCTCATCGAAAGCGTTTGGCGAAGTGCACAATGCCGGTCCGTTTCGGGCTTTCACTAGCCCCTCGCCGGGTGTAAGACAGCTCGAAGGTGCTCAGAACCCAAACATCGAAATTCAAAAACGTGCACCAGCTGAAGTGCAAGTCGGTCTCCCAGCTACGGTGACTCTACTTGTTCGAAACGTGGGCAATGCGACCGCGTTTGACGTTCGCGTATCGGACTCGGTCCCACAAGGGGCCAAACTAACTCGCACTAGTCCCGAAGC
>JALOQS010000043.1 GCA_025459355.1 Pirellula sp.
GTCAGTCGACTTGCATTAAAATAAAGGCGGGTCCGGGTGTCAAACAGTAAAGGGGATTATAGCACCAATCTAGCGCTCTTTGAGGATTTTAACCGACCGCGCTGCTCGGTCCAGAAATTCCACTTTCGGTTCGCCAGGTTCGAGGAAAATGGGATTACCGATCGTGATCGAACTGAGCAATGGCACTGGAACAACCTCGCCTCGGGGCAGAATTCGGTTCAAATTGTCCATGTACACGGGAATCAATTCCAAGTCCGGCCGCTTCTTGGCCAGATAGTATAAGCCACTCTTGAATTCCCCCATCTCGCCGGTCTGGGCTCGACTTCCCTCAGGGAAAACGATCAAAGAGTACAAATCGCCGATCTCTCGCAACATGACCTCAACCGGACTCTGGTGCACTTTGATTTGCTTGCGATCAATCAAAATTGCATTGAAAGACTGAGCCAGAAACCGCCGAAACGTGGACGAACCCCAGTAATCCTGCGCGGCAACCGGCCTAGTGAGCTGCCTGAGATCCTTGGGCAAACAAGACCATAAAACAACCGCGTCGAGGTGGCTGGTATGGTTGGCAAAGTAAACCCTCTGACGAGTCGATGGCTCCGCTCCACGCCATCGGACTGTAAAGCCGCTCACAAACTTTGCAGCCAAAGCAATGGTATGACCGGTTAGTTTGCAAAGTGTCGACGGTCTCTCCGCTCCGGTCGATGTCGACGGGAGTTTAGCGGATGAGTAAAGCTTGTCGTTGGGAATAGCAGCCAAAAAATTTCGCCAAAAAGTGTGTGCGTTAAGAGATCATCAAGGACTACAGGCAAAAACCCTCACGCGAGATGCCAAAAGCGAATCCCCCCGTGTTTCCGAATCCCCATGGTTCCGAATACCCCATAGTCCCGAATCGTCCGAGATCCCTAGTATTCGCTCTTTATGAGCAACAAGCAAGTGTTAATTTGCAGTTACGCACACTGGCTCGGGAACCGGGTTCGCGGAACATTACTTTGCGGAACGTTACTTTGCGGATACGTCAAAGCACTGCAAATAGTCTTGGTCTCTAATGTAAAGCCGACCATCCTGAATTACGGGATGCGGCCAGCTTTCTCCCTCGTGCGTCGGTAGTTTGAACTGACCGAGCAGCTCATATTGGGATGGATTGGTCGCGATTAATGCCATGGTTCCGTCCTGATAGCGGAAGTAGAGCTTGTCGTCGGCCGCGACGATGGCCGCTGAACCGTTGCCGGCCCCCCGCGCTCTTCCCCAAACATTTTCCCCTGTCTTCCACTTAACACATGCCGGAAATCCTTGGTTGTGACCATGCCCCATGTAAACATAATCACCGATCATGATCATGCCGCCATGATGATTCTGTAGCTCACTGTTCTTCTTGTAATAAACCTCCCGAACCTTTAACTGCTTCCCTTGCTTCTGGATTTCCAATAAGGCTGTTCCACCATCATCGTAGCCAGAGGAGCAGAATACAAAGTTCTCGTGCACGATCGGGGTCGGAATGTTGGCCGTTCCGTTTGCAACTCGGTCGTAATTCCACAGGAGCCGTCCATCGTTAGCGGCATAGCTGACAATCCCATGTCCGATCAATTGGATGTATTGTCGGACGCCACGAGCCTCCGAGACGACCACGGACGAGTAACCAGCTCCATCATTGCCACGCAACTGACCCGCAGGTGATGGACCTGTCCAAATGACCTTGCCATTGTTTTTGTTCAACGCGACGACCATCGCCTTGGCCGACCCAGGTGTGCAGATGAGTTTGTTGCCGTCAATCAGCGGAGATTCGCTGTACCCCCAAACCGACTCCATCTTTCCGCCAAAGTCTTTTTGAAAACTGGTGGACCAAACGAGCTTGCCTGTCTCACCGTTACAACATGCCAACACTCCATCAAACGAAACGGCATAGACCAATCCGGTCTCAGGATCAACGGTTGGAGTTCCATTGGGCGAGCCGGCTAACTCTGCGAAAGGGGTCGCCCAAAGCAACTCGCCATCCTCGAGCTTTCGGCAAACCAATCGCACTTTACCTTCTAACTCTCCGATGGAATAAAGGCGATCTTTGAATAGGGAGACACTGGCCATGCCGCCACCCATTCCGCGAACTTGATAAATCATGGGTGGACCTGACTCACCCCACGAGGCTGCCAACCCCTTTTCGCTGGAAACTCCATTTCGCTCCGGTCCCCGCCACTGATGCCAATCACCATCGCCCGGGAACTCAGCCAGAGACAAGCCACTCGACGTGGTCAAACTGAGGACCAGCCCACCTACCCAACAAGCCAACGTTTTTGCCATCCACGAATTCGAATACTTCATTTTTAGATCCTGATTGAAATGGGGCGTTTTGTCGTCGGCGCGACTTATACATACTTGGGGCAGTGCGGGCTGTCACTCGATTTTCCGTATCGATGATTCGCGAACTGATTCGCGAACTGATTCGCGAACTGATTCTATAGCGTATCCTCACCACCGGATAACTGATGCTCAACTTCGTCAGCCTGCCAAGCGATCGACGAGATGAGCTTTGCGAGCTCGGCTGTGTTGGTAAGGGATGCCAGCACATTGGACTTCAAGACGAGGACTTCGCCACTGTCCAATCTCTTCATTGCAAAAGCGCCGTGCACAACGGAGTCGTTGTTTCGCAGCACGGTTAATGCAGACGCGGGGTTGATTGCGCCACAAGGTGACCAGATGCCAACCACCGGATTACCATGATCATCCGTTCGATCCAGCTCGACATAAACTCTTTGACGACGTGAGGAGGAAAGGGACACGGAAATCACAAGCCGATTGCTATCCGATTGTTGAATCCCCCAGCCTAAACTTTCGCCGAGCGATTTTAACGCGGCCTGCAAATCGGTCTTGGCTGGTACTCTGGCCCCTGAGAAATCGAGCTTTGACGAACCACTCGGTGCACCGGAGCTTAGATTGCCAGCTGGTGCTGCAGTTGTATTCGCTGCGAACGCATTGCCACCCGCATTGGGTGCCAATCCCGCGTTCGCCTGATTTAGCAGTTGGGGAATCGCCATGCCTAATCCGAGTCCGAGCGGGCTGTTCATCCCCGCTTCGCCTGCTGCCCGCAGCGCGTTGGCGGTGCTGTAAGCGGTGTAGGAATTCAAATCGCCAAGCACCGCCATGCTCGTTCGTGCATCGATCGCTTTCTGCACTTCTTCAGGAGCCGAGATGCTGCTAATAAAGAACTCGGTCAGCTCTAATCCGTGCTTGCTGAACTGATCGCCAAGCTTGATGCGAGCCGCGGCGCTGATGTCATCCATTCGCGACGGCAAATCCAAAAGACCGATGCCCGAGGTTGCAATGAGATCCGTGAGTCCCGCCAGAATGACATCTCGCAAGTAGTTTAATACTTCCTCAGTGGTGAATTTGCCCTGTGTGCCAACAATCGAGTTGAGCAGCAATGCGCCGTCGGTAATTCGGTAAGCAAACTTGCCATAACCCTTTAACCGAACAACGCCGAAATGAGGATCTCGTACCGTAATCGGAGTGCGTGTCCCCCAACGTTGATCAATAAAGGTTTGCTTCCCGACGAAATAAACGCATGCCTGAAACGGAGACCGCTCGAATGGGATCGTAAGCAGTTTTCCGATGACGGGCAGATTAGCCGTGGTCAACGTATGTCGCCCAGGTCCGAACGCATCCATCGCGCGACCATCGCGGAAGAAAATGGCCTCTTGGTTCTGCTGTACGATCAGCTGCGCACCAAACTGTATCGCGGCAGTACCCGATTCCGGAACTCTCGCGATAAGGGATTGATTAGACTGGTCGATGTAATCGATTACTTCGAGACGAAACACGCACAATTCCTTATTAAGTGGTCCATTGGTTCGATCGATGCCTGCACGGCGTATTCTATCAGCTCTTGTGCGAACTGCGTATGGGCTAGTTGTGCTGGACTTTTTTGATTGGACATGGCACTAGTTTGACATGGCATAGGTCAGAATATTGATGGCTAACGCATACGCCTTGACCGAAAATCTCTGAAAGAACTCTTCGTCATCCCCCTCTCGTTCCCAGCCATCAGCGATATCGGTGTTGTGTGTTGCCACCGCGACGAGCCGCCCTGATTCGTCGCTCAAGCCTCTAAAATTGACTCGGGAAACATCGGGTATTCCCCCGTTGGGTTGTTTGTGTATCCAAGGAGGATCGAATGTTTCGCCACCGCGACGATAAAGTTGCAACGCGGGAATCTGTGGACATTCTGCGAGGGGGTAAACGATGCTCATGATTGGGTGATCGGCTGTGATGTTAAACCACTTCCAATTGGGCGCGACCTGCCTCATGTTGTCCTCTAAGTTTTGCCATTCGGCATCTCCCCAAAAGTCATCGACCCAAAGAAATCCGCCATTAGAAAGATATTGCCGCAATGCTTTTTGCTCATCTTCGCTTAGCACTTGCCAACCGGGATCGCTCATGAAAACGAATGGGAAATCCTGGAGCTTCGGGTCGGTCAGCCTCAACAGCAACGACCCTTGATTCGATTCAATGGTGGTTAGCTGATTGAGTCGCCAGGTTAGATTCTTGGCCCCATCGGGATGATCGGTTGCCCATCGTGGACGCCACTCTCCATCACCAGGATAGTAGGCCTCGCCAGGTCCCCCCTGACTGTCGTAAATCACGCGAACAAAGGTAAATCGATCCGGCGAAAAGGTCGTTTGATCAAGATCGGATTTCGGATCTGCGAATTGCATCGAGTCCATTCGCGACGGACCAGTACGAAACCGACGAGGAGGCTGAGCGAACGCAAGACTGATTATGACGAACAGCCATAAACAACACCTCGCTGATTTCGTCCCTACGAAGTTAAACATAAACGACTTCGTTCCAGTTAACCGCCACCGTGGATGGATGTCAGCCGTATCAGCTGTACAAATGCTTGATGCATAGTTGCGACCATGTTTCGTATCGGTTCAGTTCCTCGCGAATCTCTTCAATGGGCTTAAATCCGGCGAACTCCAAATCGATCTCAGCCGAGCTTACTTTGCACGAATGCAGTTGCATAATGTGAACCACACCCAAATGGACGCGACCAACCTCGCTGGTGTCATCATAGATCAACCCCACAATTTTCTGCTGCCCACCGCAATCGATTTTGACTTCCTCTGCCAACTCTCGCTGCATGCCGGTGTTGTACCAGTCGTCTCCCTCGGTATCGTCGACCGAAATGTGGCCTCCGATACCGATCGACCTGAGGGCGTGCAATCGGGCCTCCCCCTGACCTTTTCCACGGGTGTACTGAAAGATCTTTGTGGTGTGAGCGTCGCTGTATTCCAGGATGACGTACGGAATGAGCTGCTTGTAAGAGGGATCGTCCTCCACGAGGCTCCTCGGCCTAAATGACTGATTGGCACGGTCCAGGAGCGCAGGCAGGTAACGGTCTACGTTGGGCTGAAAGCCGCTAAAAAAACCAATTTGATCCAAAAGTTTGGCAGAAACTACGAGAACTTCTTCGTCTTTGGCCATGAAAGAATAGGTGGGTCGAGAAGGAATGAGGGATTTGTGGGGTGTTTTTGGGCTTCGACGCGAAAGCCTTTACAACCCGGGTTTCCATTCTTGGAGATTTTCCGATACGATACAACGAGTATTAAGGACTAACTATTCGCTTTTCCCAATATTTTGCTCAGAGGAGGCTTTCGGTGAGGAACTCAAGTAAGCGAGTCAACCGATCTCGATATAACGCTGTTCGTCGCCTCGCGCTTGCTGCTGCTCTCGGGTTTTCATCGTCGCTAGCACATGCGGTTGATACCGTGCCTGCTACGAAAATGTTTCCCGCATCGACACAAGCCTTGGTTCGTCTTCCCGACACAGCTCGATTCGTCGATGCGTGGGCAAAGACGCAATTTGGCAAACTGGCAACCGATACAAAACTTCAAAACTTCTGGAATTCACAGCGCGACGACATTCGCAGCCGCTTGAGTGAAGCTGGTTGGCAATTGAGTGTCGACGTAGAAGATATCGAAGCGATTGCTGATGGCCAAACCGCCATCGGTTGGATCGCTCGCGATGGCGAGAAACCATACTCCGTGGCAGCTGTCGTCGATATCGGATCACGCGAATTGCAAGCTGACGAGTTTTTAAAGAGAGTCGCTAAAGAACTCAAATCTCGTGAGGCTTCTGAGAGCAAAGTCAAAATCGCGGATGTCGATGTCACTCGCTACCAATGGCCATCTCCGACCAATCCGAAAGTCCTTGTTCAGTCCTACTATGTGATCAACAAAGGCCAATTGATCGCTGCCGATGACGAACGAACGATGAAGGAATTGCTCGAAGCACAATCGGGAACCAAATCAGATAGCTTGATCGATTCCAAAACATTTCAGGAAGCAACCGCGAAATTGCCCGAAATGAAAGACAACGACATCGAGTACTTTGTCAACCCACTCGGCATGGTAAAGCTGCTCCGCGAAGTCGGCGGTCGCCCCAAAAAGAATCAGCCAGACATTCTCAAGCTCTTGACCGACCAAGGATTCGGGTCAGTGCGATGCATCACAGGCTCCTTGCATTTTGCCTCCGAACAACACGATATGGTCCACAACGGATTCATCAAACTGGAGCAACCTATCGAAGAGCCCGTCAAAATATTGACGTTTCCAAACGTTGACGCGTTTGAAGTCCCTTCTTGGCTAAGCACCGGCAGCGCTTCAATCACGGCATTCTCTTGGGATCTGAAAGAAGCCTTTCCTCGATTCAAGTATCTCGTCGATAGCTACGTCAATTCCCCTGGTACGTTTGATTCTATGATCGATGGAATTAAGACTGATATCCAAGGTCCTCAAATCGACATCGTTAAAGAAGTCTTGCCGCTTCTCTCAAGCCAGTTCTTTATCGTTACGGAAATCGTTGAACCGATTACCCCGGACAGCAAACGCTCTTTGGTCGCGGTAAAGCTAAACGATCCCGATAGCAAGTTTGCGGAAATCGTCGATCGCTACGGCAGCAATGAACCGCAGGGGCAGCCGCTCGATGTACCTGATACCAAGTACCGGATTTGGTCCTTTATGAATGAGACCGACGAAGTTGAAGTAGAACTCGACTTTGCCGCTGGTACGAAGAAATCGAACGCCGCCAAAGAAGAAAAAGGACAAAAGGAAGAAGAAAAGGAATCGACTGAAGACGATGTAGAAGAGCCATTGCTTGATCAATGGGCGATTAGCGTTGTAGACGGCTACTTTCTGTTCGCTTCTGACGCCGAGCTTCTTATGGAAACCATAAAGCGAGTCAAAGCCAACGACCAATCTCTCTTCAAAGAACCCGATGTGGCTCGCGCCAATGATGTCATGCAAAGACTTCTCGGTGACGATTCGCACAGCTTTATGCAAATCGATCGTACTGACAAGTCGTTTGAAATGCAGTACGAACTCTTCCGCGACGGCCAGCTATCCTCCTCTCGAAGCGTAGCCGCTGCGATACTCGATCGAATCCTCGACCCAAAGAAAAAGAACAAGGACAAGCAACAAAAAATCAAGGGTGACGCACTACCACCGTTTGCAGAAATACGTTCCTACTTCATGCCCGCCGGAACCGTTTCTACAACTAGCGACGAAGGCTGGTTGATCCAAAGCTTTATTCTCGCGCCCGAGAAAAAAGACTAGCTGCTCGTTCGATTCCCCAGGCTTTCCGGCTCAACTCAACAATTCGGTCCCCCAACAGACCGAATTGTTTTTCCACCGGAGCGAGATACCCAATACACCAAATTCTCCAACTCCCCAGGCTTTCGCAGACCAACATCCTCGCACAAGAAAATAACAAGTATTCCACAATTTATGCTAGCGTAACCCCAAAAGAGGGGGTGACTGTCAGTCTCGGTCAGTTTAGATTAACGCCGGTCGCGAATCACGTAATTGTGCCCTGTATGCGCAATTAGATGCCATTAAGCCGTGGTTCGGTTCTCTAGCTCCAACCCTAGAAAGTGCGACATTTGCGATGTGCTTGCTGGCCATTCAATATTGCGTAGTTTCTGAGAGTCCGATTCTTGTAGCATCTAATAGAGAGGAGTTTTTCGATCGACGAAGTTCTGGGCCTAGCATCCAAGCTGGTAAGCCTAGAATCCTTTGCCCCACTGATCAAAGAAGCGGTGGAACATGGCTGGGAGTTAATCAACACGGCGTGTTAGTCGGTCTATGTAATCGACGTGTTCTAGAGCCTCTGGGCAGCAACCGCTCGCGTGGTTTGTTATGCAAAGAGTCCCTCAAAGGAACCACAGCTCGTGAATGTCTCGATAAGGCATTGGAAGAATTGCAACGGCATCAATTCGAAGCCTGCAATCTTGTTATCGCAGATCGAGATTTCGGCTTCGTGATTCATCATGAAACCGAAAACGAAGTGATTAACATGCGTCCTGGGCTTAACATCATTGGAGGTCGCAATCTTAACGACCCTCGCGATGAACGAGTTCAGTTGGCGAGTCGTTTGCTCACACTTCAGACGCTCGATTCACCGGTCAAGTTTCTTGCCGTTGCGAGCCGAGTTTTTTCGCGTGCCCCTAATCCATCCAATCGTGCCAACATGGTATTGAGAGGAGCTGATTATGGTACCGTTTCGAGCACCTTGATCGCATTGGGAGCTAAACCTCGCGATGCAATTTATCAGTATTCCGATGGTCCATCGGACGAAGCTAGATACGAAGATTACTCACCCATGCTGCGTGATGTCCTCAGTCGCGGCGCACGGGATGCGAGATCAAAGATTGTAGCTTAATCCGTTTTACCAATCGAAATTGCCGTTTTAACATGAGCGAGATCTGCGTTGCAGAGACTCGCTCTTTTCATTTTACACTAGCGTCATGAACCGAACTGCCTTAGCTATTTTTGCCCATCCCGATGATATCGAATTCGTTGCGGCAGGAACGCTGCTCCAGCTTAAAGCCAACGGATGGTCTCTTCATTACATGAACGTCGCTAACGGCTGCTGTGGCTCGACCGAATGGAATGCGGAAGAAACAGCCCGAATTCGACTAGCCGAAGCACGTCAATCCGCCGAGTTGCTTGGAGCAACATTCCATCCACCCATCTGCGACGACTTGGATGTGTTTTACAACCGCCAAAACTTGAGACGGATTGCGGCTGTAGTCCGGCTCGCAAACCCCTCGATCATCCTAACTCACGCTCGGATCGATTACATGGAAGATCACATGGAAACATGTCGATTGGCTGTTACGGCAGCCTTTTCTCGATCTGTTCCCAATTTCCAAACGGAACCTGCCACTCCCATCGTTGGGCACGATGTCGCGATCTATCATGCCCAGCCTCATGGCAATCGAACTCCCGATGGGCAGATTGCGATGCCCGCCTACTTCATAGACATCGACCATGTTATGCCACAAAAAACCGCCATGCTCGCCTGCCATCAATCTCAGCAAAGTTGGTTGCAAAACACGCAGAAAATGAACTCCTATATCCAGACCATGCTCGATCTCGGCGCTGAAGTTGCCAGAATCGGCAATCTGTCTTGCCAGTTTGCCGAGGGCTGGACCAAACATCTGCACTTGGGATTCGGACCGGCTGATTTCGATCCTTTGCGAGATGCATTGTTGCGGTAAACTCCCTGGCTTTCTCAAGTGACCCGAGGGGAAAACAACGTTACAATTCGCCCTATCTGTGCTCTCGATGTCGGTATCAAAACACCGCGATTGAAAGCCTCGCAAAATTATCCGGGACGACTGAGCAGCATCTCTGAAATGTACGACGATCCAACCAAGTCAAAAGAATCATTAGCCCTCGAGGACTTGCGCGAGCAATACAACGAACTGGCTGAACTGGCAGGATCGCTCGCGCACGAAATCAAAAACCCTCTCTCCGTCATCCACATGAATGCCGACCTGCTTTGCGAAGAGCTAGAGGAAACAGCCTTCCCAGGCCAGCGTCGTGCGATTGCAAAAGTCGACATGATTCGCCAACAATGCAATCGACTTGAAGGTCTACTCCGTGACTTTCTGAGATTTGCACGCATGCGAGATCTCGAAATGACGGTCGGCTCTCTGAACGAACAGATCGAACGAGTCATTAACCTTTTTCGCGCCCAAGCGGATAAGTCTGATATCAGATTGCAAATCTACCTTGATCCAAATCTACCCAACATAAAACTGCACAGCGATTCGTTACAAGCGGCTCTGGTCAATTTGGTAAAGAATGCACTAGAGGCCATGCCAGATGGCGGCGAATTGCTCGTGCGAACATTCTCGATCCCGGGTGGTGTCGCTCTAGAAATGATCGATACAGGATGTGGCATGGACGAAGTCACTGCGATGCGAATGTTTGAGCCATTCTATTCAACCAAACATGGTGGCTCAGGTCTCGGCTTACCCACCGCTCGAAAAATCGTCGAGGCACACGGTGGACGCATCGGTGTCCAGAGTGAAGTGGGCAGAGGGACGCAATTTGTTCTCGACTTCCCGACTCCTATTCGGCTGGCCAGTTAGGAATCTCACAGATGTTCTTCCCCATTAGTGATGACGACGGCGATGTCTCCACTGTTTCATTCGTTACACACACGTTGCTCGTTCTGAACATTATCGTGTTCGGACTTCAGTGGATGTATCCTGAGATCACATACGGCTGGAGTGTCATTCCCCGCGAGATGGTCACTGGAGTCGATCTCATTGAACCCGCGACAATCACGGTCGACGGCGGCTACGTTAACGTCCCGCAGGCACCCGGACCTCGGATCATTTGGTTTACCCTCATCTCATCGATGTTTATGCACGGTGGCTTAGGGCATATTGGTGGTAACATGCTCTACCTCTGGATCTTTGGAAACAATGTAGAGCAACGTTTTGGACATTTACGCTTCCTGATTTTTTATCTCGTCTCGGGCTTGGTCGGTAGCATTGCGCAAATCGTGGTTTCACCCGGTAGCGTCATTCCCATGCTCGGTGCTTCAGGTGCTATTTCTGGAGTCATGGGAGCTTATCTGGTTCTCTTTCCGCACAATCGTATCAACGCGATTTTTCTATTTCAGATTGTTACGGTTCCGGCCATTATTGTCTTGGGCATGTGGGTTGTGACCCAATTTCTGGGAGGATGGGGCTCGATGGGTTCGTCCGGTGGCGGGGTCGCATACTTAGCTCACATCGGTGGATTCATTGCGGGAGCGGTCGCAGGTCTCATCGCGCGCGCTCAATTGAAACGCGAGCCTGACTCCATCCTATACCGACAATACCAACGAGACCCCAACTCGCGTTTGTGGTGGTAACCTGAGCATGCTTAAATCACTTGGGCACTCCTTTCCAATCCCATTTCCCATTCCGTGTCGAGATTAGTAACTATGTTGAAATCGTCTCTCCTACATCCAGCTATCCTTAGTGCCGCAGCTCGCGCAGGGCATCACGCCAAAATTTTGATCGCGGATGGCAACTATCCGTCCTCTTCCAAAAAAGGTCGCAATGCCGAAGTTGTTTGCCTACAACTAACGCCCGGCATTCCAACGGTGGCGCAAGTTCTCAAACCCTTGCTCGAGATTTTGCCCATCGATCACATCCATACCATGGGCATCGATCCCTCCGATGAATATGCACTCAAGTCAGATCCCCCGGTATGGACCGAGTATAGACAAATCATGAAAGAATCAGGGTTTAAGCGAGAGCTGGAACCAATCATGAAGTGGGATTTTTATGACTCGGTCATGTCCGATGATCACGTTCTCACGATTCAAACAGCCGATCAAGCGACGTGGGCCAATCTCCTGCTTCTTGTCGGAGTGCGAACCTAATGCGGATCGACTCGCATCAACATTTCTGGATCTACTCAGAATCGGAGTACCCATGGATACCGATGGGATCAACACTCCATCGTGATTACGGACCTGATGATCTACAGCAGGTCGCCCAACCGCTGGGGTTCGATGGCTCGATCGCCGTACAAGCTCGGCAGTCCGTCAACGAAAACTTGTTTCTGTCACGACTGGCTGAGGAATGCGATTTCATAAAGGGAATTGTTGGCTGGATCGATTTACGCAGCCCCCATGTTGACTCTCAAACCAGAAGCTTCGCCCGATTGCCCAAAGCGGTAGGTGTGAGGCACGTCGTTCAAGACGAATCGGATCCAAACTTTATGGCAGGCTCTGAGTTTCGCCGAGGAATCGCAACTCTACATCAACATGGTTTGGTCTACGACATTCTGATTTATGCGCATCAATTGCCAGATGCCATTCGATTAGTTAACGAAATGCCTGATCAAACCTTCGTGTTGGACCACGTCGCTAAGCCTGCGATTCGAAGCGGAGAGTTTGCCAACTGGAAGAATGACATGTCAGCTATGGCGAAATTGCCGAACGTTTGCGTAAAGCTATCGGGCATTTTAACGGAAGCCGACCATAAAACGTGGACGGTCGAGCAACTCCGTCCCTACTGGGACGTTGTTTGCGAGCTGTATGCTCCAAGCCGTATTCTGTACGGTTCGGATTGGCCCGTCATTCGACTTGCAGCAGAATATCGTGAATGGGTCGAGATCGTCGTAGATTGGCTCGCACCCTATTCGCAGAGCGATCAAGACTTGATCTGGGGCGGAAACGCCGAACGAATTTATCTGCAACGACTTTCGCAGAACAGCTAAGGCGACTTCGCGACTACAAGAGCTTCACTCTACCTTTATCGACTCTTCACTGTCTCCTAACGTTCGCTTCATCAGAGAATCATTCACGACGACTAACATACTCCGCGTTCGCTAAAGCATAGTGCTCAGCGATTCGTCATTCTCATATTGTGAGGTAGTTATGTTACGGAGTCGACGCATTCGAGGCGGCTTCACGTTGGTTGAGCTCCTCGTTGTTATCGCCATTATCGGCATTTTGGTTGGTTTGCTTCTTCCCGCAGTTCAAGCAGCACGCGAAGCAGCGCGTCGCATGCAATGCGGAAATAACCTCAAGCAAATCGGTTTGGCATTCCTAAATTTTGAATCCGCCTACAGGAAAATGCCTTCCGGTGGATTCGACGGTGATCCTCGATTGCCTGGCATGCAATACGATGAGGCACCGGGTCAATACGAAGGCTCGACCTGCTGCCGCGCTGGTCACCCGAATGGTTGGAATCATTTCTTCAAGATTCTTCCCTTCATGGAGCAAAACAACGTTTATCAATTGGCTCGATTCGAAGTGGCCCCTTTGCACGGCACTCGTCCCGCCGACTACGATGGCGAAGATAGCGTTGCCCGAGCCATCATCCCAACCTACTATTGCCCTTCTCGCCGAACAAATGCGGTCTATGGCAGTGCTCAGTTCTCTCGAAACGACTACGCAGGGGCAGCTGGATTCTACCAAGGCGAAATCCATGAAAATGGAACGTTGAGCGGCTGGAATCCTCCTATTTGGCAACCGCAAATTCCGGCAGCTCCTTTGGGACTGGAGCCACGTCGTAACGAACGAACTCGCGAAAACTTCGGTAATTTCCCTGGTCGCAAAGGCTATATCGTTTGGGATGCTCAAGGAGCGACTCGCCGCATTGCTGACGTAACGGACGGAACTTCCAACTCCATTATGGTTGCAGAAAAGGCGCTACCAGCGACACGCCAAGGCACTGACGGCGGCGATAACGAACGATGGCAAAACGCAGGTTGGGACGAAGATAACATTCGTTATCACTTCCCACCGCTGGGCGACACAGACCCTCGAAACAGACCATTGCTTGACATGGTCGCAGGTACGGGAACCGTATGGCGACGATACTTTGGCTCCGCACACGTTGGTGGTCTCAACTGCGTACTTGGTGATGGATCAGTCGTGTTTGTTTCCAATACCGTGGACGCTTTGGTGTGGATGCGAGCTAACGTCATCGACGACGGCAACCCGAACTCGCTCAGCAACTAGCCTCTTGTCTCGAATCATTGCGAACACCACCCCCCGAGTAACGACTTGAAGACCGTTCGCAAACGCGCGCATAACCGCAGTCAATCGATTGCGGTTATGCCATTGAACCGTGTAAATCTCGACAGTACCAAAACGCGAACTCTATCCAATCAGAATTGCCATGTACCAAAACTCTAAGCACTCGCTGCTGCTCATCCTTATGCTCGTTGTTTGCTGTAACTTTGTCGGTTGCGGCGGAGGCGGCCCCGCGATTCTTCCGACAACGGAACTTACTGAAGAACAAAAGGCTGCCATCAAAGCTGCTGACGCCGCCGTGGACGATGAAGAAAGCCAAGGCAAAAACCCAGCCAACAAGAAAAAGAAATAGCTAGAAAACCGCAACTCAAGACCTGTCTCCTCGATGCGATACAGGTCTTGAGTTCGCATTGCCCGCAAACTTCTCGCGCCTGGCCATCTCAATCAACATCATCACTTTGGCACAACCCAACATGTATCGATCTTTCTTTGTTATCATCATTTGCCTTACTTTATCGCTGGGATGTTCTTCAGAAAAACCAGCATCGACCTCCAGCAATCCGAAAACCGGAGGCTCTGCGAAAACGGTGACCGAGGTCAAAGGCCCCGCACTTAAGGATGTACCAAACTCAAACTACATTAGCTGGTCACAGTTTCCGATCGGAACGAAAGTTGTTCGAAGGAAAACGATGTCGAACGAAATCGGCACCACCGTCATCACAACGACTCTTGAACTTAAGGAAATCAAAGCAGATGCAGTTCAGGTCGAAAGCCAAATCACAGTCAAACGAACCAATGACACCACCGAGAATCCGCCATCAATTCTCGAGTACCCTAAATCTCAAAAAATCCCCGCTGATATGGAGGCGGAACTGTTCGCTCGACCACTCCCCGACGCCAATCAAGTAGCTACCGAATCGATCGAATCTCTCGGAATGAGCTACGATGCGACGGTTTACGAATGGAAAGCACAACTCGAAAGCGGTCCCATGAAGGTCAAAGGCTGGTTCAGCGACAAATTCCCGGGCCGCCAAATCAAGCTTGAGTTCGAAAACCCCAGCGGCAACGACCCATTTGTCGAAGAGATTGTCGAATTGATGATCCCCAAGCCCTAATCAAGCTTGCTATTGTCCCGCAGGCTGACGCTCTCCTAAAAAAAGAGTGCCAGCCCGTTTGGCGTCACTTCTTCGCCCGATAGAGCCAGTAGGATAGTGAGTGCAACGGCAGAGTAACACCCAACATTCCCAACGCATAACCGGTCACAATGCCGGTTGCTCCCCAGCGTGCCCCACCAAACCAAACAAAAATCGCCGTTGCTCCAAAGCCAACCAAACATGCCGCAAGAAACGGTCTTCCCTTTCGAGACAAAACATAAAAGCTTTGCAATGCAACTCCATGATTAGCAAGACATCCAACCGCTAGAATCACAATTTGCCACGGTTCTATAAAACGATCTTCCCAACCTCTCCCTGCCATCGGCAAAAGCCACACCACCGCGAGCACGCTCAACAACGCTGTCACCAATAGACCCGACGAGATCAGTGCCGATCGACGCCACAACTCTCCAGCTCCCTCGCGATCCCCCGCGCCGTGAAGATTGGAAACCAAACTGAACTTTGTTTGAATAAACGTGATCGCCATGCCTTGGATCGCCACCACGATACTCATCGTCATTCCCAATCGCCCGGCCGCTTCTTCGCCATGATGCCAGACTAAGATTACCGTAAAGAACTGCGTGGCAATATGGTAAGCCATGCTTGTCAATGCGACTCGCCATTGAAGCGGAAAGACCTCGCTAAACCACTTGAGACCACTCTCTTCTTCAACCGTTGCGTTGGGCTCACGATTGCCATTCGCATTCGTCAGCGAATCGAAAAACGCTCGATAAAAAACAAAGGTGGCGAGAAACGAACACAAAAACTGTACAAAGCTTGAAAATACCAAGGCCCATAACTTGAACCCCATCAACAAAGTGCTCCACACAGCCAAAGTACCGAGCAACATCTGAAAGAACCGAACCTTGTAGACACTAGCCCGATATCCTGCTCCCTCCAAGATCGCGAGCCTAGGTGCCAAGGCAACAGAGCCTGCTGCGACGATGCTCAAGCAGACAAGCGGAGTTTTCCAATCGTCACTCGATGCTTTATCCACCAAGGTCCGCCAACCGAAACCTATCGCAGCCAACGCATACAACATACTCGCACCAAGAAACCATCGCCCCGCCACCGAGATGAGCTGACTCATGCGTTGCTTCGCATGCGGTCGATTCGACGCAATGTCACTCGCCAAATGCCCTGATTGACTGATCAGTACATTCAGCAACCCCAGCTCAAAGAACAACTGAATACTCATCACACTGGCCAGCACGTAATACACGCCTTGTTCACCAAGCGTCAACGCCCGAACCAGAAATACGATTGTTAACGGACCTGAGATTGCTTGCCATGCCCGCGCAGACATCGCAAACCAAAGCGTTCGATCAATCTGAAATCGTTTGGCGATGGTCTCTAATCTAGTTGGATGCACTATGATCCCTCGAATCGCAATCGATTCCATGACTCTGGATAAGGAGCCTCAAACGACATCTGCTCGGCTGTCTGGGGATGGCGAAACTGCAAACGTCTCGCATGCAACGCGATCGGCGCATTTCTAAAGTCTCCATCCATCCAAGCCACCTGGCTACCATAAAGTTGATCCCCCAATATGGGCATCCCTCGCGAAGCAAACTGCAACCGGATTTGATGCATCCGGCCAGTCTCCAATTGTACTTCGCATAGTCGAAAACACTCACCAAGTCCCGAAAACCAAGCTTGCTGACAGGGTTTTACCGTCATAATCGCCTCTTTCGCACCCTCGATCTCGGCGGAGCAAATTTCACCGCGAGCCTCCTCGGGAATCTTCCGCAAATGGTCAATCCATCGAACGGTCGACTGAGAAAGAGACAATTCTTCTAGCAAGGTACCGTCGGGGACGATGGCATGATACGATTTGGAAACAACTCTAGCAGCGAATTGCTCGCTCAACCGCCTCAATGCTCGCTGATTTCTCGCAACGACCATCACTCCCGTGGTGACGCGATCCAATCGATGAGGTATCCCAATAAAGGGATTCGATCCTCCGGGAGTGCGTTCCTTAAGATACCGAACAAGCTCGGTTTGCAATGAATCGACACCCGCTACCGCTTGTGTCAAAAGGTCCGTCGGCTTGTTGACGACGAGGAACCACGGATGTTCGAATAAGATTTCCATAGGTACCAATAAAAAAACGAGAAGCACCGGCCACGAATCGAGTCATCTTGACTACGAGTTCTATGTGCTTCTCGTTAATATCATGTTCCTTTAAGTTGCGTTGTAGGTCAATAGGGGTATCTCGAACGATGTCCACAATTCAGTCGATCCATTTTGTCACCGGCAAACTTGCGGAAGCATCGTTGCGCGAAGTCGTCTCTGCACTCGCTGAGAAACTCGCGTTTCGTTACACGATTGATGTGCTTCCGATCACCGTTGCTGCTTTGATGACTCCCAAGTGGTTGATGCGACATCTTGCGATTCCAAACGAATCCACTCGCGTCATTCTGCCTGGCTATCTCGAACCCGGTATCGACGAAGTCCGCAATAGCATCCAATTGGCTTACCCCAATCGTAATCTGATCGTCGAATGCGGTCCAAAAGATGTCAGAGATCTTCCAAAGATGTTCGGAAAAAAGAGACATCGCGGAGAAGATTACGGACAACATTCCATCGAGATCATCGCCGAAATCAATCATGCCCCTCGTCTCTCTCTGCAAGAACTCATAACGCAAGCCAAGCGTTTGAAACGTGACGGTGCCGATCGCATCGACATTGGCTGCGACCCTAGTTCGCGATGGACGTCTATCGCCGATGCGATCAAGGCATTGCGTGATGAAGATTTAACGCTATCGATCGATACCTTTGATCCATGGGAAGCCGAGCAATCGACCCGCGCAGGCGCTAGCTTAGTTCTGTCGGTCAATGAAACCAATCGACACGCGGCCAAAGATTGGGGGGCAGAGGTAGTCGTTGTCCCCGATATGGCAGGTGACTTTATCAAAAGCTTGGAGTCCACGGTGGAGTTATTGCTAAACCAATCCGTGCCGTTTCGACTCGATCCGATCCTTGAGCCTATCGGATGTGGCTTTGCGAATTCGATGGAGAGATACTGTCAAACACGCCGCTTGTTTCCGGACATCCCGATGATGATGGGAATCGGCAACATCACGGAACTCACCGACGCGGATTCCGCTGCGATCAACGTCTTGCTTCTCGGATTCTGCGAAGAACTGCAAATCGGTAGCATTCTAACGACCGAGGTCATATCCTGGGCTCAAACGGCTGTCCGTGAATGCGATCTTGCTCGCAAATTGGTCAATTACGCTGTCCGGCATCGTATCCCACCGAAACATCTTGAGGAGCGACTGGTTCTGCTTCGTGACCCATCGAATCCAGCCTTGTCGGATACCGCGATCCAACACCTTGCGACGAATCTCAAGGACAACAACTATCGTATCCTGGTAGGTCGGTCCGAGATTCATTTGCTCAGCGCGAACGTCCACATTCGGGGCACCGATCCTTACGAAATGATGCAATCTCTGATGGCCCTGCCAGAATCTAAGAACGTAGACACCTCGCACGCGTTCTACCTAGGAATCGAACTTCAGAAAGCTTTGACCGCGTTAACGCTCGGAAAGCGATATGAACAGGATGAATCACTTAATTGGGGGTTCTTAACTCGCGCGGAGAAGCACCATCGGTTAACTCGTGCTCGGTCGAGTCTGCGATGACACTTTTGGCGATCGCATTGACTCATTGAAAGCGTTACCGACGATTGTGGTTGCCTCATTAAGATGTTACCCAATCGCGGAGTTTCGCTATGGAAACGCAAGCAAAGGCTGAGTTGGTCGGAGTAATTCGAGAACGATACCTTGGCGCAAGCCAACTTGTCAAAAACACAAGACTCGTGCAAAGGTCAATGGGAAAACATTTACCGAATGGTAAGACGTTGCTTCAGTAAGTCGCGAGGTCGATTTTGTCGCGTATTGCGGTGTAAATCTCTCGGGGGCTTTCATTCATAGCTTAGTAGCGACAGACGTATCGTCAGGTTGGACGGAATGCGTTCCCATATTGATATGCGAGCAATCCTGGGTCGTTGAAACAACGGAACTGCTTCGTAAACGATTCTAATTTCCGATCGTTGGGATCAACCCCGACAATGACAGTTCGTTCATCAACGAATCGCTCATCGCGTATTGTAAATCCAAGGAAATCATCTTCACACGTTCGCGTCCTTACAGAAGAACGATCAGGTTTGGGGCGAGCAAAAGAACAGTCTCGATGATTTTCTATTTCAGTTGCCTCGACTTAGGGAGCAGGGAGAGTCACGACCAAGGGAGGAATTCCAAAATAGAACTGCTTTTGAACCCAATGACTTGGGTAATCTAGCGTACCGGTGATGCATCTAATACCAGCAATGCATCCAATCTGTGGCCAGATTGGCTACGAGTCTGTGTAGCCGAAGTCGCCAAGACTTTGGAAAGCGTGCCGGTGATGCTACCAATAGCCGAAGTCGCCAAGACTTTGGAAAGCGTACCGGTGATGCTACCAATACCAGCAATGCATCCAATCTGTGGCCAGATCGGCTACGGAACCGAAATACATGCCGTAACTGCGCCGAGCCTTGTTACGGCCTACGAAACTACAATACTATCTTTTTGCTGCGATGCAGTATTCTCGACGATTGTGTGCTAACTGCCTCGCGGCAACTTGGGTGAATCCCCAACCGCGGACTCGCTCTAAATGCTCGGCAATATGATCAGACTGCTCCCACGAAGATAACTTGATCGTCATGATAAGCCCCTCCACACTGGTTGTCGGGTAGGCGACGATCGACTCAATCGTGTCTAACGTGTAGTTCGGTGCAACATTCGCATCGCAAATCAAAAAACGAAACGGTGCAAACGCCTTACGCTTGACTTGCAGCGATCTCGCTCGCCAATGTTCGAACGAAGGATGATCTGCGATCCGCGGGTCCATCTCGGCTGGATCAACACCCGTCACCTTGGCTCCTAGATCGATCAAATGCTGACAAGCCCCACCCGGGGACGAACCAATCTCGACAACTTGGTCGCCAGGCCGAATTGGCATCTGGCTCCAGGAAATCGCTTCCGCAATTTTCAAATAGGCACGACTGATCATATCGGCAGGCTCATGCGGCACATACACCCCGCCTACCCATCCATCCTCAACGTTCTGAACCAAACGAGTCGCTATCCACCAACGATTGGGATCGTCGATGATGATCTCAAGCACTCGTGAGTCGAGACTGGCTATTTGATTGACCCTAGCAGCACGCTCGTCCTCTACCTCTCGCAATCTTTTCTCAAAGGCCTCGGCCACGTAATGAGCTAATGCCGATCGACCTGGCTCAAACCCGTGCCAACCGGGCTGAGCAATATCTCGTTGCCAAACATGCAGATCGGTCCAATCCAAACCTCGGTACTCTTCAACAATTGACTGCACCAGAGTCTCTGCTACTTCACCCTCGCATTTCTTGAGTATGTGACCACGAGAACGGACCAACGGATGAGTCGGAAGAACTTTTGACCAACAAGGGATCGCAAAATTTGACTTGAGCGTTACCAAGCCTTTTTGCGAATACGCGAGGCGATAGGTCCCATTGGGTTCGCAGAAAACCTGCTTAAGGGTCGGCTCTGCCCCATGTTGGCATGCGACGTAATCAAAAGTGCTCGTTAAAGATAAAGTCATTCGAAAGCTGTAGTTTCTACGAAGGTCGATCAGAGCAATGCATGATATTCTGATCTTCGAAGAACTCTAGGTCTTTCCTCGATATCCGACCAAGAAGTACCCGAAGACTGCCAGCACGATCCCTCCCAGCCCTGCCCAGTAGGTAAACCAAGCAACATTGCCCCCTGTTGTGCAATAGGTCAGCCAAGATGCAGTCAAAAAATACCCAAGCAAATTTCCGACCCCCGCCGTCATGAGGCTCAGCAGTGCTTGAGCTCGCGTGCGCCACTCCGGATCGACTCTTTCTGCCAAATAGATCTGCGAACTAATATGCGTAAGAGTGAATGCGAACCCATGAAATGACAAACCCAGCAACACGGGCCATGCGGAGTTTGTCGCATACAATCCGTATCTGAACACACCAAACAGTAAGCCCATGGCAATAATCCATTTCAATCGGAATCGCCCAAAGAGCCCACCGATCGCCAACATGGCAAACACCTCGGATACT
>JALOQS010000255.1 GCA_025459355.1 Pirellula sp.
CACCCCACCTCGCCACAGATCGGAACTTTTTCTCGTAGCCAATCTCGCCAAGAGATTGGATGTATTGCCGGTACACTTTCCAAAGTCTGGTGACTTCGGCTACACATAACCCGTTTGGGAACCGTGGTAATCGCTTTGCCGAGATCTAGCCTAACGAACCATACGCTCCGGTCGGGGCTTGGAACAGATCCAAGGAACTCGTTACCCAAATGGCAGAATGGTCGGGATCTACATTCCGGCTACCGGTGTTGAGCTCACATTTGAATCTCGACCTGGCGATCTCGACCTCAGATTGACCTTGATGGCAGCTTACAACAACTGGACAATCAATCTCAATCCAACAATGACAAAACCAGCTGATGCACGAAAGGACCTCGAGTGCCGCTATTGAAGGCCTTTTTGGATGTTAGACTTGATCTCGATACATTACCTTTTCAGACGAACCGGCTCCCCGGTGTTCCGTAGCGTTCGCCGACACGGATCGTAGGATTGCATAGTCTCGTGAAACCAATCAACTCTGCTGATTCAATCGTGATTGCCCTTACATGCAATGCTTGGCATTTTGTCGCTTTGGCGATGGCGATTGGCTTGGGATTTCGCACCTATGAGATTCCATATTTCCTGTTTGGCATTGGAGCGGGCTCCGTGCTTTGTCTGTATACTTTATTTCGGTTCTATATGGCAGGTCGTTTGAGCTTTGCTGTGCTGTTGAGTCTGCTGTGTGTAAGCATGGGAGTTGCCCTGTTACACACAGTGGTAGCCTGCGCCATCGTGCCTACATAGTCGTTTCAAAAACTGGTGACGTATGGGAAATGATCGCATATGAAGGAATTGAGGTACGACAGCACTCTCGTCTTCGAGAAAGATTGAAACAGCCTGCGGCGGCAGACTACAGTGGAAATCTTGCATCAATCTTAGGCGAAGTCGTTCAGATCCAGACGCAATGAGTGAGATTGCCAATTCCCACTACCTAATTGAGGCGAACAAAAATGGTAGCGAAGTGCTGGATCGTGCGTTCTGACTCGTGTAGAAATTGCTCCTTGCACTCGCTGAATTTAACCATTCATTCTTCAGAGCGGATGACATGAAAGGACACATGAATTGATTCGCAATATCTACAAGGGGTTGTTGCATGTTGGCAATGCACTCGATGCACGGGATCTGCGCTTGTTGTACGACACGGGCATCAAAGCTGTCGTTGATCTTGCGATCAATGAGACTCCAGCACAGTTGGGTCGTGATCTGATCTACTGCCGTTTTCCAATCCATGACGGCGATGGTAATTCCGATGAAATGATCCAGATTGCGATACAAACCGTTTGCTCGTTGGTCCGAGATCGAATCGCAACCTTGGTAGCATGCAGTGCCGGGATGAGTCGCGCTCCGTCGATCGCGTCTGTTTCAATCGCAATCATTACAAATCAACTTCCCGATGAATGCCTTCGAACCGTAATCAATAATTCGCCAAATGATGTCTCCCCACTCTTGTGGGATCAAGTCAAGCGGGTTTACACTAGTTCAGTACTTCTATGAATTCAGTGCTACTATCAAGGTAAAGTAGTACCACGCATGTTTAGCGGCATTGCGTTCGTGATCGAGCGTAATGACCGAGGTTGCCATGGACGTTCCATACAGCATTCAATTCACCGCATTGTGCATTAAAACCCATGCCTTCCTGTAACTTCATTTCCGGCTCTTGTGGCCATGGCATGCAGCGCCGCACCATCGGTGGAAGCTTCGAGAAATCGAATGGAACCATCTACACAGGCGACATTCGCACCGGAATTGTGAAAGCTATACAGACCTGCACGGTTCATTCCATTAACAGTCGGGTTATCGTCCAACAGTATGGCGATATAGGTGCCGCTAATCGCACACGCGGAATTGATTATGGGATGATTACCCGAACCGTATTGACTAATAAACTTAACTCGTTTGTAAATGTCGGGACGAGCTGCATTTTCGCCAATGACAATCGTGTTCAACAATCCGTCGGTTACCTCGCGAAATTACGTCTGTTTTGGAGCATCGTAAGATCCATCTTGGTCTACTGATCGGCCACGAACATGCCTCGGTAACCCCCAGACACCCTGGTCGACCTTTATGTTGCTCAACATTTTACCGATTTGTTCGGTAGCCAACTGAATGCCATCCATTGCTTCATAATCGCTTCGAGCCGAAGTACCGATTTCGATGTTTGGAGAATATTGGAGGACGGGTCTGAATCTGGTGTAACTACTTGTTGAGTGGCAGAGGAAAAAAGAAAGTTCGGTTCAGCGAGCCCGTGCCCAAGATTAGCATTTCGAAAACGCCAGCCCACGGGCTCCGTTGCAACCGTTGGGAATCCGACGTCTGGCATTACGCACGTCAGTCATAGTTATCCCAGACAGCGAATACATCGTCAATTGTGTCGACCCATTTGCCGGGAGGTACAACAAAGAACCTGCTCGGATCCGGCGTAGCACCATAGTACGTTGCAGTAGAGTAGTCGTCGGCAACAATCTTTTCAGCGGTGGAAACCGAGAGCCATTTGCCGTTTGAGGCCTGAAACGTGTAGCTTTCGCATCGATGAGGTTGTCGCTTCCACTTCGCCGCAGCCTCCGAAAGACGTCTATAGTGGTCTATGTATTTTGCACGACGAAGAATGTATGGACCGAACGCGAATCCGAGAGCGAAGAGTAACACGACCGCCATCGCTGTTCGGATTGTAAAACGTCTCGGGATCATGTCTATCTCTGATAAAAGCCATGTTGACAGAGCCCCCGCCAACAGGGAAACCATCTTGAAACGGACCGTCGGGGCCATCGGTCCAACAATTTGTTCATATCTATTTTCTTGCGTCCCTAGCCGCACGCATTCGAACTTTTAATGCCTCACGTTCAACCGTGCTGAAGTATTGCGTGAAGCTGTGGTCCATGTCGACGAATCCAACATTTTCGAGATCAGGAAAATCGGACTCGCCCTCGCTTTTGTCGTAACAGGCATATGCTTCGATCAGCAGATCAGCGACCATCACGCGGCGTTCAGCATCAGTGAGTTTTTTCTGTCTTTGCAAAATGGCTCGGGCCTTGAGTACTAGCAACTCCGATCGAATCCCCTTTTTCTCGCTCAAGGCTTTGTCGACGAACGCGAGCGTTTCTTGGATGTCATTGTCGTTCATCATCTTGTTCAGCATTGAATTTACCATCCAACGGGTTGCATCCGGCGATTCAGGGAATCGATCCCAGATTTCTTGAGCTGTCTTGAGCTGTTTTTCGGGATTGAATACTTCGTTATAGATCCGACAAAGTAGCGAGAGTTCCTTTGCGGATAGATCTGACAGTTTCTTTTTGCCGTTCTCAAGCAATAGTTCCTCCGCCATCTTTGCCCTTGCCTGAACGTCAAAGATAAGTTCGTACGCCTTCTTGTATGCTTTCGAATCGGTGTCAATGGGCTTCTCTTGGCCAACAACGATCTGCACCAAAAGCGTTCCTGCGATTGCCGCCAGCGTAATACGAGTGAGCATGCGAGTTTCCTATAGGCGAACGACAGCCCTGACCGGTGGGTGATCTCGACACAAGCCGGGGCCTACTAAGCGAGCCCTTCGGTCCAATGCTTGGTTCTCATTTGTTTTCGGTTTTCAAGGATCGCCGTTCGATCCTTGTCTTGATTGGGTCTTGTCATTTTACGAGTTCCGTTGTCACGCTGCAATCAGCGCGATCGCTCCCAATATTCAATTCCCATCTAGTCCGTCGCAGGGCTTGCATCAGATCCGTTACCGCATGTCGCCGTCGATTCCTGGCGACCGCATGAACTATGGTTTTTGAGTTCTGCTTTGCCGTCAGTCTGTTTATCGGTTTTTAAGTTTTAGAACGACCGCGATCACGCAGTCACCAGTAAAAAAGCTATGATTCAAATTCGGGGCTGACTGGCGACCTGGGGGCATCGCTTGGTTCGTCCCTTGATCCTTGTGGATGCGCTAACTCCGTCATCGCACAGTAGGCGAAGATTAGCGGCATTGTAAAAAAAACGACCAACCCAATAATTTGTCCGATACGGTAGCCGTTCTTCCCAGCCTCGTTGGCGGTCGCAACGTTCCGGGTCAGTGTCAATACGTCATACGCACCCCATACGATCCCACCATTCCCAACATCGGGATCCTGTAGTAAGTAGTAACTTCGTGCACCAATCCACAGTACCAAACACACCGCAGGAACAAGTAGCCATCTCCGCTTAAGTATATTTGAAATGATCAGTATCTCGTAGTAGATTCCGATAAGTGATATGATCCCCAAAGAACCGATGACTCCCCATAAGTAATTGAGCAACCAAGTTGGATAGCCCGGCGCGAGCTCGGCATCCTGGGGGATCTTCCACAGTTCGAAAATTCGCAGCGAGGAAAAGTAAAGTGTAAACAGGCTGCAAATAATGGAGAGATATAGGGATGCAGGCTGATGTCTTAATGCGAGCATATACTAATGGTTTCCTGGACGAACGGCGGACATCACCGAGGACGCGCAAAAGACGCAACTATTGCCAAACCGCTCGGCTCGCGTCCTTCGGTAACTGTTATTGTGCTGACCCTACCGTAACACCCAATTCTTTGCCGAGCTCGTGAATACGAGCCTTCCATACAAGCTCTTCGTCGTTCAGCATGTGTAATTCGTCAATGACTGACTTTCGAGTCGCAATGACCGCAGGGTTCTCAGAACGCACTACTTCGTAAATTTTGGAATAAGTTTTCCGTGTATGCATCTGCCAGTCTAGATACTCGGTTACGGTTTTGGCAAATTGCTTAGCCTTCGGATTATCGGGGATTGTGCGTTTTGCAATTCTATTACGTACCGATTCAATTGTTTCCTTAAAATGCATGTCGGCAGCCTCGAGTTCGTCAGTCGCAGCTTTATCACCGTGGAACCATGGCTCCATCGCACGCCCCCATTTGTCACCAGCGTCCGTCATTGCGGCGGAATCGTCGTAAATCGCAACCACGTAGGCTTGTTCCGACGACAGTTCGCCGGCGGTGCGATCGCAACCAAGTGCGACCGTTAGACAAAGAACGATGGTTTTAAGTGAGAAATGCGTCATGAACTTGTGGCTAAAACGGCGGCATTGACCATTGGGCAAGGGGTGATCTCCATGTAAGTCGGCGCCGAAGAATCGAGCCCTTAGGTCCAAAGCTTTAGTTCTCATTTGTATTCGGTTTTCAAGGATCGCCGTTCGATCCTTGTCTTGGTTCTGTCTCGTCATTTTACGTGTTCTGATGTCACGCTGCAATCAGTTCGATCGTTCCCATCATTCAATGTCAATCGAGTCTGTTGGAATGCTTGCATTAGATCCGTTACCTCATGTCGTTATCGAGTCCTGTCGTCAGTTTGTCTGCAATATCGTGTTTCTATTAGGGCAAAAAAATGGATGGGCAAAAATATGGGACCCGAAAAAAGGTTTTCATATTTTTTTGCCCTTTCATGTTTTTGCCCAAACAAGATCGTTCTCGACTCCTGTAACATTATCGAGCCATGACGACCGCACGAACTACGTTTCTAATTTCGGCATTTCCGACTAT
>JALOQS010000256.1 GCA_025459355.1 Pirellula sp.
GGTTTACTTGCTCGCGAACAACGGCACCGACGAAGCGATCGACGGTGTGACGATGACTTCTCGCACGGTTGTTCAAGCAGACGATGACGTTCGTGTAGAAGCACGAGGAGTCGATGGCGACATTCGACTCGCACGCATCACCTCTTTGAACGACGTCAGCCTACAAGCGGCAAGCAGCATTATCGACAACAACGATACGCTGGCCGCGAATACACTCAACGTGCAATCGAGCACGCTTCAAATGGTCGCTACCAATGGCCGGGTTGGTAATAGCGACGTAGTCAACGCGGTCGACGATAACACCTTTGCGATCGACACCCAAGTCAACATCTTGGCAGCTCAATCGGCTCGAGGAATTTATGTTCGCGAAGCAGACGGTGTCACGATCGACCGAGTCAATTCGCGCGTCCAAGACGTGAACTTTAATTCGACCAACGCAAACGTAGACAATGTGCTCGAAGACCTCACGACCATCAACGGTCCTGTGAAGGTGCAGTCGGTAGCGGGCAACATCACTGTAAACCAAGGGCTGACAGACGTCATTGGCATCCGAGCCAACGGTTTTAACGATGTTCTTTTGCAGACTCTAGCTGCCGATGGTGACATAATAGTCAACGCCCAAATCCGTTCCCAAAACAGGTCCCTAAGGGCCGGTGATGATGTCGTTCTAAATGGCGAGGTAACCCCCGTGGGTCAGCCGATTGTATCCAGCGGAAGCATCGGTTCTGTTCTTATACAAGCAGCCAACGGCAATGCAGACGCTGTAAGCGGTGTCGAGATGACTCCCAATGCGTTTATCAGTTCGCCCGTCAGTGTGCGAATCGAAACGCAAAATAATGGAAATATTCTGGTAGGACGGATCGAAGCCAACGGTGTTAGTTTGTCCGCAAACGGATCCATCCTCGATGGAAATGACGGAGTAACACCGAACACCCTCAATGTCCTAGCGTCAAGATTGCACATGGATGCGACCAACGGTGCAATCGGCGGAAGCGACACAGGAAACACTGCAGACAATAACACCAACGCCATCGATACAAGTGTTGGTAACCTTGCATCAGCGGCTGGATCCGGCATCTACATTCGAGAACTGGACGGACTCGCAATTGACGACGTAGTAGTCAATTACTTTAGAACCAACTTCAATTCGACATTCACGTCGCTGTCAGTGCGCGGCGAAGATCTCACGACCACCAACAACGGTCCGATCAAGATTCAAGCCGTTTCGGGGAACATTACGGTGGCTGCTGGCCCCAATGGTGGTTCGGGCATTTCCGCCAATGGATCAGGCGACATACTGCTCCAAACACTTGGTAATAACGGAGACATTATTGTTAATGCGACGGTAGGCAGCACGAGCGGACACGTTACGCTGAACGCTACCGATGATGTTCTAGTTAATTCAGCAATTTCCACGGGCGGCGCTGGGTCGGTTCTTATCAATGCACTCAACAATTCGACTGACGCTGCGGGCCTAGTCGTTGATGGAGTTAATTTGAATGGAGCATTGACGACCAACAACGGGGATATCTTGGTTCAGTCGACTCAAGATCTTCGGCAAACCGCGGCAATCTTTAGTACAACCGGTGATATCGGAATTGTTTCGCAAAACAACATAGAACAAACAGCCGCTGGCGACATCACCACAGTCGGCGGCGATGTGTTGATTGATGCCGTCAACGGAACATGGGCGATGGCTAACGGAACAATCATCAGCGTCGGGGGTAGCGATTTCGTCGGACAGGCGAATGGAGACATCGCACTTGGCGAAATCGTCATGACCAATGCGACAACCAATCGGGTTGGAATACAATCTTTAACTGGCAGTATCACCGATGCGAATGGAACAGCCTCGAACGTCAGCGAGTCCATTGCTGGCGCGACAACATCGCTTAGTTTGCGGGCAGCGGATCTAATCGGCCCATCAGGGATTTTCCAAGACGATATCGATTTGAACGTCGACATCGTGGCAGCTCAGGCACAAAATGGAATATTCTTAACGGAAGTCGAGGCGGGCGGAGATCTTGTCGTGGGCAACGCGAGCGCGGCGACGGTTAGCGTGAATGGAATGAAACAATCTCGTTTTAACAGTTCGACGACCGACGTTTTGCCTGTTACGCGGCTGTTGGATCGCTTAGAAGATCTGAGAACCATGAACAATGGTACGATTCAGGCTTTAACAGAAAACGGTACGCTCCGAATCACTGGCGGCACCGATGACGTAGGCATCGTTGCTGGCGGCACAGCTGATATTTTTCTAGCAGGGTTCAATACAACAGGTAGCGGTGGTGACGTTGTAATCGACGGCAGCGTGCAAACTGGTAGCGGTCAAATCGGAATCTTAGCCGCAGACGATATTCGAACGAGTCAAACTGTGTCCATCAACGGACCTGGGAATATCAACTTGCTAGCTCTGAATAATCGAAACGACTCGACCCCAACCCTCAACGACGGGATCTCGTTGGGAGCTTCGGTCATTGCCGCAGCAGGCGATTTAACTTTTGAGTCGGCTGGCGATATCGACACGACGAATAGCAACGTCGTGATCGTCGGTAGAGATTTGGTTATCGATAGTATTGGTTATACCCACTTAAACCGCACGCAGGTGGCGACACTCCAGGCGAGAGTGGAAGGCGTTGGCGGTTTGGATAGAAGCTTTGAGCAAACGAATCCTCTTGCGAATGCCAAGGGAGATGATTTCTTTGGCGGCATGAACCCTCTCAATGCGACCGAAGGTAATCTATTGCCAGCACAGTCCGGAACGAATTTCGAGAGCAACGCGAATGCTGCTAGCGGGAACTATCTGTTCCAAAATCGAACCGCCGAACAATATGCTCTGTTCATCAAGAACAGCGGCGACCTAACCATTCGGTCGATCGTTGCAGAATCGACAACGGCACCTCATGTCTATGTGGAAACGACCGATTCGCGAGATATCACCGTGGACGGGCTAGTCGTGACGGTGAATACACAAGCGAACAATACACCGAATGCGACGGAGGGGTTGATCGTTTTTGTGGCCGGCGGTGAATTCGAAATGACGAACAACGGGGCAATGATCACCGCCGCGAATTTCAGTGGCGGCGTGAGAGTGCAATCGATCAATCAGATCGGAGCCGATGGTGATTATGTGATGGTCACGGGCTATGACGGTGGTCAAGGTGCGAATGGGGTGCTGCCTGTGAGCACCCGTATTGTCAATCCCGATTTGTTCAATAGTAATGCACTCGATAACGATCCTGAAATCGATGCATTTCAGCGAGTGGTTCTTAACTACGGCGCCCCGGGAGAGCGGGGGTTCGATGTCTATATCTCCTATGCTGATGGATTCCTGCAACGGTTCCATAACGCTAGTGATCTAGGGGTTGTTTCCGATGCAACCTTTGTACCTGGCAGCCAGATTCTCGACACCGACTCGTATGCATCTGCTCCTTTAGGGTCACCGGTGAATGCGTTTACAAGAACGACACCTTTCTCGCAGACTTTCATCGTAGATAACTCTTCATTGCCCACGGTCGTATCGGTTCGACGGGCGGATGATTTCTTTATCTTTGAGAACGCGTCCGCCACCAACGCGGGGGATATCCGGGATCTCACCGTGGAACGAGTCGAAATTTTGGACGTTGTCTCCATCACAGCCGAACAGAGACCGTTACCTCTTCCACAAGATGCAAGAATTTTTATTCCACCCATCATTTTGAGCATACCAGCACCAGAAGAGTCCATTAACGTATTGCTTCCCAATACGAGCATGGAGCTCACGGAGGTGAGTGAACGTCAGATCGTGATTGGCATTTATCAAGTCTACTTTGAAGATACCGACAACGATGGATACGCCGATGAAGAAGAGCTACCGGCGGATTCCGAGATCATTGACTTTGCTGTCATCGATGAGGAGGACAACAAAGACAAAAAGCAACTCGATCCTAAAACGCGATTGAAGAAGGGGGCGGTATCGGCCGCGACAGGCTCTATCACGAACCAAGAGATAGAAGCGATCAAGGCTGACTTTCTCAAGAATCCGAACCAACCAGCCGGCGCCTACGCGATTATCAAAAAAGATTTTTTCAATAATGAATCTGTCTTAGAGGTCTTCGCGGTGCGAGATGATCAAAGGGAATCTGAGGCCAACCAAGAGAATTCTCCGATCATTCAGAAAAAGCTGGTACCATCTGAAGATGCGCCATCACCTGATGAACCCGCTGCCACAACACCAGACGATCCGAACGATGCTCCCCAACCGATTAAGCAGCCACAACCCAATACGTTATCTCACTCTACAACTCACTCTACACTGGGCGTAGAAACCGAAATGCTAGCGGGAGCACTTTGGTTGCTTCAACGAAAGCCGAAAGATGCGAATTCGTTGTTGGAATCGATCGGGACGGAGGACGGCAAGTCGATTCGAGTCAATCGATCGGCGAGAAGAGCTCGACGTATCGCATCGTTCTTTGGCAATACGATTTCAAACAATTAATCCATTACCAAAACACACATGCGACACTGTCCCAAATGCAATGCGATAAACGAAGATGATGCAGCGACATGCATCCAATGCGGTGCTGCACTGCCTCGCGGATCGGCTGATTTTCAGACGATTGACGTTATCGGAGCGCCTTTGGCAGAGGATGCAGAGATTCATGCAACCCTAGACGTCGATGCCGCAGCAAGTGCCAACCCCATTGCTAAGACTTTTAATGGGGACATGTCTTTCGATGGGGATGTTTCGATTGATGTTGGTCAATTGGCTCCGAATCAAACGGTGGAGTATGCAGCCCATGCGACCGACGCGGGAGCGGATGGCGAAGCAACGCTCATGCTGGATGACAACACGGCCGCTCCGATTCATGCTGCACAAACCCTATTGCAAGGAACGGAGGGAACGGACCAACGTACCATTCAGAACAAGCTTGCTAAGACCGTAGGGCAATTGGAAAAGGTGTGGGCGAGTGCCGCTGGTTCAAGCGTTAATCCGATGCAGTCGCTTAGCGGTGCCAGCATGCAGGCCATGGATTCGATTTTCGAGCGCGTCGCGGTTCGAAAAGTTCTCGACGCCAATTCATCCGGCCTTTCCGATGCTGACTATCGAATTATTGATAAGTTGGGCGAAGGTGGCATGGGGATCGTTTTTACCGCTCGCCAGACGGCAGTCGATCGATTGGTTGCACTCAAAGCAGCGAAGCCAAAATTTCAAAAGAGTCGCGACGCCCGCAAGCGTTTTCTATACGAAGCCCAGATAACCGCAGATCTTGACCATTCCAATATCGTCCCCATTCATGACTTGGGGGTGAGCGAAGATGGAATGCTGTTCTATTCGATGAAGATTGTCGACGGGGATCAATGGAGTCAGGTCATGGCCAACCAGACTCGCGAGCAGAATCTCGACATCTTCATGAAGGTCGCTGATGCGGTCGCGTTCGCACACTCGAAAGGAATCATTCACCGCGATTTGAAACCCGAGAATACCATGCTCGGGAAGTTCGGCGAAGTGTTTGTTACCGACTGGGGGACTGCGGTTAATCTTAAAAGAGACTCTTCGCGAGTTACGGAACCAGCGATCGCGGGTGAGTCTCAGCTTAAAATCGAGAGCACCGAACACTTTCGGGGAGGCGAATCGATTGCTATCACGACTGACGATGAAGTCTTGGAACGAAACGAGATTCAGTCGATCCAAGATTGCGAGATACGACTTGCGAAACCGCTTGGTCGCAGCAGTCAGCTGACGGCAAACCTACGAATCGTCAAGGCCTTTAACTTAGCGGGAACTCCCTGCTACATGGCACCCGAGATGGCTGGTCACCAATTGAATAGAATTGGTCCTGCCAGCGACATCTATGTTCTCGGAGCAATTCTCTTTGACATGGTAACAGGTCGTCCCCCGCATACCGGGCCGACTGTCACTCACTGTTTGATGAATGCTCTCGGTAACCAACTCGTCATACCAGAGGATGCGGGTGACGATGCGTTGCTGAGTATCGCCCTCAAGGCAATGTC
>JALOQS010000257.1 GCA_025459355.1 Pirellula sp.
TAGGACAAGGTGACGGCAAAATTTCGCAAGCCCGGAGGATTAGGCGTTGGTCCAGACACCGTCGACATTGCGCCATGCCTTTCTCGGATTGCTATCTTGGAGTAGATCTGGCAATCGTTCGGGACGTACCGCGTCAAAACAGGTTAGCTTGGCAAAACGAATCATGCTGGCAGGTATGCCAACAGCAGTAAATCCCGCATGACCGGTCGCAGGAAATGGGCCGCCGTGATTCATGGCGGGACTAACTGCAACCCCCGTAGGCATCTTGTCGTTGAGCAACCGACCGACGCGATGTGCCAACTCGCTGGCTACGGCCGGGTACATCGAATCATCGCTTCCGTCCTTGGCTGAGTAAATGCAGCCAGTCAGATTGCCCTCGAGATGTTTCAGACTCGATACCAATTCATCGAGCGACTTGCAGACAACGATCAGCACTGCGTTTCCGAATGCCTCTGTTTGGAAGACATGCGGGTCGCTCAAAAACTGAGCGCCCGATATCTTCAAGACCGTATTCGCAAAAGCACATCGACCACCCGGCTGTTTGCTTCCTCCCGATAGCAGGGAAGCGCCCGCCTTGGTCAACAGTTCAACACTCTTGCCAAGCGAAGTCTCAACACTCTTTGACAATAATGTCCCCGGTGCAGCTGCTTGATATTTTGTAACGACCCCATCAATAAACGCATTCGCTTCGGCAGATTCCACCAAAAGCAACATGCCTGGATTGGTGCAGAACTGCCCAGCTCCCATTAGACCGCTCGTGACGTACTCCTCGACGAGGGCAGGGCCACGTTCTTTCAGCGAACCGGGCAAAAAGACCACCGGGTTAACGCTGGATAGTTCAGCATAGAACGGCTTACCGACTTTGTCAGCAATAGCCTTAAGTGCCAATCCCGCGTTTCTCGATCCCGTGTATCCGATCGCAGCCAACCGGGCATCCCCCACCAACCGCTCTCCATCAGCATGTGATGTTCTGTAAATCAACTGCACCAATCCCTTAGGCATTCCCGTTTTTTCGATCGCTTGAGATGCGAGCTCTGCAAATCGTTTTGTCGTGCCGGGGTGCGAAGAGTTGGCTTTGCCAATTACGGGATTGCCCGCAGCAATCGCCGCCGCAAAATCTCCACCCGCCAAACTGTTAAACGCAAACGGAAAATTGTTGGGGCCAAAAACACACACCGGTCCGATCGACTGATAACACGCTCGTATGTTCGCCTTGGTGTCGATGACCGGTAACGCCCATGATCCGCTCCGCGCGGCCTCGGCTGCCAATTTCAACTGATTCACGGTTCGAGGTAACTCGACATCGCCTAATCGCGGCGTAACCGGTAACCCGGTCTCTTCATGCGCGAGTTTGACCAAGGTTTCCTTGTCCGCCTGGATCAAATCCGCAAAGGTTTCCAAGAAGCTGGCCAGTTGCTCAACGCTCACGGAACGCAATGCGACAAAAGCGGCGTGGGCTGCATCGAGGGCTTCATCAACATCGGCCCAGGAACTGACTGGAAACAATGTTGAAATGAGATCGCCCGTCGTAGGATTCGTCGCTTGAAAGCTGCCCGTCGATTGTGAGGCTCTCCACGAACCATTTATTAGAACCGTTTCCATGAATTCCATACCCAGCAAGAGTAAAAATCAGTCGAGTTAATTTTACGTAGAAGCTACCCGAAAACTCCTCTTTCGACTAGTCGCAACATCTCCCGACCTGTCTCCCAAATGGAGTTTTGTTTCGATTAGAATGAGCTCGATCAAACTTCACCGTCTCTTCGCGATCGACCCCGTTACGCCAAACCATCCCATACCTAAGCGGAACGATTTGGCTTCGGATGTCCCTCGAGAATCAACCCTATAAGCTTTTCTATCGCTGTTTCTCCCATGCCTAAGATCAATTGCCCCACTTGTAATCGTTCCTATGAATTGCCTGAAACACATATCGGCAAACAAGCTCGCTGTAAGGCATGCCAAACAACATTCGTGGCGTCTGTAGCAAGCGTTCCAGTCGAACAAAAGTCCACGACGACGACTTCAGGAAGCTTGTCGGAGCGAACCGTTTCTTCAGCCCAAATGCCTTCCCCCACGCGGCCCAAAGCGAACAGCAAGCCGGCTGTAGCTGCGAAGTCAAAGGACTGGGGCTCTCTCAATTCCGAGCAACGCATTGATCAATTGATGAAATCCTTTAGCGGAGAATTCACCAAGCCAAAGACTCGCTTATCGTATCGCATTGGCCTGCTCGTCGCGACTTTGTTTATGCTTGCGATTCCGATTGGTTATCTGGCCTGTATCGCAGCACTTGGTTACGGGATCTATTTGCATTGCATCACAAACCATGTGTGGTTCACCAATGTTCGGGGACGTGGTTCCGTATTGGTTTTCCTGTTTTATATTATGCCCCCCATCGTTGGGATCGTCTTGATAGTATTCTTACTCAAACCCTTCCTTGCTCGCGGTTCGAAAGAACAGCGTATACGTAGTCTGAGTCGCCAAGGGGAGCCGGTACTATTCGCTCATATAGATCGGTTGTGTAAAGAATTAGGGGCTCCGGTTCCTACGCGAATCGACATCATGAACGAAGTCAACGCAGCGGCTGGATTTCGTAATGGGCTGTGGAGCATGATTCGTGGTAATGATCTCGTCTTGAAAATTGGAATGCCTCTGGTATCGGGACTATCGCTTCAGCAGTTAACGGGCGTTCTCGCACACGAATTCGGACACTTTAGCCAAGGTGCCGGCATGCGTATGAGTCGCCTCTTGATGCTGATCAGTGAATGGTTACGGCGTGCGGTTTATGATCGTGATGCGTGGGATGAATGGCTTGTGAATACATCTCATGAGCTGGATATTCGCTTATCATGGATCATTTGGATCGCACGAGGAGCCATATGGTTCTCGCGAAAGATATTGTGGTGCTTTCTTATGGTCGGCTATTTCTTAGTTGGCTACGTGCTGAAACAAATGGAATACGACGCGGATCGATATGAAGCGGCGATGGTGGGCAAATCAACCTTTGCGGAAACGAGCCGGAAAATGCAGGTTCTGTCGTTAGGCTTTCAAAGCGCAATGGGCACACTGCAGCGAGTATCCAGTGAAGGCAAGATTGTCGATGACATCCCCAAAATGGCGTGGGCACAAGCAGAGAAATTCGACGCCGACATCCACAAAATCCTCGAGGAAGCGTACCAAAACGCAAAGTCGGTTTGGTACGAATCTCACCCGTGCGATCGAGATCGTGTCAATGCAATCTCTAGCTACCCGGATTCAGGACGTTTCCAAAGCGATTTTCCCGCTCGTGCTCTGTTCCAACATTTCGAACCAGAGTGTAAAGGTGTCACCTCCGATTTTTATGATGCCGTTTTGGGGAAACGCCAAAAAGATAGCATGATGCTGGTTCCCACAAGCTCAATCATGCAGGAGGTCTCGGAACAAAACGAAGCATGGCAGATTCTCGATCAATACTTCCTCGGCACGATAACGCCAACCCGAGAGTTTAGTCTTCCTCATTATCAAGTCTTTGCGCCCAAGTCGTACGACGATGCGATGCAATTGCTAAACAAAGCCCGCAGCACCATGAAAAAGTCGGCTCCCCATTACCGAACGATTCAAGATACAGCCGACCATGCGAACACGAAACGCAAAAATCAAGAACTCTTTAACGCGATGAAACGAAAGATGTCCAATGCGGATGATTCGATTCTCAATGAAAGAGAAATGGATCGCAGCAAACACATCGACAATCCCAATGCAGAATACGCCCATGCGTTCGTCAAAGCGTCGATGATTCGATTGCACACCGCATGTTGCCTTAGCCTATTGCCCGAAGTGAACAACCAAATGGAAAAGCCACATGACTACTTCCAACAAATGGAGCGAATCCTCCCCGCCTTAAGTGCTTTGGATCCAAGCCAGAATGCCGTGCTTCAGTTTGCACAATCCTACAGCTACTTTATCTATTTGTTTCAACACTTCGACCGTATGAAAGGTGACAAGGGGATGCTCATTCGTGAAGCCCTCCACGAAAGCGAACGCCTAGTCGAGCAAATGAAGTCGTTTCGAGCGAGTTGGAGGTATTGCGAATATCCGTTCGACCATGGCAAAGGTAAGGTCACTATCGCAGAACAAATCACTCCCGAAATTCTCGACCATGAAGATGTTAGATCCGTAGCAAATGCTGCAGAACGACTGATTGACGGCTATCACGAGATTCGTGGTCGGTGTTTGTCAACACTCGCGGTTATCGCGAAGAACGTTGAGAAAACCGTAGGATTGCCAGACTTGGAGCAATCAGAGGTTTGATCTGTTTTCAAATTGCTTTGCTTCGAAATCGGATTTCAATAAGAGCGAAATTCAAACGCCGGCAATAACAGCGTTTCCGCCTGCATTCTGTCCGGCAATGCACCTGTCACTTAACTTCATAGCCAATCTTTTGGCCAGGGACGAGACGACTGCATTCTATAGAGAACTCACCCGACTTCTCGGCGGATGCAATCTCGAATTTCACCCGTCTCCCAGGAAGCAACCCTTTGAGTGATGTGTCGCTGGCGTTGCCGTGCCAGCTCGGATAGGCATCATAATAGATTGGTGCGACACCAACGTTCTCGATTTCCCCTCGCACTATTGTTCCATTGGTTTCTAGGTTGCGAACGCTGAATCGATAGCCCATCGCCATGCCAGCGGATTGAATTCTTTCTGCTTTTTGAAACCTGGGTTGGTCGTCTCCAATCAAAAACGAAACGTGAAACTTGGCCACTTGAGCTTCGCATGAGATGCCATGTGGACCACTCGGTGCCAAGGCTTTGCTTTGATCAATCTTTTCAAAGAAGCTGAACTCGCCTCCCATGGGACTGGTTTTCCATCTATCCAATCCCAAAATTCGCCAGTTGGGCTCGTTCTCCTGCGCATGTTTTTTGTGATTGAAAGAATCATCGAATAACCCGAATTTCAAGGCGAGCAACTCCGCCGAGTCCTCAATGGGAGTTCGTTCGCTATCGGCCGCATCGACGGAAATCATCCATGGAGTCTCCGTAAAGCACTTGGAAAGATGCAGCAAAAACTGGGTCTGATATGCCTTGGAGGGAAACGTTTCTCCCAGCTTCATGGGACCATCGTAGATATGATACTCGGACCATAAACCAAACCCCACCTGTAGAAACGCGATTCGCGAGTCGCGATCATAGCGATCTCCCAACGCTTCGAAAAAGTCCAGCACACAACGCTGCCACGCTGGATGCGACCAATCGGGAAAGCCAGTTCGTTTTCCTTCACTTTTCGCGGTAACACCTTTGTAATCAGGCAGGTCTCGGATGTATTGGGGAACGCCAGTCTCTTTGCCAACATAGGTGTCGTAAAACCGAAGGATCGCTTGATGCTTGCGCTGCGCAATCGCTTCTAGCTTTCGATCAATCACCGAAAAATCGTAAGCCCTTTCGCCCTTAATAACGTCGCTGTATGCGATGTACTCGAATTCCAATTGAATGGGAGCGGTGGCGACGTGCTCATTCGACGACCAAAGAACCAAGCCTGTCAT
>JALOQS010000258.1 GCA_025459355.1 Pirellula sp.
TACCCATACAGTTGACGAGTGGCTCCGTTCGCATTCCGAAATGATTGCTGAGAATGCAACAATCGTCTCTCAAACCAATCCAAGATGGCTATGGAAAAAACAACGTAGCGCCGGAGGTTTGGGGGTAAAGTTTGTCGATTCGAAAGAACTTGAAGAGCCTAGCTTATTGCGAGCGAACGGTTTGTCCGAGTCGGGAGTATTGCAAGAGCATGTTTCGGGCAAATCGATTGGAGTGAGCTTCTTAAGCTCGCATCATGGAACAGTGATCTTGGGGGTGGCAGAGTCGCTTCCATTGCAACCACACATTTGGAGCGACTTTATCTATCGCGGCTCGATAGCACCGGTTTCGATTCCCCAAACGCTTGTGCCTTCGATCAATGACTTCGCGAGCACGGTTGTACGTTCAACCGGCTGGTGTGGTGTGTGGCAAGCGGATTTTTTGCTGTGTGAACGAGATCTGTATTTGCTGGAAATCAACCCCAGGTGGACTGCGAGCATGGAGTTACTCGAATACGGATACGATTTGCCATTAGTAACGTGGCATATGAGTTGCGCACAATTCGAAAAGTCAACGTGGAACAACCTCCAAAAGCGATTGGAGAAAGCTCAGCAGGAATCGCTCTCCAAGTTTCGGAAAGAGATTCGCTACGCTGAAGAAGATGGCTTCGTATCAGCCGAGGAAGCAGATGAGTGGTGGGGGCAACGATGGATCGCTAGAACTGGCGAAGCGAAAGGATTGTGGTACGCGGACATACCGCAAGCTCATGTGGCCTTAACCAGAGGAGCCCCCGTGTGCAGCATAATCGAACGGGTCGATTAGTGACGCTCGAATCACGAGCTAGACGAATGGTTGCGTAGCATGATTGGTAAAAGCCGTTCGCAACCTTGGCTTGTGGATGATAGTGAGGACGATGGTTGCGTCTCAGAAATTGCTAAGCTACCTGACGGTCCAGGAGAACCGTCCTACGTGGTGATAAGCCGCGCACAATTGGCTACTTGGTAGTCAACGCAATTGGTTGGAGCTCTTTGGTGCTAGCAGTGATCTCGGCACTTAGTCCAGACGCTTCTTTCTTAGCAAATTTTCCTTTCAGCACGTCAGGGCCCGGTTCGGAACTAGCTTGGGAAAGCAAACTGCCAGCTTCTTGCTTGTGGTTCGGATCTGGCCATGTGACGGTAACTTGATATTTTCCGGGCGTAACGCCAACTTCCGCGTCGGTTACAAGCTGATACTTGCCTTCAGCGTCGGCTACACCTGTAGCCACCTTGCCATCACCCTGCGGATGATAGATCACCAAGGCACCGACAGCGGGAGTACCATTAACCGTAACGGTGCCTGAAAGCTGGGGTAGCGAGCTTCCACCACAGCCCCAAAAGGCACAACCCGCCAAGAGATAAACAAGAACCAGAGTCTTCTTCAAGATTCGAAACGTTGGAAATTCAGTGTACATAATCATCCTATGCAAAGGTTCAGCGACAACCAAAAAGCAAACGGCCAGAGTGCTTGCTCTGGCCATTAGTATACCTCGGAAACCTGGGTTTTAGTTCGTGTCTTGAACGACTTCACCGCCATCGCGTGTCATCAATCCGATGAACACTCGGGTGTCGGTGTTTTGGGAGATAAAGGAAACCGAACCATCTCCGCGACAAGTATTGATGCCACCCGTGTGAAAGGAATACGGATTGTCCTCATTGGAAATGTTGATGAGGCTACATCCGAATTGCCTGATATCAGCGGGAACAGCAATGACTGCCGGTGCAACTCCGCTCAAGCCTCGCATTTGACGGGAAATATTCCAATCTCCGTAGAAGGAGTTAAGGTGGACAAAGTTTGGTTCGCGTGTCCAATTACGATTTCTGAACATAACATTCTGCTTTCCCGCAATCTCCACAAAACACAGGGTGTTGGAGAGACCATCAGTCACTCTGGAAATTTGGATCCTACGCTCTGTTACCATATTGTTTGTGCCTAACATCGCGTTGTTCATGGTCGCGTTGGGCAAGCCGAGGCAGTTAGCTAACAAGTCCCCGCGCATACCTCGGAAAGGCGCGTAGTCTGTTCTCGGCAGGAGGTATGGTGTGTTGGCTGGAAAACCAAGTGGGGCGAAGTAAGCACCGTAGTTGCGAGGAGCTTCTGGAGTGGAAGGACACACAAAAAAGGGGAGCGTTGTAAAGAGGGCAGGGTTGTTCGTGCCCATGGGGAAGGGAGGGGGAAGATTTACTGGGTCAACCAAGGGACGACGGGGATCGATAAGATTGGCCACGTTGGTTTGCTCCAAGTATGGCAAAAGCTGGCCGAGTGCACCGAACGGTCTTCTGGCATCACCTGTTGCAGTAAACCAAGGATTCACAGGATTCGCAGGAGCTTCTGCTGCGCTTAGCTCTGTTCCCCAAGGGGGCATAAACCGAAGAGCTGACTCATGATTTTGCAATGCTAGTCCCAACTGCTTGAGGTTGTTGCTGCATTGCATGCGACGTGCGGCTTCCCGCGCCGCTTGGACAGCAGGCAGCAATAGCCCCACCAGGATACCAATAATGGCGATAACCACCAACAATTCTACTAGAGTGAAACCACCGCGTTTTTTGAATCTTTTCATTGAGTCAGCCTCCTGAAAACCAAATAAAACTTAGAGAGGATTGCGTATTTGTCGTTAGACGTTTTCCGATTCGGTCTTTCGGGCGTAGCGCATCCCACATGTGTGCTTAAATCAACCGCATCAGAGATTAGTTTCGGTCTGGGCGATTAAAGCTCTTTTGGAGCGCAACAGCTCCATAGCTAGGATGAGTACCTCCATTGTAAGAGATTTGGGAGAGCGGGAGCAACTACACGAGCTTGCAAAATCAAAAATTCATAAATCCCCTTTTGATGGGGGACTACCATTTGATGGTGGACTAATCGAGGGGTATCTTAGGCGAGCTTCGGAACGCAGCCCGCCCAAGTTATGGATTTGGCAAGTGTGCTAATCAATTCGGAATTGAGCAGAAACGCACATTCAGCCACGGCAGTCTGTCCATTAGTCAGTTAGTTTTTCGAGCCAGACTGCTTTACCTCGGGTTCATAGCGAATCGTCTTTGGATCGAGATCGGCAAAGGGTAGTGTTGACGGTGTCACCTTAACGGCTGTCGAAACCTTGAGTGGGTACTGCCCTTCGACTGGGAAAGAGAGTTCAACGTAAGTTGCCGTCCAGCCCTTCATCTCGGGCGCGGCGGGTGCAACATAACTGCCATCCCCTTGACGGATGAGCTCAGTAGACTGAAAAGCGGGGCCGATCGATTGAAGCCTAAAGTCTCGTGCGTTCGGGTTGTTGGCTTGCCACATAACCACCTTGGCTGGCGTCTCACCGGTCGTCACTTTGATGCTGCCATCTTGCTCGAACGTCCAATCGTATTTTGGCAACGGCTTTCCACTGGATATTAAGTAATGAAACGTTGCTATGCTTTGGGCTGCATCGGAGTTTTTTAGCCCGTGATCTGCATTGGGCACGTAGCGAATAAGCTTCTCTCCTTTTAGCTGATCCCAGTAGAACTGCGAGGAGTCTGGCAAGAAGAATTGGTCGCCGACTCCGTTCACAATGTACTTGGGCATGGTCAAGCGATCTTTGTAAGAAATGGGATCGACGAACGAATAAAGCTCTTTCATTCGCGGATGGTCAAATCGCTGCAGTATTTCGTGCTGGTAGTAGTTGCCAATGGCATCTGCCCAAAAACCGTAGGCGCGGCCGTGGTGCGTTAAAGATGGCTCAACATTTAGCACATCGATAACAATGGGGACGATCGCTTCCACTCGATCGTCGACGGCGGCGGTGATCCATGTCGTCCAGCCTCGTTTCGATCCTCCACCAACAACGAATTTGTCGACTTTGTGCTTGCCACCTGCTTCGGTAGCCGCAAACTCGGTGATGCAGTCCATCGCTCGCACAGCACTCTTGGCCATCGGGAATCTAGGCAACCAAGTTGGATCGCCTGTTTCCAAGAACTGAGCCCATGCATATCCGATTAAGTCATCCTCTGTTCGTGGTTGACCATCATTGTGGAAGATCATGGGTTGATTTGGTACATTTTTTAGCTCGGCAACAATACAGCCTGTTGCCTTGGCTATGCCTGCCGCGATTGGATCGGGACCTTTTGGTGGTTTGCTGTTATGACTACCGCCACCAATTAGAAGGAACGCTTTGTTGCTCTTTACCTCGGGTGGAATCGTAACCAGTAATTGATGTTCCCAAATGGGACGATCGACATCCTTTTCCGTTCGCCACTGCTGTGCCGTCAACTTGATCAGGCGAAACTGAAACGACTGTATCTCAGCACTTTCTAGGAGCTCCCATTTGTAACATGCGTCAGGCTCCGCGATGTATTTGTCTAGCGCATTAGGAACGATCCCAGCCGGTTGGCCCGCTTCTGCAAAAGGCAAAATCGAAGCACTCGCGATCGCGGTCGATAGAAAGCAAAAACGAATAAAACGCAACAACATGGCACCTTTTCTCGTAAGAGGATTACTTCAATAAGGGCAAGTAGAAACCCGTCTGACTACCGCTGGATTATACGCGGAAAAATTTCAAAGGGGGACTACAACGCGATTTGTTCTACAAGGAAGATAGAGGAGTTTCGAGTCGTGTGCCTACACGATTAGATATTGTGCCCCAAAATAGCCAGCCCAGTGGCTAGGGAAATAGAGGTTAAGATTCGATGAGCAAGTACCTTTGGCTTTTGATGTTGCTAGCAATATGTGGTCCCGTCGCTGCACAGACTGCGCCCTACGATGCGTTTCCCGAAGCGCACCCACCTTACTATCGAGTTCGATACGAACCGTCGGTCGAAAAAGGCGGATTGCTATTTGGCGTGAACTATACTCTCTGGCTGCCATCCGTTGATGAGCCCATTCGCGGCATCATCGTTCATCAGCACGGTTGCGGCGAGGGCTCGTGTCGATCGGGTTTAACCGGCGCTTATGATTTGCACTGGCAGGCACTCGCGGAGAAACATCGCTGCGCGTTGCTCTCACCAGCATACGAACAACCCGACAAGGCTGATTGCCAAATGTGGTGCGATCCTCGCAACGGTTCCGACGCAGCCTTTCAGCGATGCTTAGTTGATTTTGCGAAGATGACCGGACGCAAAGAACTACCGCAAGTCCCATGGGCTCTTTGGGGCCATAGTGGCGGCGGGCATTGGGCAGGTGGCATGGTTATGCTCCACCCGGAAAAGGTTGTAGCTGCATGGCTCCGTTCTGGAGTCCCGCTGCTCAGCTCTGAGCAAGAAAACAAAGCAATTCGTCCTCACGAACTACCCGACCTCGCACTTACAGTTCCTGTCATGTGCAATTTGGGAACTAGAGAAGGCTTCTCCGTGAAAGAGGAGCGATTTGCAGGTGTCTGGCCAGCCAACGAAAAGTTCTTTCTCGAGCTGCGTAGCCGTTCTGGACTGGTAGGAGTCGCTGTCGATCCGATAACCAGTCATGAATGCGGCAACCAACGCTATCTCGCGATTCCCTGGCTAGATGCCTGCCTCGCCGCT
>JALOQS010000259.1 GCA_025459355.1 Pirellula sp.
CTGGCTAACTCGCCCTACGTTTCGTTCTGTTGTAACGCTCATTTAATCTCTCGCTCGATTGCGATGGTTGTAAAAAATTTATGGTTTGGTTTTGGGTGTGCAGGCGTTTGGTTCTTAACCCAACGCTTCGACACCGCCGATGATTTCCATGATCTCGCCAGTAATCTTGCTTTGACGAGCCCGGTTGTAAGTTCGGGAGAGCGATTTGATCAAGTCACCCGCGTTCTCGGTTGCGCCCTTCATAGCAACCATCCGTGCGATCTGCTCGCTTACGGCAGCGTCCAAGAAGCACTTGAACAGTCGTGCCCGGAAGCTAGCCGGAACGACTTCTTCTAGGATGGCGGATGCCGATGGCAAGAACTCATAATCATCACGGATGCCCCTGGTCTTTCCGGCCGACTTGTCGTCCGATTTGACCGCAGTTTCGATCTTTGCGAATGGTAGCAATGTCTCGACAGTTGCGATTTGTCTGGAACTGCTGACGAAACGAGTGTAAACGACATCAACACGATCAACTTGACCGGTGATATATCGCTCGATGAGATCATCTGCAATTTTCGAAACGGGCTCAAAACCTGGCTCGTCATCGAACTCGGTGTAGGTATTCTCGATCGGCATTCCCATGAACCGCAGTGCCGAGATACCTCGCTTGCCACTGACGCTCAGTTCACCCCGTGCCGCTTGTTCCTTTAACTCGGTTCGCTGTGCCGCTGCAACACGCACGACGTTTCCGTTGTAACCGCCGCACAAACCTCGATTGGCAGTTAAGACCAGCATATCAATCTTGTTGATCTCTTTTCGAGGAACCAACAATGGGTGATTGACTTCGGTACCACTTTCCGCCAAGTCGGTAACGATTTGGGTAATTCGCTTGGTGTAATCGGTCGCTGCAGCCGCGCGGTCCATCGCCTTTTTAAAGCGAGCGGTCGCGATCAGCTCCATCGTGCGAGTAATCTTGCGAATGTTTTTTACCGACTTTCGTCGTTTATCTAGCTGACGAATATTCGCCATTTGCTTCTCACCTTTCGGTAACGACTACTTGAAAGACGCCTTGAACGCTGCGATAGCGGACTTGATGGATTCTTCGATTTCGCTGGTCAAATCAGCTACGTCACGGATTTGCTTGAGCAACTCTGGCTTGCGATCTTTAACGTATTGCAAGAGACCGGTTTCAAAGTCTTTCACTCGTGTGACAGCGATATCATCCAAGTGACCTCGGGTGCCAGCGTAAATACTGATAACTTGCTCAGCCACGTCCATTGGCTGGTATTGCGATTGCTTGAGCAACTCCACCATTCGGTAACCACGATCGAGCTTGGCCTGAGTGGCTGGGTCCAATTCGGTACCCAGTTGTGCAAACGCTTCTAGTTCGCGGAATGCGGCCAAGTCCAATCGCAAACCACCAGCGACTTTTTTCATCGCCTTGATTTGAGCATTACCACCAACGCGAGAAACCGAAATACCGACGTTCATAGCAGGACGAATACCGGCGAAGAACAAATCAGGCTGGAGGTAAATCTGTCCGTCTGTAATCGAAATCACATTGGTTGGAATGTACGCGGAAACTTCCCCTTCGAGTGTTTCGATAATTGGCAAGCTCGTAAGAGATCCACCACCTAGCTCTTTGGACAATTTTGCAGATCGCTCTAGCAGACGGCTATGGCAATAGAAAACGTCCCCTGGGAACGCTTCACGTCCTGGTGGACGTCGCATGAGCAAACTCAATTGACGATAAGCCACGGCTTGCTTGCTCAAGTCATCGTAAACGATCAGTGCGTGACCACCGTTATACATGAAGTGCTCAGCCATTGCTGTACCAGCATAAGGAGCAACGTACTGCAAAGGTGCAGGAGCGGATGCACCAGACACGATAACCGTCGTGTAGTCCATGGCACCGGCCTTGGTCAACGCATCAATCACCAACGCGACCGAGGAATCCTTTTGACCGACTGCTACGTAAAAGCACTTAACGCCTTTACCCTTTTGGTTGATGATTGCATCGATCGCAACAGCTGTCTTACCCGTCTTTCGGTCGCCGATGATGAGTTCACGCTGACCACGTCCCACTGGCGTCATCGCATCGATGGCTTTGATACCGGTTTGCATTGGCTCGTGAACAGGCTGACGTTCAGCAACGCCTGCTGCAATGATTTCAACGGGGCGGCTTACTGTTGCGTTAACGGGACCTTTCCCGTCTAGTGGATTTCCGAGTGGATCGAGAACGCGTCCAATAACCGCGTCACCAGCAGGAACCGAGAGCAATGTTCCGAGGGCTTTAACCTCGTCACCTTCGGCGATGCTGAGGTAATCACCGAGGATGATAACCCCGACGCTCTTCTCTTCGAGGTTAAACGCAAGACCGATGGCACCGTTGGGGAACTCAACCATTTCCCCCGACATGATATTGGAGAGTCCGTAAACGCGAGCGATACCGTCCCCAACTTCGAGAACCGTACCAACCTCTCGGACATCCACTTGGCTGCCGAACGTCTCAATTTCTTTACCGAGACTCGCGTCTCGTAACGCTAAACCAGATATTACTGGCTGATTAATTTGTTGGACATTTCGCGAATGGATGCATCGGTCTTCGAAGTCAACTCGCGTCGCAAGACTCGCAACTGACCATCGACACTACCATCGAAAACTGTGTCTCCGACTCGTACAACCAATCCACCAATGATGGATGGATCAATCTTCTTAACGAGACGAACGTCTTTGTTTAAAGTCGCCTTGAGTTTGGCGACCAACGCTGATTCGATTTTCGAATCGAGCACGGTGCTTGTAGTCACCTGAACTTGAACTCGCCCAGCGATCTCATCACGCAACTCCGCAGCGGCCCGCGAAACGCCTCGCACGAAATTAATGCGATGACGTCGGCAAAGAACCTTTAAAAAGTTCAAAAGGATCGAATCCATTTTGCCGCCGAAAACCCGGTCCAACAGACCCATCTTGCTGTCAACCGATTGCTTCGGATTGGACAAGAAAAAATCGATTGCTACGTTCTTGTTGAGCACATCCGTGACGAACGACTCCAGTTGTTCTACAACCACATCGACTTTGTTCGACGAATTCGCAGCTTGAAGCAGGGCCTTGGCATACACCTGACCCACGTGCTGCTCTTCGCTATCGAAGACCGTTGCTACTTGGGATACTTGCTCTGTCATGCGACACGTTTAGGGCTTGGCAAATTGCCAATCGCGTCAGAAATCAGCTTTTGATGATCAGCAGCGTTCAGCTCCCGACCAACAACTTTTCGAGCCAAACCAAATGCAATATCGGTACTGCGAGATGTGAGTTCCGAAAGGGCTTGAGCCTTGGCCGACTCGATTTCCGCGAGAGCTCGATCTCGAGAACGAGCCGCTTCTTGCTGAGCCTCTGCCTTGATTCGATCCGCTACCGACTCGGCATCTTTTCTAGCCTGAGCCACTAGCTCTTGAGCTTGAACCGCCGCTTCGGAGAGCTTGGTCTCGTACTCTTTGAGCTGAGCAGCCGCCGTGAGAGAAGCTTTTTGAGCTTCAGCAATTTGGTCGGCGATAAGTTTTTCTCGCTTGGCCAATCCTTCCGAAATCGGCTTCCACGCGACGAGATACAACACGCCACAAAGGATCAGAAACACGATTGCGGAAAAGAAAGCTTTGCTTTCCTTTATCTCAAGCAGACTATTCAACGCAGCTTGGTCGGAATGCCCATGAGATATGTCATCGTGCCCTTGTCCACCGTCCGCTGCCGAAGCAGACTGCACCGAGAACAACATGGCAAACGCCAGAAACATTCCACATATAAATACGGAGACTTGTCGTAACATGACATCAATACTCTATTGCAGGGATCATTCAAAACCAAACCGGATCAGCAAGCAGAATTTAGCCTGCGAACGGGTTTTGTTGCGAGCAAACAAGCACTGCGTAGAACGCCAAACCTTCGATAAGAGCTGCCGCGATGATCATCGCGATCTGGATTGTACCAGCTGACTCAGGTTGACGTGCGATCGACTCAACCGCACCCTTTGCCAAAAGACCGATGCCCAAACCAGCACCGATAACTGCCAAACCAGCTCCAATAGCACCTGGAACTCCCCCACCGCCTGCGCCTTGTTGTGCAGCAGCTGGCATCGCCATCAAAGCGACAAAACCCAAGGCCATGTAACAAATACGAGCAACGTTAAACACTTTGTCTATCTCCTAGTAACCAATGCAAGGGAAAACGATAAGTTGAACCATCATTCGAGACCACACGCGCGATCTCACGAAAAGCTTATTAGTGATGATGCATCGAACTTCCGATGAACAATGCAGCCAAGAAAGTGAACACATACGCTTGCAAAAACGCAACGAACACTTCCATCACACTCAATAGTGTTGTACCGGCGATCGAAAGACCTGCGATACCAACCCACGGAAGCGTTGAGAATGTACTCGCCACCTCCGTATTAATTCCAATACCGAGAATTCCTAAAAGCACCAAGTGACCGGCACCCATGTTCATCAACAATCGCACAGCCAAAACCATGTGCTTGATGAACAAAGAAGCGAACTCGATTAGCCATAACAGCGGAACAATTACGATACCAAGGTAAATCGGCAATCCCAGCGAAGGACAAATGTTCTTCAAGAAACCCAAGACCCCAAAGGTCTTCACCCCCATCGCTACACCTAGAACAAAAACAATCGCCGCTAACGCGAAAGTCGTTCCAAAAGAAGCGGTAGGCGAACCTGCAAATGGGATCATTCCCATGAGATTACAGCCCAGAATGAAGAAGAAAAGAGTCCAGAAGAATGGCATAAACTTGGCGGCCTCATGCTCACCCATGACTGGGGCCACCACCTTGTCTCGAATGGCTTGAGTGAAACCCTCCAAAAAGTTCCACGCCTTGCCCTTGGGCGCCTCGCCGGTTGCGACTCGCTTACCCAACCATCGAAACGCGACCACCAACAAAATGGCGACCACAACCTCAATAATCATGTAGCGACTGACGCCGAAACCACTTTCCACATCGTACGCATTGCGAAGCTCTGCAAACGGTTGCGGGATGAGAATCTTGCCGTCCAAACTGCGATTGTATTGTGCGATCTTGGCTTCGGACCAATCCTTGCCGGCTCCCTCGGTTGCGAATTTGTCTACGACAGCGTTTGCATTCAGCTCGGCTTTGAATTCGGTCCATTGCTTGGCCTTGGATTCATCAGCCACCACATCCGCGAACCACTCGATCTCGGGTTGTGGGTTCGCAGCCAAGTACGCTTTGAGGCTGTCCTGGGCCTTGGGGGCATTACGATCCGCCCATGTGCCCGCTTTCGCCACTAACTGAGAATATTTTTTATCTAGATAAGCATCTAATGGCCAAGCGTAATTGCCGTGAGACGACTTTTTCCAAGCCTCCCACTCCGCCTTGAGGCCTGTCAGATTGCCTGCATCAACACCCATCTCACCAAGCTTGGTTACGATGAGATCGGCTTCGGCGGTTTGAAATTCGTCGTCGAGCCTGACCACCCATCTCGGGAATTCAGCCGCACTCTTTCGCGTGCTGCGCCACAATGCCGTGGGCAATTCAAAATAATATCCATCCTTAATGTGGAGTATATCTGAGGCCATGCTAGAGAGGCTTGGGTGAGTAGTTACGAGTTGCAGAGCGTCGAATAGCGAGCCAGGATTCTAATACCAGAAAAGAAAAATAACAGCCCACCAGGTAGTTGCCGAATGAATTGTGAGCGGGCCATTTTGTCGCACTCGTGAATCCGAGCGCACCAAGAATGACCATCGTGCGTATCAGCGACCCTGCCAAAACGCTGGCTACCGGGTTTTTGCGATCAAACGTTTCGGACTGAAACATCCAAATCATCAAATCCGCAAACCAACATATCGCGACAGCCATCAAAGGAATTCTTGGGAAGACGACTTTAACATCTCCGCTTTGTTCTTGCATCGCTCCGCGATCCTGCAGGTTGACGCTGGCAACGACCACGAAATAGGTCGATAACGTTAAGGCGAGAATGGTGGATAACACCAATCGACCCCGCCACCATTTACCCCCTGAACGGGGCGTTCGGTCTTCATCAGTCAATTTCTCATCCGTCAATACGCTAATTTCTCCCAAGCCGTGTTGGCACAGTGAGCTAGATCCAGCCTGTTCGTTTGTCTTCTGCGATTTCATTTCCGATTGTCTTTGTCTTCGCTGGCCCGGCTGGCTTCCGATATCTGCCGCCTCTCGTACTCCGCTGCCTTGACGGCATACAACATTCCCACCAACATCAAAGTCCCCCCCAACACGAACCCGGTAATCGTCAGAAAGCCGACCCCCAGCCATCGATCCAACCAGCTCCCGCCAAAACCCAACAACACCATTAGCCCTACGGACGCTGTGACACGACTAAATGCGTTAAGAGTCACGGAAGTGGAGTTGCGGTTCTGTCTTTTCTCAAAACCACCTCTGTCGTTAGATTGTTCGCCCGCACCCATTTTCTAATCCGAATTTCTGTCCCAAACGACGGGGAACCACTCAATCCAACGACGTAAAGCCCGCTTCCGTCAGCCCGCACGGCAAGTCCAAAAACAGGAGCAGCGGCCCAAAATACACTCGCATAAGAACCGTAAACCGCCAGTAGACACGATCTTACGCCAGCTGGCAAACTCCCCTTGCGTCCACAAAACGCACCTTTGCCTAGCCCCCCTCTTAAAGTTTCCTCGAAATCGCTAGAAATTCATCTTTCTGCAACCATACTGGAAATACCCCGGCGGTTGGTCCGCCACCCCACACGGGGGGTAAATGTTTTGCGATGCTTGATTGGGAGTTTCAAAGTTGTCTACCGCTCGAAAAAAGACCGATAGCAAGAATCGGAAATCTCCCGCTCCACCAAAGAGCTCCAAAAAATCGCCGGCTGTAGCGAAAAAGCCAGCCGCATCAAAATCGGTTGCGTCCAAAAAAACGGAAGCCAAAACAAAACCTGCGGCAAAGTCGAAGCCGGAGCCAAAGCCGCTTCCTAAGACGAAATCCGCACAGCTCGCCCCGAAAACCAAAAAGCCAGCTGTTGCGGCTAAACCTACCGTCAAGTCACCAGCCAAGCCAGCCAAATCGCCTGACAAGCCAGCTGTCAAGTCGACCGCCAAGCCGCCTATCAAGTCGACCAAACAAACCTCCAAGCCGGTCGCGGCTGCAAAGACGGCCAACGCACCAACGAAAAAAGATAAACTTGACGCGGAAACTCTAGTCGTAAAACCGGCCAAGATTCACTCATCGCCCAAATCTGTCAGCTCGCCTAAACCTGCCAGCAAGCAACCAACAAAACAATCGGTCAATACGCCAGAGAAAGCTGCGAAGCCCGAGAAAAAAGCATTCATCGCTCCCCCAAAAGCTCCGCAATCCCCTCCGCCCAAAGCAAAAAAGAAACTGCCCGCCCCTCCGCCTACGAACACCAATCCCGATATCGTTGCGAAAATCCGAAGCGCCCAAGCTGAGAAAGAGCAACGAAAGGATCTTGCCCAGCCTGCTCCGAAACCATCGCTAGTACCCACTACTCCGATCCCGATGATCGAAAAGGGGAAAGATCGATTGGTGCTCATGGTTCGCGATGCGTTCTGGCTCCACGCTCATTGGGACATTACTCGACATAGTGTTGACCGAGCACGAGTCTCGATCGCCGAAAATTGGCATACGGCCAAACCGATTCTTCGCCTCATCAAGATCGATGACATGGCGACAACCAGCAATGCCGAAACCGTATATCGAGATATCGAAATTCACGGAGGCGTTCGCAATTGGTACGTCGAAATTGAGACTCCAGGCGCAGCGTTTCAAGTGCTCATGGGCTACCAAACCTCAAACGGCCGGTTCTATGAACTTGCTCGTAGCAACATGGTGACCATGCCACAGCCTGGCTCGAAAGATGCCATGGATGATCATTGGGCCGAAATCGCAAAGAACGCAGAAAAGATCTTCGCGTTGAGTGGCGGCTACAGCGAGGAATCCAACAGTGGCGATTTGAAAGAAGTCTTTGAAGAACGACTTAAGCGTACTATGGAAACCGACGTGCTCTCGCAATTTGGCTCGGGTGCAGAAGGTGGTTTAAAACGAAACAAACAATTCCATTTCAACGTGGAAGCCGAGTTGATCGTCTTTGGGGACACAACCCCCGATGCACACGTTAACATCGCCGGCGAACCAGTGAAAGTTCGTCCAGACGGAACGTTCTCTTTGCGAATGCAATTCCCGGATAAACGTCAAGTTCTGAGAGTTAGCGCGAAGAGCCGAGACGGAGTCGAAGAGCAGACCGTCGTTATCGCTGTTGAGAGAAACACCAAAATCATGGAACCTCTTTCACTCGATGCTGATGAGCTGTAAAGAGTATCTCCCCTTGCTAACGGACTTGTTGCATTACTAGAGAGGTTGGTCGCTCTTGACCGACTTGGACGCTATGAAACGGGCAGGAGTGACGCGCCCGACAAAAGTCCGCACACAGACGGTATTTGATCTAGCAGTTTAAGGGATAGGGCGCTAGAGTTTGCTGATGGTAATTTT
>JALOQS010000260.1 GCA_025459355.1 Pirellula sp.
TCTATCACGGTGATGAATTCGCAAACCCTTTATCGGCGTGGTCGCATGCTGGTGACTCCAGAAACCGCGTCCCTGGATCTAGAAAAAGACAGCAGCCAAATCACAAAGCTAAAGCGGTTCACATCGGAGTACTTTGATCTAGTCTCTAAAAACTCAGTCGCAGACAATCAGTTGCTAGGTCAACAAGCAACCGATGAATCGCTACTAGTCAAAATCCGAGGCGTGGTTTACTTGATCGAGTGATCACTGCAATCCAACTGCAACAGCCGCTCGTGGCTCTTGTTGCAACAGCGGCAACCTTAGCGTGAACTTTGTCCCTTGTCCCACATGGCTCTCAACACTTATAGAGCCATTGTGTTTGCGAATGATTCCGTAAGCGATCGACAGTCCCAGCCCAACACCTTCACCCTCTTCTTTGGTTGTGAAAAACGGATCAAAGATGCGTCCCATTACCTCAGAGGGAATTCCCGCACCGGTATCTTCGATTGTTATGACAGCATCGCTGTCGGTCGCATAGCTCGACACGGTGACTTGACCTTTGTCGTGTATTGACTGAGCGGCGTTCAGGATAATGTGCAGTAACACTTGCCCTATTTCGGCAGCATTGCAAACCACCCTGGGCAGCTCTTGTGTACACAATTTAAACTCGCAACGATCTCGCCATTCTTGGCCAACCAGCGTCACGGTACTATGAATGATGAGATTCAAATCGGTATCAACGACTCCGCCAACATCGTTTTGGGCGAAATCTTTGAGACCTTTTACAATCGATTTGATGCGCCGAACTCCTTCTCTCGTCTCTTCCACTAGATTCTGCGTATCTTCTAAGACGAACTCGATTTCCTGTTCTTCGCTTTGCGAGCGATATCTTCTAAGACGAACTCGATTTCCTGTTCTTCGCTTTGCGAGCGAATTTCAACGATCGTCTCGGCAAGTTGAGGGGACTTGGATTCGAGCGTCGCGTACATCGTGCGGTACAACTCAATCATCGAATCGATTATGCCAACGTAGTCGGTCAACGTCGTGAGGTTTGATTCGACAAAGAAGAGTGGATTGTTGATCTCGTGAGCGATGCCGGATGCCAACATTCCCACCGATGCCATTTTCTCGGAGTGCACCAACTGCGCTTGCTGCTCGGCCAAATGTTGGTTTGCTTGTTTAAGTTTGCTGTTAACCTCTAAAAGTGAGTTGAGCGCATCGTTATAGGATGTCGCCAGATCCAATCTCATTAGGTCCAAACAGAAATGACATTCAACGGTCCCAAACGGAGTCGTTAATACCGACTTGGCCGTGCGAAACTTTGGATACCGAATCTTGCCAAAGAATACTCTCGGAGGAGTAAGAGTGAGTTTTGCGTAAGTCGTCTGCAACTGGACAAGGCACTCCCCCACGATCATGTTGAGAATTTCGGAAAAGGCATCGCTAATCTGTTCGCGGACCGAATCACGATTCGAATCATCAATCGGTTCGGACATACCGAGAATCTGTGCTGCTGTTACCTCATCCAAAGCGAGCTGATATTCTCCATACACCGTTCCTGTGTAATAGATACTGATAATAAAGGTCTTGTCGGTGATCACAGAGGGTGTTTCCACAGGCTCGGCTGTTTCAACCCTTTGTAGACCGAACATCTCCTCCAAGACCCGGCTCGCGGTCGTCTGAAATTGCAATGCGTTTTCAAGAAGTTGCTTCATCGGATTTTCGCTCCTTCCAAAGCTCGTGAGATCGCTGCGCACAGTCTGTTAAGATCGTCCGTATTACCTTTGCGAATTGGCTTTTGCAAAAAACCGACCGCACCGCTTTCCAAACATTTGGCAATCGTATCCTGGTCTTGTACCGCCGAAAGCATCACCACTCTCGCGTCGGGCGACGATTCCATGATTTTGCAAAGGCATTCCAGACCATCCATGTTCGGCATCGTGATATCGAGGAGGGTCACATCAGGGGCACAATCCATGTGCTTTTCGATCGCCTGAAGGCCATCATAGGCGACTCCGGCGACGTGATACTGTAAATCTTGGAGGATGCTTTCCATCGCGTGGACGACGAACTTACTATCATCGACGACAAGGACATTGATCATGGAATTACTCGTTGGTCAGCTTTGATGATGGTCCATCTGAACCATATCTTTATTGAACAAGGCCAACAGGAAAATTTATCAGAAACCATCGACAGTTCCTTAAGATCGATCGCCTTCAGTCGGAACGATCGAAAGAACCCTCCTTATCGGCAATCTAGTGTTTTTAGAAGTTTTTTTTGTTCTTATCGTGCCAACTGAGCATTCATGACACAGACTGAAAATTGGTGATCAGTGAGCCATATGCCGAATGACTAGGATTCCTCTCATGAGCAAAAATGTCCTCTTTGTGGATGATGAAGCAAATGTTTTGTCGGGTCTAAGGCGATTGCTGCGAGGGCAACGCGCAATCTGGGATATGGACTTTGCCTGTAGCGGCGCTGAGGCGTTAAAGATCATGGAAGAAAAGTCGATCGATGTCATCGTATCGGATATGCGCATGCCTCGTATGAACGGTGCAGAGTTGCTATCGACGGTCTCAAACCGATATCCCAAGACAGTTCGACTGATACTGAGTGGTCAATCCGAACAAGAGAAAGTTCTTCGTTCGATCGGGCCCGCTCATCAATTCCTTGCCAAGCCGTGTGATCCAGATGTCCTGATAGGAACGATCAATAGAGCCTGCAATCTACAAAGCAGGCTATCGGACGAGACGTTGCAGAGGATTGTTGCAAACATCGCGTTCCTCCCCAGTTTGCCTGGCTTGTTTCGCGAATTGATGCAAATCGTCGAGTCGGACAATTGTTCCATACAGCAGCTTGGCGAATTGATCGGCCGCGATTTGGCGTTGTCCGCAAAGGTCTTGCAACTAGTTAATTCATCATTCTTTGGGCTAGCTCAGCATGTGAGTTGCACGAAACATGCGGTCTCGTTGCTAGGGTTGAACATTATAAAGCCACTAGTGCTGTTGGCTGGCACGTATTCGCAATGCGAAAATCCAGATTTGGACGGATATTCGTTGGACCGCGAGGTCGAGCATAGTCTGGCCGTCGCGACGCTGTCGCGATCGATAGCCGCATCGCAAACCAATCAAAGTCACCTAATCGATGACGCATACGTTTCCGGCATGATGCACGACATTGGAAAACTCATCTTGGCTGTCAACATGCGAGAAACTTATCAAGACGTCCTTTACGGAGCCCGCGATGCTGATTGTCCATTATGGAAAATGGAGCAGGAACGCTTTGGGACGACGCACGCGGAAATGGGAGCTTACTTATTGGCTCTTTGGGGGTTTCCGAATTCGGTCGTCGAGGCCGTGGCATTTCACCATACACCTACGCACGCTACCAACGAACAATTCTCACCTCTGACCGCAGTGCATTTTGCAAACTCGTTCCTTGCGGCTCCCGATGCTATGCACGCAGAGCAACGGCGGTGGGATCAAGATTATGAGAAGACTCTTGATCTGAGCGTTCAGATTGAGGCATGGTCTGCTCTCGCCAATCGCCAATCGACTAGATTGCCGGTCTAGTTTTCGTCACTTTATTCTTGCTTAGTCGCCTGTGTGCAAGAAGCTTAACGTAGAGTTCAATTGGCAAAGAATGCACCCCTAAGAGAATTCACTTTCTTTTCATTGGAATGGGAGATACTGCGGCTGTGGCTTTCGAAAAATCAACTCACCAAAGCAATCGAGTTTCATCGTCGCATTCACGACCAAGTGTCTTGCTTGTTGATGACGATCCCTATGTGATCGCTGCGATGCAACGAAACTTGCACCCTTACGATATCGATCTGCATGTCGCCTTTCACGGTTTTCAAGGAGTGACAGAGGCCTTGGCCTGCGAGCCTGATCTGGTCATAACAGATCTTCAAATGCCGGTGGCCAACGGGATCGAGTTGATGCAGTGCTTATCTCATATTCCCAAAACAAGATCCGTTCCCATCATCATCATCACCGGCCGGCATAACATGACTCTCTCCAAACGATTGCGATCGCTCGGCGTAGAAGCCATACTAGAAAAGCCGGTGAGTTTTGAGGTGTTATCCAAGCAGATATCGCAGTTTATTCGCTTTGAAAAACAATCGTTGCCATTCCCTTCCGCTCGTTGATTTCTTGCAAGGCTCGTCGACAGATGTCCAGTTTAACTAGTGTCAGTAATACTTCCAGCGATGCGACGCTAGCCCACTCGTGTGAACTCAACCCGACGAACCAAGAACTGATCGCTTCGCTTCTCGCTCTCGAGTCGCAATTAGCTCAAGCCCAAAAGCTAGAGTCGGTCGGGCAGCTTGCTGCGGGCATAGCTCATGAACTGAATACGCCGATTCAGTTTGTCGGTGACAACACCCGATTTTTGAAAGAATCATTTCAAGCAATCGAAGGGGTTCTGCAATCCATAGATCATGCGATGGCGTCGTTCCCTGAAAATGAAGCGTTTCAGGAAATCTTCAAACCTGTAAGAGATGCCTATCAATCATTCGACATCGCCTTTGTTCGAGAAGAAATTCCTATGGCGATAGATCAAACTTTGCAAGGTGCCGAGAACGTTGCCAGGATTGTGAGGGCTATGAAAGTCTTTTCGCATCCAGGAACCAAGGAATTGCAGGCTGTGGATTTGAATAGCCTTCTCGAAAGTACCATCACGGTATCGCGCAACGAATGGAAGTATTGCGCACTGGTGGAAACGCAATTCGCGAATAACCTACCCAAGATCCTATGCTATCCGGGCGAACTAAACCAAGTCTTCTTGAACTTGATCGTTAACGGTGCGCATGCTATCCAATCACGCCGATTGGATACACTCGGTCGCATCAAAATACAAACTCGCATATCGGGAGACCTAGTTGTTATCGATTTTGAAGACACGGGGACTGGCATACCCGATGCCATTCGCAATCGAGTTTTTGATCCGTTCTTCACCACCAAAGGGGTCGGCAAAGGGACAGGCCAAGGGCTCGCCATTTGCTACAACATCATTGTTAAGATGCACGGCGGAAGAATCGAATTTGACTCAGTAGAAGGAAAAGGGACCGTCTTTCATGTGACCCTACCACTCGAGTCGACCAACTCGGACCGATCTACTACGACCCTTCTTGAAAGCGAATCGCGATCTTCGTAGTGCTCCTCGGTGCATGCGGTAAGCGTGCAACTCATCGGACGCAATCATAGCCACGGCATCAATGGCTATTACCAGCTAGATTACCCCCCCCGGATAGCCGGTCGTTTAAGCTGGTGAAAATCCCTAGGCAGATCGAAATAAACACGGGCTCGATAAAAAACAGAAGCGAAATCCCTCGACATTCCTTGGCCGTGCTCGGTGTTTTTGCTTGGCTAGGCTATCGGTCCCTCTGAATATGCTATAGTCACAGTTTGAAGTACTGCCCCAAGCTAATCCACAAGTGTGAATTTTTCGAAAGCAAAGAGTCATGACAAGTAGAATTCTAAATGGGCTATTAACCATCGCGGTTGGAGTCGGACTGCTGTTCACCACGTCGACCAGTTTCGCTCAGCAGAAGAAACCCAATATTCTTATTATTTGGGGGGATGACATCGGCCAGTTCAATGTCAGCGCCTACAATCGGGGGATGATGGGGTACAAGACACCCAATATCGATCGCATTGCCAATGGTGGCGCACTGTTCACGGATTGGTATGGCCAGCAGAGTTGCACCGCTGGCCGCGCGGCGTTCATCACGGGGCAATCACCCATACGCACCGGCTTGACTAAAGTTGGCTTGCCAGGGGCACCTGAAGGGATGAAGAAAGACGATCCAACGATTGCAACGTTGCTCAAAGCCCAAGGCTACGTAACGGGCCAATTTGGCAAGAACCACCTTGGCGATGCCGACGATACCTTGCCAACCAACCACGGTTTTGATGAGTTCTTCGGAAATCTTTATCACCTCAATGCGGAAGAAGAGCCGGAGAATCCCGACTATCCCAAAGACCCTGCCTTTAAGAAGAAGTTTGGCCCGCGTGGCGTTATCCATAGTTTTGCAGATGGCCGTATCACCGATACCGGACCGTTGACTCGCAAACGAATGGAAACGATCGACGAAGAAGTAAATGTCAAAGCATTGGACTTCATGGACCGGGCGAAGAAAGCGGACAAGCCTTTCTTCCTATGGTGGAATTCGACTCGCATGCACATTTTTACACACCTGAAAAAGGAGTCGGAAGGCAAGACGGGCTTAGGAATCTATGCGGATGGAATGGTCGAGCATGATGGCCATGTCGGCTTGGTACTCGACAAACTCAAAGAGCTGGGTCTCGAGGAAAACACCATCGTCATGTACTCC
>JALOQS010000261.1 GCA_025459355.1 Pirellula sp.
GAGCTCGAGTACCAAAAGCTCAAAGCGCTCCGGCACATGCAACGCGCATTGCCCGACATGAAGATCCAAGGCATTAGGATTCATCTCGCCAAGAGCTGATTCATTCAAGAGTTCTTGTAGGCCGTAACAAGTTCTTGTAGGCCGTAACAAGTCTCGCAAGAGACGCAGTTACGGCACAGCACGCCAGTAAACGCCCCCGAAGCACTAGCCCCCCGAACGCCAATCCCCCTAGGCCCCAATCGTATGGCAGAAAAATCGAACGCAGAAAGATTCACAACTCATTTTTCTGCGTTCGATCTTTCTGCCCGATCCGGATTTTTTCTTCTGAGTGACGCTCAAATTTACGCGTAGCGCCTCCGCTCAGAGCAATTTCTTCGAGATACAATGGACGGACCCGCTTTCGCTTAAGGATTGAATGAATGGCAATGACGAACTTAGATCGAATCACGATCGACCCAACGAAGATGAATGGACAACCGTGCATTCGAGGAATGAGATTAACCGTACGCCGGGTATTGGAGGCATTGGCAATTTACCCGGATCGTCGTGAACTAATGAGAGAATATCCGGAGCTTGAAGAAGAGGACATTCGCCAAGCGTTGACGTATGCGGCTGCTCATCTAGACGACAAAGTACTTGAGATTCATAGCGTCTGATGAAGTATCTGCTCGATCAAGGATTATCTCGCTCAACGGTCGGATTTCTCCGTGAAATAGGAATCGAAGCCGTTGCAAAGAGCGATCTGGAAGCGGTCTCAGCAGTTACAGTGACCGAGCGCCGTATCGCCCTTCGAAGACTTCCCTTGAGTGCGAAATAGCATGAAACACGGAGGCGAAAACGGTATGTGCCAAGAATCCGTATCCTATCCTAATGGCGGCTATAGGTTACTTTACGTGGGACAACAAGGTGGATCCGTTGGCAACATTCATGGAGAAAAGAAAACCATTCGTCGATCCTGGGAATATCATGAAATCAAAGCTATACCAATCGTATGGCAGAAAAATCGAACGCAGAAAGATACGACACTCATTTTTCTGCGTTCGATCTTTCTGCCCTATCCGGATTTTTTCTTCTGCGTGACACGCAAATTTACCCATAGCGTTTCCGCTCAGCACCATTTCTTCGCGTTACAATACGGAACGAGAGATAATGTCGGTTAGCACCGTACGTGGTTGGTATCGTTTGTTAGTCAACCTACCGTTTATCCGAGGTGTAAGAAATGAGTCGTTCTTTGCTCAGCTGCATGCTTGTCGTTGCTTACGCTGCAGTCGCAAGCTCACAAGAAGATCAGTTTTTTGAGGCTATTCGCTCTGATAACGTTGAAAGAGTAGAGCAATTGATCAAATCAGGCGAGGATCCTAATCGCGAGCTCAGAAATAGAGTCGTTGCGTTGCATCTATGTAAATCAGAAAAGATGGCAAAGGTTTTGTTAGAGCATGGGGCAATCACGGAGAAGCGGCTATCCCGGCTAAATCTAACCCCACTAGAATTACATACCAGAGACCACGCTCTTGATCGTACGAGTTATCCGGATGGCATAGAAAAGCGAAAAATCATAGATTCGTTATTGCGAGCTGGTGCTATTTACACGGATAAAGCTGCGGCTTACCTGGGAGATGTTGAGCATTTCAGGAACCACGTAACACAGGGGGATTGGGTTAGCTCTAAAAACTCTCAGGATATTCTTCAATCAGCGATTGCATGTGGAAATGCAAACTTGGTTTTGTTTCTTCTTGAGTCAGGTGTCGATCCGAATGGGCCTGCGACGCACCCCTCGCTATTGGTGGCACTTGATAAACCAGACCTGTTCAAAGTGTTGTTGAATTATGACGCGAATGTTAACCAAAGAGTAAAGCGAGAAGGAGGCTCATCGGGTACAGCAATTGGCGATCACGCAAGTATTTTGCATTTTGCGTGCCGAATCGGAAGCACGACGGTTGTATCGATGCTTCTTGATCGCGGTGCAGACCCGAATTCTCAGGATTCGTTAGGACAAACACCACTTCATTTTGTCGCGGTCTTCCAGCCGCAGGCTAAAACCAAAGACAAACCCAATTACTCTTCCATTGCGAAAAAACTGCTCGAGCGTGGTGCCGTAGCAGGAATACCAGACAGCCAAGGTCAAAGCCCTTATCAAGTTGCCCTATCTTTGAATGAAAATGGCATGCCTGTCGACGATTTGCTTCTCGAACTTCTAAATACGGGCAATACGGGAAGCAGCGGGATCCGAAAAGACTAATTTAACCATTGCTCGTTCCGTGACATCACTTTTGGTAGCCTCCAAGTCCTTGCTGCTGCGTTTTTTGCCACCCAATTGAAGTGATGAGATTCGGGTTGGAACGGTCAGCGCAGGGCGATGCCCAATGCGGTTAAACGAAGATGGGAATGATGATTGATTCGCGCGATGAGAGCTGGGTTGGTGAACAAACAGTGCAACCCATTTACTGGGAGGAGCGATTCACCTCCTCCATCTTGCTGCATTTCGTTCCACCCACATGTAGTGAACCCAATCGTATGGCAGAAAAATCGAACGCAGAAAGATACAACACTCATTTTTCTGCGTTCGATCTTTCTGCCCTATCCGGATTTTTGTTCTGATTGGACAGAGTAAACAGGAACAATGCCACTCACTTACGGGCTTGTTGCTTTAGTCGAAATGGTATGTTTAGCGAACGTGAAATGGGCACTCCTGCCCGTTTAATGGCGTCGAAGTCGGTCAAGAGTGACCAACCTACCATTAAAGCAACAAGCCCTTGCAGAGAGGGGCCGTGAATGACACTCCGAGGAGTACGAAATGATTGAGGCATGAAGATGGGGGCATGAAAATGAAGAGGCATTGCACTCGGTAGTGAGTGATGCTGGACTCGCGCGATGAGAGCTGGATTGGAACGGTCAGCGCAGGGCGATGCCCGTGCGGTTAAACGAAGACTACTGAAACTTGGGGGTTCGCTTTTCTTGGAATGCGTTGAGCCCCTCGATGGCGGCTTCTGAACTACAGACCGTGGCCATTACCGCTGAACCACTCACCAAATGCGTCCAAAGAGATTCTCCGACCATCTCATTGAGTAGTCGCTTGGTCATTTGAATCGACTCCGGTGCTGTCTCCGCAATCTGAGTTGCCAATTGACTCCCCTTGATCCAAACATGCTCCGAAGGAACCAGATAATGTACCATCCCCCATCGGTGAGCCAACTCGGCCGCAATTGGTTCGTTGGCCAAGAGCAAGCGGGACGCAATCGATGCTCCAATACGATAGTGAGCCAGCGGCGCGACCAAGCCCGAGACTAGCCCTAACTTGGGTGCGTTGGAATAGAAGGTCGTCTTGTCCGTACCAACCACCAAATCCGACGCCAACACGAGCGCAAGCCCCGCACCGATCACAGGCCCATCAATCGCCGCAATGATGGGCTTGGGAAAACGCAACATGGTCTCGACCAAGTCCTGCAACTCCGTGGCCACATCTTGCCAAGCGTCGAGCGGATCCTCCGACTCTTTAACCTTCCCCCACTCCTTTAAGTCAACCCCGGAACAAAACGTTGCGCCCGAGGCAGACAACACCACGGCTCGCACCGATTTCTCGCGATGGTAATCACCGAACGCTTGAATCAAGTCCTGGACTAACTCGCGCGACAATGCGTTCTTGTTCTCTGGCGAAGACAAGATTAGCGTGCCACATGGTGAGTTCTTTTGAACGCGGAGCTTCATGGATCAACAAAACGTAAAGGTATAAGGAAATGATTAGAGATTTGCCTCGGATGGCAATTCGTAATTCTTGCGGTACTCGCGACTGAGCATCTGATTCGCTTTTTCATTGTTGACAAAGGTCTCAGACTTTGAATCCAGTGGCAAGGCCGGTCCGACGCTGACGCTAAAGTCCTCGATCGTATTCTCTTTTAGGTGAGCAACCGTTCGATCCCAGGCAAATCCAACTTTGGACGGACCCTCGATGTCAGCCAGTTTGGCCGCTACATCCTCTTTGCGAACCGACGTTCCCAGTTGCAACGAGATATTGCCCAAGTGGCAAAGAGCACTGGAATAGTGCCCCTCTTCGCAGTCGGCATTGAGAAGCTTGTAATCTCGGGCACGAACGGCATCCTCAAAGTTCTTGTAATGATGCCCATCGCCACCACCATTAAAGGTCTTGACGACTTCGCCGTCTAGGTTGAACACGGTACCGGATGAATAAGATGTCATCACAAGATACCCTTTAGAACCCTCGACGATGATTCCAACCATTGCCCCTTTATAATCACCGGTGGGCAAGCCGCGGACTTCGAATGCCAACTGTTTTTGGCCGTAGTCATGGATAACCAGCTGCGTGTTGGCGGTCTCACCCGCATCCTCGTAACCGAGACGTCCGCCCAGGGAGAATGTTCGGTCGCAGAGTCGGCTTTCGTTTAGTGCCCAGCGGCAAAGATCCATTTGGTGGATGCCTTGATTGCCTAAGTCACCGTTGCCGTAAGCCCATTGCCAGTGCCAATCGTAATGAAAATTCTTGCGAGTCAGCGGCAAAATCGGAGCGGGGCCCGACCACAGATCGTAGTCCACCGACTTGGGGACTTCGTAGGTACCTTTAGGACCGATCGATGGACGACGTTTGTAGCATAGACCGCGTGCCACAGTGACCTCGCCGATTCCACCTGAATGGATGAACTCCATCGATTCCCGCATGCCTGGATTGGATCGGCTTTGGGTTCCTGTTTGAACCATGCGATTGTGCTTACGAGCGACCTGAACCAATCGTCGCCCCTCGAGGACATTGTGAGAGACCGGTTTTTCGACGTACACGTCTTTGCCCGCTTGAACGGCCCAGATGGCGGCCAGCGAGTGCCAGTGGTTAGGCGTGGCGATGCTGACTGCGTTGATGGTTTTGTCTTCGAGAAGGGCACGCAGATCCTTAACGAACGTTGGTTTCTTGCCATTTTGTTTTTCGGCCGTCTTCTCGCAAACTTGTTGGCCGACTTTTTCGTCGCAGTCGCAGATGTGGGTTACGATCGTCCCCTTTTTGCCTGCGAAGCCGTCGACGTGCGATTGGCCGCGGCCGTTGGCCCCGATGACCGCGACGTGAATTTGTTCGTTGGGACTGATCGGCCCAGTGGAGTCTTGTGCGAGTGCCGAGGAACTCCATTGGCTTTGGGCCGCCAGTGCCGCTGCGGTCGCCAGCATCGACCGTTCGAGGAATTCGCGTCGATCAGAACGGCGGTTGGTGCCCGGAAGTTGGGAAACACTCTTGGTAGACTTGGTCATGGCAGGGCTCCTGTGGGAACGAATAGCAGTTGGGAGAGGTAGCGGAAATTGGCGAGGGTTCAAACGGAGAGTCAACCGACTGGCCGACGCCATCATCTTAAACGGTTCTAAGTCCCCTTTCACCACCCTAAGCGACCAGAAACCACTATTACCGAGATTTAGTTGCGCCTTGTACGTAACTCCTTAAAGCCTGCTAGAATACGCGGCGTTGAAAAGCTCCGAACTCCTCGAGGAATTAGAGATGATGTGGTTAGGAAAGTTTTAAGGAGTTGGTCGGTCCGGTTTCGGTTGGACCAGTCGCGGACGGACCAGCCAAAGTTCCGTTTCTCACATGGGGTGGAGACGTTGCGACATTTCTAGCCAACGGCGACTTAAAGACCAAGCCGGGCTCGACCTATGGCAAGCTGGGTCTCGACATGCAGCTCGTAAAGGGAGACGACTTTATCGGGCAAGTTCGCGATTATGTCTCGGGCAAAACTCCGTTCCTGCGTGGCACGTTCCACATGATGGGCTTGGCAAGTGAAGTGATCGGCTCCGATCCTCGTACCAAACCGGTGGTCATTCTGCAGTTGTCATGGAGTGCTGGCGACCACATCGTGGCTCGCAAGAATGTTCGTACGTTAAATGACTTAAAAGGAAAAAAGATCGCCTGCCAAAAGGGTGGCCCACACGTTGGTTTGCTGTACGACTCGCTGGCAGCGGCCAAACTGACCAAAGAGGATGTCACCATTGTTTGGGTCGATGATTTGACGGGTGCGAATGGGGCGGCCGAAGCGTTTCGAAAAGATCCCTCCATCGACGCATGCTGTGTGATCACTCCCGATTTGATCGGTCTCACAAGCGGCTTTGATTCGGTCGGCAGCGGAGCCGAGGGAACCGTCGAGGGTGCTCACATGGTCAACAGCACTCAGCAAATGAGCCGCTCGATTGCAGACGTTTATGCGGTTCGTCGCGATTGGTTTGACGCCAACCAAGAGTGGGTTGAGAAGTTTGTGGCCGGCTACCTCAAAGGCACCGAAGAGCTCGTGGCCATGCGAAAGAGCTTTCAAGACTCCAACAAAATGTCCGATGCCTACAAAGACATTCTGACCATGAGTCAACGAACCTTCGGTGCGGACGTGTTGCCGACTTTGGATGTGGACGCGCACGGATTATTGCTGGACTGTACGTTTGTCGGGCTACCTGGACAAATCGCGTTCTTCCGCGATAGCGGGAACTTGAGCGGCTTCGAAAACAAAATGTCCGAGGCATTGGATCTAGCAACCGGATGGGGCTATGCCAAAAACCGATTCGGCTTTGATCCCAATGAGTTCGATTACAAGAAGATT
>JALOQS010000262.1 GCA_025459355.1 Pirellula sp.
TTTGACATCCACACAGATGAACTTGTCTTCTTGGAATTCTTTCAAGGAAAACGGATTGAGGTACTGCACGGATTCGATGGGTCGGGGTAGATCGAGAACGGAGTTGAGCAAGCTAACGAGGCAGATTTCGTTACCTTTTTTGCCAAAGATTTTCTTGAAGGCAAAATCGATCCAAGCTCGGATTCCAATTTTCATGGACATAGGCGTTCGGGGATGAACAAGGGGGTGGAGATGGGAATGGACACTCCCAGTGATTGTATCACGAGAACGACGAACTTTCGAGTGATAAGACCGCTTCTCGAAACTCACCCCGATTCTTTTAGCTATTGAAACATCAGAAAGAAGGGAAGACTAATCGACACTAATCGCGAAGACCACGCATGCGATTGGGGCCTAGGGGGATTGAGGGGCGGGGGGGGCTAATGCTTCGGGGGCGTTGACTGGCGTGCTATCCCATGCTTGCGCAGCGGGCTGGTATTGCGATCCCTTTGCTCGCACAGCAGGCTGGTATTGCGAATCGGGGATTCGAATACGTTCGCATGCGATTGATTCTTTGATCGAATTGAGACGTCCTTCAAAACAACGTTGTCGAGTGACAGGCCTAAGGTGTAGACTCGGAACGAGCGGCAATAGCCGGCTTGTGGTTTGTTTGGCTTTCCGTCGTTTCAATCTTTGCGCATCTTGTTTGTGGCCATGCGGACACTGGTAGCAAAAAAGTCTGCCTGAACTCTAAACTAACAACAAAAATGGACTGCTACTGAGTAGGAAAGCAAGACGTTTACCACTAATATAGTTCAGCATCACTCGAATTGCTTGAACTAAACGAGTACCACGACCTCCCGCACCTATTGACGATCGGCCTCACCGCATGACTTCAGAAGAAGATCTCGATCCAACTGTTCACGTCCAAAGTGGTGGGCAAACTCGGGAAAAGAAAGACGCCGACTTTTCGACAGATGCCGAGGCTGTTATCCGCATTGGCCGCTATCTTCTACTCGACCGGCTGGGGCAAGGGGCCTTTGGGGTTGTTTTCCGCGCTCAAGATGAATCGTTGGAACGCTTTGTAGCGATTAAGCTCCTCACAAAATTCCAATCTTCATCCCAGGTCGACGCATGGATACAGGAAGCACGTGTGCTTGCGAAACTGGACCATCCCTCCATTGTTCCTGTTTACGATATTGGCAAAACAGATTCTGGCCAGCCATTTATCGTTTCCAAATTGATTGAAGGAGGGGATTTGACCAAGCGATCTGCCGAGCCTGGTTGGTCGCTGGATGATTCGGTAAAAGCTGTAACGCAATTGGCTGGTGCGCTCGATTATTTGCATCGACGTGGCGTGATGCACCGCGATGTAAAGCCCTCTAACATTTTAACGACGGAATCCAGGGATGCCGTCCTGGTCGATTTCGGTCTGGCTCTTGCCGAGAATACTTATGGCCGAGGGGCCCGTTTTGTGGGTACTCCAGCCTACATGAGTCCTGAGCAAGCACGCTATGAGGGACATCGTGTCGATGGTCGGTCCGACATCTATAGTCTGGGGGTGGTGCTCTATGAATTGTTGACAGGCTCTCGTCCATTCGTCGCTAAAGACCAGGAAGAGCTTTTGGAGTGCATAAGAAGTGTGGAAGTGCGGCCTCTTCGGCAAATCAACTCATCGGTTCCTAAAGAGTTAGAGCGCGTCTGCCTCAAGGCTCTTTCCAAAAAGGTTTCCGATCGCTATTCCACGGCGTCTGACATGGCAGATGACTTGGCTCACTGGCGATCGGTAAGTCTGGGTTCGCTCAGTGTACCTGTCCCGGCTACGAATTTTCTCAGCCCTGGTTCGGCAACGGAGGTTCAAAGCACAGAACAATCGATCGATATCGAAACGGTTGGTGTTGTGCCGCACGGTTTAAGGCCTTTCGCACAAAATGACTCAGACTTTTTCCGTTATTTGGTCCCTGGAGCACGCGATCGAAATGGAGTTCCCGAAAGCATTAGTTTCTGGGTACAAAGGATTTCCAATCGCGACCCTAATCATACATTTCGCATTGGGGTCTTGATGGGGTTGAGCGGCAGTGGCAAATCCTCTTTGATTCGCGCGGGGGTTTTGCCGCTGGTGTCGGATATGTGCAACGCCGTTTTTGTCGAAGCCAAACCGAACGATCTAGAAGTCGATCTCGTCAATGGTATTCATCGTGCGTACCCACAATTTGGATCGGAGACCAATCTACGCGAATTGTTGATACGGATACGTTCGTCAGGGAATCCGAATCGCCCAAAGCTCGTGTTGGTGATCGACCAATTCGAGCAATGGCTAAATTGGAATCGTGGTTCAGAGATCACTTCACTGCATGAAGCCCTTCGGCAATGCGATGGTTCCAATGTGCAAACACTGCTGCTAGTACGAGACGACTTTATGCTCGGGCTATCTAGCTTTATGGATCAGCTCGACGAATCGTTATTGCAGAATCAAAACTTTGCAACGATTGAGGCCTTTGGCGTATCTCATGGACGAAAAGTTTTGGCCGCATTTGGTCGAGCCTTCGGAACGGTTGGTCAACCTGCGAGTGTTGCCCAAGAGGCTTTCATCGATACTGCCATCGAAGAACTCGCCAGTATCGGACGATTAGAACCTGTGCAGATTTGTCTCTTGTCAGAAATGGTCAAGAACAAGCCTTGGACTACTGCGACCCTCAGAGAGTTGGGGGGAATTCAGGGGCTCGGCATCGCGTTTCTCGAAGAGCGGCTGACCGGGACCAGCGCTCACCCTATGCTGCGGACAAACCTGGAGGTGGTAAAGCAGATCCTGCGTGAATTGCTACCCGCAGATGACACGGTCATCAAACCACAAGCATGTCATCAGAGTGTATTGCTTGAGCGACTCGCGGGGATTGCGTCGGAGGAAACATTGTCGCGTCTCTTGCACTTGATTGACACCGAAGTGAGATTGATCACCCCCAGCAGCAATCCCAATGTCAGTGTCACCTCTTCGTCTTTATCGTCATCAAAAGATCCGGCCTATCAACTAACGCACGACTATCTGGTACCTACCATTCGAAAATGGCTGGCGTCGCAAAACACCAGCACACGGGAAGGGCGGGCAGCAGAACAGCTTCGAGAGTTATCCGTGTTGTGGAATGCCAAACCATCGAGGAAGCGATTGCCCTCATTTGTAGAATGGGCCATCATCCGCTGGTACGTTCCCAAGAAGAAGTGGTCTCTCAACGAATCTCGGTTGATGAATACTGCGGGTTGGAATTTTCTGTCGCGCGGTGCGGTGGTAATCTCGCTATCGCTGGTCGTGGTGATAGGTTCTTGGTATTGGCGAAAAGAAGCAGTGTCGAGGTCTCTTGTTGCGAGGCTTTTAGAAGTGCAATCGGAAGATGTCGTAACCGTTTTGGAAGCGATACAGCCACATGCAAATTGGGTGATTCCTAAACTGCCATCCCTGTCGACGGAAGATGACATCGAACCCAAAGACGAAATCGGGCGGTTCCGCGTTTCCTTAGCACAAGTTCGTCAAAATCCAGGCGTGAGCGAGACCGTGCTCGATAACTTATCATTGATAGACGAGAGACACGGAAAATCCTATCTAGATTTTCTCGCATCATCACCGGGTCTATCGGATGAGACGATAGCATCGAAAGCCAAGACGGCTTTTGAGCGGAACAGCTCATCGGCTATTTTTTTGGCGGCTTTGCTCTGCTCACGCAATCCGAATCATGACTCATGGATTCAGCTTTATCGACCTCTCTGTGAAAATCTATTAAGTAAAAACGCGGTGCAGCTTCCTCTCTGGATTGATTTTTTTCGACCGATTCAAAACGAATTAGTCAATGAGTTGATTGCCATTGGCGAAGAGAATGAAAAGCGTTCTTCCGAAGATCAAGCGTTGGTAAAACAGAATTTTGCAGTCCTCGTTACGGCGCTCGCATCGAGTGATTCTAAGAGCTTGTCGAGAGCATTGACCTGGATTCCTGTTGACACAATACCGGCATTGGTTGATGCAGGACGGTTAACACAAGACTTCGCTCTCGAGCTTCGCGATTTACTCGCGAAAGAATCAACCTCTTCACGGCCTGAGCGGCAGGTTTCACAGCAGGCTTTGGATGTCGAGCGCGAGTACGATGGTCAAGTCTACGAGGCTGGCGGATGGTTAGAGCGTATTCCGCTCGACAAAATCGATTCGTGTTTGAGCCTTATGAAGTCACTTGGTTTGTCACCGAATTCCATGAGACACTATGCAGATAATGGTCAGTCGTATGTAGCATCGACTTGGACAGCCTCCTCAAGCGAGAGTATCGTATCGGTGAATCTAACTAGCCAAGACTTAAAAGCTCAGTTCGCTTCAAAACAATCGGAGGGCTGGGCGCTGGTTGACTTCTCAAGCTATCGAGGCCGAGACCTCGGAGACCAATCAGACGATTCGCGATGGATCGCCGTTTGGAGGCAGGCCCCGGATTTATCCAATCGACAAGTATTGTTGCTTGGTGAAACGGAATTCGATATGGCTCAGCAAACTCGACAAGCGAAAATCGAAGGCTTGATTCAGCAAAGGGGCGAAACTCGATTGGCTACAAATGGTGAATTGCTTAGCGATTCTTTGTGGGGACCAGATTCCGAGGGAGTTGAGCAGCAGACCCGAACAAGTCGACTTGAATTCGCTATGGGCGATCTATATCCCGGTTATCTGCAGACTGACATTCGTGCAATCTACACACTGCCAGCGATGGACCGATCGAGGAGTTGGTCCGAGTACTACAACTATTATCTCACAACATTGCGATTGCAGAGGAGAAGCCCAGCGGATCTCGTTTTAATGGCGAGCCGGCTTTCGGCATGTGGCGAGCTGGATAGGGCTTTAGAAACACTCGATGAGATTCGTCCGGATGACTGGAAACAACTCAGAGAAGCAGACCGGGCCAGTCGCAAGCGAACCTTTTATCGGTTCAAAGGTCGCACGCTCGCAAAGTTAGGTCGGCTAGAGGAACTGAAGTCGCTTTTAGATGAAGTTACGACAGAGAGCATACTACCGGCCCGAGACGTAGAGCTCTTGCGACTTCGGATAGATCTGTTGGAGGGGAATTTAGATCGGGTCAGCGTGGCACTTGAATCGCTTCTTGCGACTGAAGCCCGTTCCATCGCGGAGATGGATGCTCTGTTACGTTCCTTGGCAGCGATCGCATCATCGGATCGAGTTGGTGAGTTTACCAAGGTAGCGATGGAAAGATTGATTGCGATCGCTGCACGGCTTCCGGTGGGGTATCGTGAGGCGCTCGATGCGTTGTTGGACTCCGATTTTGATTCGTTGCGTGCGAATCCTGAGTGGCTCAAGTTATTGAATTCGTTACAGCTCGGGACTCGCTACACATCATGTTATCATGCCAGTAGTTCTTGGGAGTCACGTGCTATCTTGGGAAGTGCGGCCGCAGATCATGCGACGTC
>JALOQS010000263.1 GCA_025459355.1 Pirellula sp.
GGAAAGATTTTTTCTCTTGTGTCCTCCGCGACTCTGTGGCTTCAATAACAAAAGCCTCTTTTCCCTTTGAAAAGTGTTGTTCGCGTCGAGTTTTTCGAGGACGCTTCGGGCGGATGAGTTTTTTTGAAACACAGGGACCACTTAGACACATAGAGCAAAAAGATTTACGACGTGAGACCTTCGACGCCAACCCGGATGTTCCGCAGCAGAACGCCCCATTCTTTTCTGTAACATCGTCGTGTTGAAGATCGATTGCACCGTTTTCGAATTGAGCTTCAAAAGTAATGCTTTGTATTACTCTGTACTTCGACCGCAATCGTAAACGACAATTGTTGGAGTGATCCATTCGTCTGGGGTATTTTGAAGGAGTTGCGTTAACAGCTTCTTATCGAAATACCCACCCTGCATTAGGTGCAAATCACTAAAAGTCATGCCGGACTGTTCAGGGTGATAGAGCCCTCGCGAAACAATTAGCGGAACTCTAATCGAGTGCTGACGAGAAACTTGATTGCGACGCCTAATGTTTTCAAGTGCTTGTTCTAGTTCCCTACGGCCGGCGACTCGACAGTAAGGATCGAGGTACTCTCGGTACTGCCCTATGACAAGCCGAAATGCCATCGCGCGATCTTCAACGGCAAATTCTCTTTTCTTGAGCCAAGACTCTGCGTAGTACAAATCTTGGCCATAATCAAAATTACTGTCGTTCAAGACCATTGGATTGCGATAGCTTCCACCGAAAAGGGGATTGATGTATGAGAAAGAATTATTCCATTTGCTTGGAAGATCAACTACGATGAGAACCACGATCGCACCAAGAAGTGCATTGTAAAGTGAGAACTTCTGTCCTCCTACGCTGGCTTCTTTGATTCGACAAGATGTGATGCAGGATGCCAGAGTCAAATAGACCAAGGGCAGTCCAGGTATGAGATAGCGAATATTCCAAACAAGTGTATCCTGGCAAGCGAATAGTACAGCCACGGCAACAAGAAATAGACTGCACAGTAGGATCGCATCTCGACACGGGCGTGTCATCAAATGGGTATTTAGACTCATGTCATCACGATTGCCTGCCCACGCATTCCTTACCCAGAATCCAATGGCAAACAAGATTCCAACGATTACAGATATCAGGATCGCCGGCTGCTCTTTTGCCCAAAAACCAACGAGAAAGAACCATGGCAACGATCCTTCATAGCGATTCCCGAGCAAATAGGCACCCTTTGGGATTTCCATATCCGTAAACTGTTGATCAACGCCTTCTAGAAATAGCCGAGGGAATGGCGATGGAACGGCAGACATTAAAGAGTGAAATGAAGAAGCCATTGGCGCGCGATCGAATCGGAAGTCTCGAAATAGACTACTGCGGAACTCGTGGTGTCCGAACGGTATAAATGGCTCTTTGAGGAAATAGAGTGCATTTAATACCAAGCATGCAATCAATGCATGCCCAAGAAAACAGGAAGAAATTAAGGGAAATCTGAACGGCCGCCCCGAACACTTCAGAAGAACAATTATAATCAAAGGAAATGCAATATATAGCGGCGCAAAAGTGAACTTTGTTCCGATGGCGATACCCCATGCTATCCCAGATATGGTAACGGTCCAAAACGAAATTCTGAGAATCAATTGTTTTGTTGTCCATAAGATAATCGTCATCGATACACCTGCAGGAGCGTCCGCAGAAACTACCCAACCGTGACCAAGAATAAGTGGTGACGTGCACCAGAAAGCCTGTACAAGTAAGCTAGTCTGAAATCCCAATTCTGCACAAAACAACCACAAAAAGTAGGATCCGAGCAATATCACTGGAATTCGAAATAGTCGTGCTATTAGCAATGAGGTCCGATACGTATGCTGATTTTTAGCAATCATCTGACTTCCTAAATCATATTCCTTGCGAATTTTGTTCCCGTGTAGCGACGAATCGACAATTGCAGGTAATTGGATCGATGGCATGAAAGGAATGGCGATCGCAGTCATCCACCGACTAACGGGTGGATTGACTCGGAAGAAGCCGGGATCGCCATGCTTTGCCAATACGACTCCGCTAGCAAAATGCGCTGTTTCATCGATTAGCGGTGATGACAATATCGCTTGACGGGCTAAAACGAGCACCATTACGACGTTGAGCCCGATAGCAATCAGCACGGCATATCGATCGAGAACTGAGATTGATTCCGCAGATCGATCGCGCTCGACGCGTCCGATAAAATGGCCGATCATAAGTCAAGTGAATCGCTTTGTTAAAGAGTTTTTGTGATAGCGCACGCTCGGGTTTTAGCGACACGAGCCGTTTCTTGCCAGTTCGTGGAGAACGGAAGTCTGTAAACTACGTTCCGTAACGATGCAGAGCACTTTCCCTCCCCTGTCCCGTCGGCAATCAAGATTAGACATGATTGGAGTTGGGATGAGAAGCAAGCCCCTGGGATTCCACTACGAACCGACTACATCTTTTCCCATCTTGCAAGCGAAACCGGAACAGATATCGTCTCAACCCCCCATGGTGCCTTCACCATAATCTCGTAGAGCCTGATTTGGCCTTCCTGACATTGACGTCCAGATTTCGACAAACACTCAAAAAGTTCTAGAGTCGGACTGATTTGCACACCAATGTCAACGGTTTGGTCATCAAGATTCTTTCGGTCAATTTCAATCCAGTCTGAGTTGCATTTTACGGTAAGGTTATCAAGAGATTGAGGTGAACCATGGACGGAGAAAGACTGTCGTGTTGTCTTCACCGATTCCAAACAGTCATACCGTCCAACGGAAGCGACGACACTTGACTTAGAAACCGTTAGATTCTGGTCTTTCGTATCTTTCTTTAGTCCAGAACCAGTAATAAATACGCTTTGAGATCGGCCGAACGAATCTCGGATCAAAGTTGGCCGCGTCACGTCGCCGAATCCCCAACCCGACCTCGAGATGATAACGTCTATTCTCTCTGTGCTTTTTGGCAATACAATCCCATGATAACGACTCAATGTCATACACCCGCAAGAACTCTCAATGTCAAACGCCATAGCCCTATCGCTTCTATTTGCAATTGACAAAACCTTATCGAGATTTGGTGCCAGCGATGAATCGTCGACGACTACCTTCCCTAAATCCAAAATGGGAGTGATAGCGAGTGGTTCTATACTTTTCGCTATCGCACGTGACACCAACAGCACAGCGCCGTTGCTTCCGTTGAGGTCGTCATCAGAAAGAGCTTCTTCAATGGGCACAACTGAGGAAAGAACATCAATGACTACTGGAGATATAGCATCCGGCTTCTTTGCAACTATGAGAAAATGTCCGGTTCCATCGAGTACTCTACAAACAATGCAAAGGGTGTTGCCGGGAACCAAACCATCTTTGATCGTATTTATGTCCACTGGAACATTAAAGTATCCACAACATGCGACGGCAACCATTTGACCGCACTGGCGAATGCTTGTCTTCTCGCTAGATGCATCGGCCTCAATTGGTTTGGCATTGGCGACTGGCAGCGATGTGAGCATAAGCAGGATAAGTGCAGACGTGACTCCGCCTCCTCGCCGATACCACTTCAGGATAAAAACGACGACAACAGCAGCACCCATGAGTACCAAAATAATCTTCCCCCGTCCTTTAGAATCACTCTGCGATTCCGCGTCGGCAGCCAATCCATGTAATTGCATAAACTTCAAGGCTGACTCTACGTCGGCTTCCGTCCCTTGACCCACAACATATACTGACTTCGAGATGTGGTCGCTAACCTCAACGCCTGGCTTGAACTCTATCTCAAACAAGTTGGGACTTTCCGCAACATCGAACTCCTGGTTTGAATAGGTAATTTGCGTAACAGGTCGCTCGGTACCGACTTGATACGCTCGAGTAAGATTTATGTACATTCCTACCTCTGGAAGCCTCCACTCGGATCCGTATTGGTACAAAATCAGATCCTCAATCCACCAATCGTCAGGATCAGGTTTTGAGCAATCAGAACAACCGCCAAATTCAATCCTGTCGATATGACCTCGAATTGGATTAAAAAAAATCTTAACGGCATGAGGGACTTTCGAACTGTGGACGAGACAGTAGATTTCCCACAGAGCGTCCCGTTCGCGAATGGAAACAAAATCACCTTCCAAGGCTCTTGACCGCAAATATTCAGATAAACGAGTAGGTGGACTGAAACGAGTCTGTGCGACACAAGCAACGAATCCGATTCCCCAATCTCTTTGGAATTTGCTTAGAGCTTCGCTACCCATTAAGTGCAATTCTTGTGAACTTGGTGCGATCAATCCTGTTTTTTTTGACTCCACTCCGTCCATCTTCTTCCAGGGTGAAACGGAACTCAGTGAGTCTGGAGCAGTACCGAATCTCATCTCCAGCGATTTCTCATACTTAAAAACCTCTGGGCCACCAGAGTAACGCTCTTTCGTGAAGATGAAAGAAAATATATCATTCCGTGATCCATCAGCTTTTACCGCTGACTTTGACAACCTTGTAGCGGATGTCATGTACCGATTCGTTTTAAGATCGAAAACAACCTCGTTTTCGGAGAAATATGATCCGATTTGACCTTCTGGGATCTTAGGCACGTCATCGGTCCTCGGTATCTCCAGCCTTTTCCATTTTCCGTTTTCTTCGCGTGTCAAGCCAGCGAGTAGGCGTGCACGATAACGCAACGCTCCCACCTTCGACTCGAATTGTTCGATCACCGAAATGGCATTTTCCAGTTCGAGTTGTCCCGATGCGACGTTGTCACCGATCATATAAAAAAAGCACGCGAGACAAAACGCCGGAAGGAGAGCATAACGACGATGATTAATGATGTGACGCAGTTTTAATGACATGGTTCTAAAAAGAAAAATCCGAGCGGCCTAAATGTCGAACGATCGAAGACGAGAAATCCTGCGTCTTGTGAAGCAGGATATTGAGTTGTTAAAGATATCTGCTTACATCTTTCGTGTAACTCGGGACCATTACACCGCTCTACTCATGTACAATCGTTGCGGTTGCCAACAGATGCCCCGCCACTAGCCTGACCCGAATCAACGCACTGGTGAGGCGTACCCGGTTTTCCACCGGTTCCCGTACACCCCCAAACCGTTATCTCGTTGATAACGGTGGACTTTGGTTTGCAGTTACCCCAAACAGTGCAAGCTGTGGTTCGGATGCACTTCTGCCCTGGCGCTTGGCCAAAGATGTTTGCTAAACACTCATCCGAAGGTGTACTAGTGCTTGGGAAGCCAGAAAAACCAGACAAAAACCATCCGGCGATCAACAGTACAGGTAAACTAAACTTGTAAACCATGCTCATTTCCTTTTGGGAATATCTTTACTCAATCTTTGGCTCGTTGCGCCCCGCGTCGAGACTACGTCCCGGCCGAATTTCTCCTTTAGGGAAACGCT